>JBEHWO010000122.1:0-16481 GCA_040217695.1 Vulcanimicrobiota bacterium | reverse complement strand
AACTGGAACAGGCATATTTGTTAGAGCTTACATCATGCCACTTTTCATTATATTTTATTCAAATAGACTTGTGCCGCCGTGATATTTTTTTCTACGGAGCACCAGGCAGGCAAAGCGCTATGGTTGATAGCAACCTGGTATCACGTCTCAATAATTCGCCGAATTTTAACAATTTATTAACATATCTCTATTGATCTTTCAGTTAAATTAAGTTATTCTTAAATTATAAAGTCTTCCAATTAAATTAATAACTGGTCAGTGATCACTGATCACTGATCACTGTAAAAGAAAGGTGTTACAAAAACATGGAAATTTCAAACAGAATTACTTCTCAGACAAATTTTTCAACAGCCAAAAAAACAGAAAAGAAAGACACGATAGACATGGATCTCCTTTCCGCTCTTATGCCCGGAGACGGAGTATCTCTTTCACAGAAAAAAATTGACCCTGATACACCGGATAAACAATGGTATTTTCAGATGTCTGAACCGACTGTAGGAAACCTTCTTATGGCAAAAGGACTTAAAAGCGAGTCTGCACCGCCTGTTGAGGTAAGTATAATACACACAAATGATGAACATGATAATAAATTTAATAAAATAGCAGGTGAAGCTGCTGTAGTAAAGAGCAGAGAAAAATTTTACGGAGATGAAAATTCCTTTATAGTTAACACCGGAGATATCTCTTATGAAGGAAGTAATGATGAACCGGGTCCCCAGTTTTTTGGACCTATGGCAGAAGCCTTTAATTCTATGGGCCTGGAAATATTTGTTCCCGGAAATCATGAATTTCAGCATGGAGGAAAATATTTAGAAGAAGATTTACTTCCAAAACTTGATGCACAAACACTGCTCGGTAATGTTACCTATAAAGAATCGGGAAAACCTCTGGAACATACACAGCCCTATGTAATAAAAGAAGCAAACGGAGTAAAGGTAGGATTTATCGGACTTACCACACAGAGACAGGCCACTTCCGCCCATCCCGATGTAGGCTATGATGTAAACGTTAAATCTCTCAGAAGTGCCGCATCGGATCTTGTGAAAAAAGCAAAAGCAGACGGAGCAGAGGTAGTTGTAATACTGTCCCATGAAAGTGTGGGAAGAGTAAAAGAGCTCGGTTCAAGTGTGGAAGGTATTGATATTATAGTGGCAGGCCATGATCACAAAACACTTAACCAGCCGGAAACAGTTAAAAATCCGGACGGAAGAAATACCCTTGTAGTGGAAGCAGCATCGAACTGCAGATACGTAGGAGATATGAATCTTGAAATTGACCCGAAAAGCAAGGAAATTATAGGTGTCAATTACAAACTCTTCTCTACGGGAGGAGTACAGCCGGATCCTGAAGTATCTGCCATAGTGGAAAAATATAAAAAAGGCGAGTAATATTTTAAAATCGTGACGCGTAACGCGTGACGCGTAACGCGAGGACAAAAAACATAATTTGCCAGAGTTATTTTCTTGCAATCCCTGAAACATAACCGGTGATCAGTAAGTTATAAAACTTACCGGTCACTGGTTATGTTTTACTGACCTGAGCATAAGTATTTAATAAACGTTTTCCTCCTGTCACGCGTTATGAGAGCATATATTTATTATTTAGTGCGTAGTGAGTGGGTTTTATACTCACTACTCACTCTTTCAGGGCAGACCTGAAAACACGATGAACTGCATAATTATCTCCCAGTGATTTCAAAAAAGATCTGATAACTTCTCTCTTATTGGACTCTTTACCGGCACAATCGTAATGTTGAGGTTCTATATGATAAATTCCTCTGTAACGATTGATTTCATGTTCTTCTACGAAATAAAAGGGCCTTATGACTGTGAATTTTCCGTTAAAAAAATCCTGCACCGGTCTTATTGTATCAGTATTTCCACTGTAAAAGATATTCATCAGAAAGGTTTCTGCCACATCATTTTCAGTATGCCCCAGGACAATTTTATAGATTTTTTGCCTTTCCCCTTCCTGAAAAATAGTTTTTCTCCTGCCCTTTGAGCAAATGTAACAGCTTCGTCCTGCAGATTCATAAAGGGGATTTTTTAGAAAAATTACTCTATCAGGCACAGAAAGCACATTCATAGAAAAATCCTGAAGATACTTCAGAATTTTTTCATCTTTATAGGGATATATATGAACCGGATAAAGGAGAGAAGGATTATGAATCTTTGAAAGAATCTTTAAAAGAGACATTGAATCCTTACCACCTGAAATAGCTACAAGAAGCATCTCGTCAGGAGAAAAAAGTGAATATTCTCTGTTGCATTTTATAACTTTTTTTATAATTTTTTTTTCTATATTCATGGTACAGTCAGTTTCATAACTCAGGAATAGAACTTTATTAATTGTCCCTTCCCTCTCGTCACGCGTCACGCGTTACGCGTCACGATTTAATATATTCGAGACAGTTATTTAATTGTCATTTCTTATTTATAGCCGGTGATATGAAATTTACCGGATATATTTCTTTATTTTTTATTTACATTCCTCTATTTTGTGGCAGAAAGTCCGGTGTACACTGTGAGTAAAAAAAATACTTTAAAGATATTGAAAAATTCTAATAAAATGTTATAATCTTATATAGCAATAAAAGAGACCAGACTTTTCTTTATTAAAAATAAGAGAGATCCACATATAAAAGTAAAATAAATATCAATTCGTCATTTTTCTCACAGGTATTTTACTGGTCAGTTTTTTCTTTAACAGGCATGACCGAAACGGTCACAACCAGATATGAAAATTAACATACAGCGAAGCACAAGACTTTATCATTTTCATAATATAAAAAAAGGATGGATGTAATTTGATGTAAATTCAAAAAGATGGGTGGTTTACCTGAAGGAGGTAGGTAAATTATGAACATCTTAAAAACATTGGCAGAAATATTCAAGAAAAATATTATGTTTTATATAAAAATAGCTCCTCCTGACAGCTTACCTGAAAATAATAAAATAGAAGAAATATATTTTAAAGGTGCCTGGGAAGAAGACGGAGAAGCACGATGGGTGTTCTTTAAAACAGATGATGAACATGCCACAGCCAGACTGAATGAAGAGCCTTATGACATAAAAAACACAGTTGCACTGAATGAAGAAACACAAAGGGAAGACACATCAGTCAGTTTTAATAAAGACATTTCTGCCATAACAGAAGACACATACATAACAGCCGCACCGAACGAAGGATGTGCCGGGGAAGGCACATCAGTCAATTTCAATAAAGAGCCTTCTGTCATAGCAGAAGAAACCACAGTGAATGAAGGATATCACCGGGAAGATACGTATGCCGCAGCCATTTCAAACAAAGAGACTTATTTCATAGCAGAAGAAAACCCGGTGAGTGAAGGATATCACCGGGAAGATACATGTGCCGCAGCCAGATTAAATAAAGAGACTTCTGTCATAGCAGAAGAAAAATATACTGAACCTGCGCCGAATGAAGGATATCACCGGGAAAACACATGTGACACAGTCACTTCAAACAAAGAGACTTCTGTCATAACAGAAGGTACTTATGCCACAGCGGAAAAAGATATTCCGTTAAAAGCTTCTTTTAAAACTATACAGTTTAACAGAATCACTTCTAAATCGTCCCCCTGCGGATCTCCTGTCAGTGAAGAGGTAGTTTCTATAACAAAACTTGGCTATAAAATGGCTTCCAGATACAGTTCTGCAGTAATTACCGAAAGCAGCAACGTAAAAAATGACCTCATAGATCAAAGAGACATAATCAGAGATGAAAAAATAAAAGTTTTTTTCGCCGAAGATAATAAAAGTTTTCAACTGGTACTCAGAACACTGCTGAACTACTCTCAGGATACAGAACTATGCGGATGGGCAGCTGACGGTGAGGAAGCTATAGAAAAAATCAAACATCTTTCCCATTTCCCCGATGTAATTTTAATGGATATCGCCATGCCGCATATGGACGGTATAAGTGCTACAAAAGAAGTACTTAAAATTAATCCTCATGCCAGTGTTATCATGTTAACAGCCTTCGGAGATAAAGAACATGTAGTAGATGCGTTTGAATCAGGAGCCAGCGGATTCCTCAGGAAAGATGCGCCTTTGCCTCTTGTGGAAGAAGCCATAAAACAGGCTGCAAGAGGAGGAAGACCTGTACATAAAGAAATTTCCGAATATGTAAAGGAAGTAAAAAAAATATTTACTCCTGATGATTCGGGGGAAATATCTTTTGATAGAAAAGTTCCTTCAGAGGAAGAACAAATCCAGAAAAAAATTGAAGATATAGAAAAAGTCATTCATAATGTAGAGAGAAACAGGCAGATTTTAGATGAAATTATCGAAAAAATCGACATAAAAGACAGAAATTCCGACAAATTATATGAAGGTAAAATTTATTACCGCACCGGAGAAGAAAAGAATAAGGAAAAAAATTCAGAAGGATTACATGAAGATATAAATAGAGATGGCAGAGACTATTTGACACCACTGAATAAAGATAGTCTTAACAGTAAGCCTGATAATGAAATCAAACAAAAAATTCTCTATTACAGAGCTCTGTTAAGAGAAAAACCCGAAGAAATAGATGAAATTATAAAAGCCTTCAGAGAGCTTCAGGAAAAGCATCCTGAGAATAAGGAACTGTGTGTCTCTACTGGCATTGCATGTTTTAAGAAAAATTTATTTAAAGAAGGACTGGAAGAATTTGCAAAAACTCTTCATAACAGGGAATTTTTAAATAAAAAATCTATTCAAGAAATAATAAATTATGATATAATACCTGCAAAATCAGGTAATATCCTGTTTGATGTATCAGATATAATAAAACAATATGAAATAAACGATGAATTATGGGAGAAAATAAAACCTTTGATACCGGTAAGGAAAAAGAAATCAGGCCACACTTCAATGGAGGCTCGAAAGGCAATGAATGCCATATTTTATGTATTGCAAACAGGATGTTCCTGGAAATCAATTCCCAGAATTCTGGGGTCAGGCACTACAGTTCACAACAGATTCAGGGAATGGAAAAAAGCCGGAGTATTCAAGGCTTTATGGAATAACGGAATAATAGACTGTCATCTAAAAAAAGTAATGAGCGATAATTGTAAAAGGAGAAAAATATGCTTTTAGACAGAGTAAGCAGAAGGGCTTTTTTAATGACAGGAGGGAAAGCCCTTCTGTTGTTTATTGGCGGGAGTGATATGCTGATGAAATGTTTTCACGGTGAAGAAATTAATATTTCCGAAATCAGAAAGGCAGATTATTTTAAAGTAATACAGGGACGGGATATTAATCTTATGTATCAGGGGGATAAAATATGTGCACATACGGTTATATCTTCAAAAGGGAAAAACCGTATAATAACATCTTTTACAAATGGTAATTCCTGCTTCGGTCTCTGGTTTGACAGGGACAATGATATGGTGTTCGAAGCGGAAGATAAAATGGAAGAAGTAATAACAAAAGAAGGCATAACTTTTATTTCATTCGGAGTAAAAACAAATAAAAAAAATCTGAGTATAAATGACTGCATAGTAGATTCTGTAAGAGCAGCAAGGGATAAAGGTGATTGTCAGGATTATGACATCAGAAACAGAGTATTATGGAGAAAAAACTTTGCAGAAACATATCATGGTATTACAATAGCTCCTGCCTGGATTGAACCATTGATAAAGATATTCAAAGAAAAAGACGGAAGAAGTGTTATAAAAATTTACCGTACAACTATTGATGAAACATACGGGGTTTACGGAGAAATGACATTTCCATCCTGTGTAATTGTTTCAAAAGAAGAAAACGGTAAAATAACTCTCACATGTGACAGAGAGATAGACTTTCATATAAGAACAACCAGTACCTTCCCTTCACTTACGCCATTTAAAACAGAAGAACTCATAAATAAAGATTTTTTAAGCAAAATAAACGACATACCTGAATGTAATAAGGGAGAACTTTATTCTGCTCTTAAAGAATACAGAAAATATTATGCTCTTTCTCTCAGAGATCTTTTATTTCTGTCATATAAAGAATGTTATCTGGCAGGTTCCTGGAGGTTTCTTACCTATTTCGGAAGAGACACAATGATGACTTCTATAATACTGGGCGAAGTACTGAGTACACAGGCTTATGAAAGTGCCATGGAAAGTATTCTGGAGAGACTTTCCGACGACGGTGATGTTGCCCATGAAGATAACAGTTTCTGGCAGGCAGAAGGAGAAAGAATCTGTGAATATAACAATTTAATAAAAGAACATAAAAAACAGGAATACTCAGAAATCTTAAAAAATCTTTATAAAGAAAATTATGATTATAAAATGGTTGATGATGATTTTATCTTTCCGATCATGTTGCATCATTATCTGAAAAGGCATGATGTGACAGGTGATTTTATCAAGAAAACAGTGTTTTCCTCTGTCCTGAATAAAGAAACTCATAATCAAAAAGCTATAATGAAAAATTTTAATAAAGTAATCACATCTGCCCTTCCCTATTATGAAAAATGGAAAGAATTATCGTCCGGGGAAAAAGAAGTTCTTCCTGATAATAAATTACTGGCAGAGAAATTGATACGAATAAACAAAGGAATGAATGCAGGAGACTGGAGAGATTCCGATAAAGGCCTGGGAGGAGGGGTCTATTCGGGTAATGTAAATATATACCTTGTTTCTGCATCTCTGAAGGCAATTTATAGCATATTAAAAAGAGAATACAGTGAGGAATTGAAAGACATAGCAGAAAAGAATAACCTCAATTCTCTTCTCCGTATACTTAACAGTTTCTCAGGAGAACAGAGCATGGAAATGGAAGAGCTTATAAATTGCTGGGCACAGGCAAGAAATCATTTTAAAATCACTCTGTCCTGTGATGAAATAAGAAAAAGACTGAAAGATTTTATTAAAAAAAATAAAGATCTAACGGCTCATGATATAAAGATTATGAAAAATCTTCATGTTACGGATGACTGTACAATAGAAAAATTCATAGAAGGGCACATGCCTGACATATTAAGAGATGGTCTGGAATTTTACGGTATATCACTTGATTCTGACTGCAATCCGGTAGAAGTTATAAACAGCGATACAGGATTCGGTTTCCTTCTGGATGAGATGAATATTAAAGAAATGGAAGACGCAGTAAAAACTGCATCTTTCAACTATCCTCTCGGGCTTATGACAGGAGGTGGACTTCTTACTGCAAATCCGTCTCTGTCAGAAGACAGAAATCTATGGAAATCTTTAACAGGAACATCGTATCATGGAACTGTTATATGGAGCTGGCAAATGACTATGATGGAAAAAGGGCTTTTATATCAGAGTAAAAAAATTGCTTCGATAAATAAAAAATTATCTGAGAACATGACCTCCCTGGCAACAGAACTTATAAAGATTGAAAATACCATCGGAGAAATGCGAAATTTCGAGCTATGGACGATAACAGGAGATAAAGATAAATTTATTGCAGTGCCATACGGAGAAGGAAGTGAAACGGAATCAAATGCGGTACAGCTATGGAGCACAGTTGCCCTTTCTCTTCTCAATCCGTTCAATGTGCCGTAAATAATTTATATGAGAATCGTAACGCGTAACGCGTGACGCGTGACGGGAGGAACAAATTTTTATTCTTCGTTTTGACCGAACCGATCATTGTTATTAATCAAAAGTGAAAAGAAAAGGATATTACTCACTATTCACTTTTCACTCTATAAAAATCAGGAGACAGCCTATGAAAGCTATAAAAAAATCAGAGCTTCAATTAAAGCTGAAAGATATGGAAGAAAAATTCAATAAATATAAAAAACTTCTTGACGGAGCGGCAAAAGCCACAAACAGTCTGGTATCAGGAGGATATGGAGATGAGGCTATTCATAAAGCAATGGAATATCTGGGTATTGCCACCGATGCGGACAGGGTGTCTATCTTTGAATTTTCTAAAGACCTTCTGACAGGAGAAAGACTTATCAGCCAGAGATATGAGTGGTCACGAGATTCAGTCGAACCTCAGATAGACAATCCTGACCTGCAGAATATGCCATGTGATAAATTATTTCCCGGATGGTTTGATAAAAATGAAGCAGGAATACCGACAAATGAGATAGTACGTAATCTTGAACCATGCTCAAAATCAGTGCTGGAACCGCAGGGAATCCTTTCCATACTTATAGTTCCCATATTAATTGAAGGAAAATTCAATGGTTCTATAGGATTCGATGACTGTCACATGGAAAGAGTATGGGATGAAAGCGAAATAGGAGCACTCAGTGCAGTAGCAGGAACTATAGGAGTGGGAATAGTACGTAAAAAAACAGAAGAAGAAAAAGAAAGAATGGAAAACCACCTGAGGCAGGCTCAAAAGCTGGAAGCGATAGGAACCCTTGCAGGAGGTATTTCCCATGATTTCAATAATATACTTGCAGCTATCATAGGTTATACGGAATTATCATTATGCCAGTTACCGGAAGAATCCAGAGTAAAAGACAATTTACACCATATACTAAAAGGATGTAACAGGGCAAAGAATCTTGTACAGCAAATACTTACCTTCAGCAGACGGACAGAACAGAAGAGACAGCCTGTCGACATTAGACCTGTAATAAATGAAGCTCTTAAACTCCTGAGAGCAAGTATGCCCAGAAGTATTATAATAAAAAAAGACCTTCAGATAAAACATCCTGTAATCCTTGCAGACCCGACAGAAATCTATCAACTTCTCATGAATCTTACCACAAATGCAGCCCACGCCATAGGAGATAAAAGCGGGGAAATTTATATCAATCTCAAAGATATGAAAAAAAGTGAGACTCAGAAATACATGGAATTGAAAGAACAACATTATATATGCCTTACAGTGCGCGATAACGGATGTGGTATAGAAAATGAAAATCTGGACAGAATATTCGAACCATTCTTTACGACAAAGAAATCCGGAGACGGAACAGGACTCGGTCTTGCTGTAGTTTACGGTATAGTTAAAGGTATGGAAGGCGTTATTAATGTCACCAGTATACCCGGGAAAGGCTCAAGCTTTCAAATTATTTTGCCCGGGTCAGACGAACCTGTAAAAATTTCTGCAGGACAAAAATCCGAACTTACAGGAGGTAATGAACATATTCTCTTTATAGATGATGAACAGGAACTGGCAGATATGGAGAAACAATTGCTCGAAAGCCTGGGGTACAGAGTAACCTCTACCGATAACAGTCTTAAAGCGCTGGAAATTTTCAAAAAAAATCCCGATACGTTTGATCTTGTTATGACTGATTATACCATGCCGTATATGACAGGGCTCCAGCTGGCAACAGAAATAAGGAAAATTCAGGAGAAAATACCTGTAATTATCTGCACCGGTTACGGTGACTACAGTGACAGTAGAAAATTTCTGGACTCAGGTATTAATGAAGTAATTATTAAACCCTTTACGATTCACAATATTGCCGGTGTTTTACGTAAAGCAATTACAGGTAAAGAAAAGAAACATCTGCTCAGAGGTGAGGCTTCCATACTTTTTATAGATGATGAAAAAGATGTGATTGATATAAACACATTTCTACTTGAAAAACTCGGGTATAAAGTGATTGGAACCGATAATCCTCTCAAGGGACTGGAACTGTTCAAAAAAGATCCTGCAGGCTTTGACATTGTCATTACTGATTATGTAATGCCGGACATGACAGGTATTCAGCTGTCAGAGGAAATAAGGAAAATCCGTCCTGATATGCTTATAATACTCTGTTCCGGGTACAGTGAGAATCTAAATATAGAAAAAGTCAAAATGGCAGGCATCAAAAAATTTCTGCAAAAACCATTGAATATTTATAGTCTTTCTACATCCATACAGGACGTAATTAAAGAAAAGGCAGCCAGTTGATAAGATATGGTATAATAGATTTGTAATGCTTAATGCGTAAAGGAGATGAGGTAATATGATACAATCAGCTCATATCAATACAGATCCCGGTAATAATTATTTAATAGCAGGGCAGCTAAAAACTCCGAATAAACCCTTACAGATGAAGGAACTATCAGGCAGAAATTTAACTGAAGTTCTGAATATTAATCTGGAGGAAGCTCATAATCTGTATAATAAAGACAGGACAAAATTCAGTGAAATTAAACAGGAAGAAAATGTTCCACCGGGGAAAGAAGGAGGAACGTCATCAGACATGCCACATTCTGCCTCTTCCGGTACTTCTCCTCAGACAGAGGCAACTGTGAATATAATATATACAAATGATTTACATGGTTCTTTTCTGCCGAAAGAAAATGAAGGTTCTTCGACAGGCGGTATGGCCTATACCGCATCTGTCATAAGAGAGCTGAAAAACAAATCGGAAGGGAATTCACTCCTGCTGGACGGAGGTGACTGGTCACAGGGAAGTTATGAATCAGGACTCACAAAAGGTAAAACAATGATAAAGGTTATGAATAATCTGGGATATGATGCGGCAGAAACAGGAAACCATGAATATGACTGGAGTAAAGAAGATCTTAAAGAAATGGCCAGAGAAGCAAATTTCCCTGTTCTCGGAGCAAACCTTGAGAAAGAAAAAGCAGGAGTCCTTGATGAAGTAAAACCATATACGGTAAAAGAAATAGATGGCGTAAAGATTGGAATAATAGGCCTGATAACACCGGAAGTAGCAAAACTTACAAAACCGCAAAACATGGAAGGTCTGAAAGTGCTTGACCCGAAAGAAACTGCGGCAAAATACGTAAAGGAACTCAGGGAAAAAGGAATTGATACAATAGTAGTTCTTTCCCATCAGGGTGAAGAAGCAGATAAAGAACTGGCCGGGTCAGTGGAAGGAATTGACGTAATAGTAGGAGGACATTCCCATACTGCCATAGATAAACCTGATGTAGTAAACGGCACATTAATAGTCCAGTCAGGCAGTAAAGGTGAATTTGTAGGCAATCTGGAACTGTCCATAGATAGGGAGAGCAAAAAAATTGTTTCTTCGAAAAATGAGTTAATCCCGGTAAATACAAAAGATATAAAACCTGACAGTGACGTGGAAAAAATTATAGCTCCGGTGCTTGAAGAGGCAAAAAAGAAACAATCGGAATTACTGGGAACTACGGAAACAGACCTGAATCACAGTAGCAGAGTCACTGAAAGTGCTATGGGACATATTATAACAGACGGGATGAGAGAAAAAACCCGCAGTGACATAGCAATAATCAATTCAGGAGGTATAAGAGGAGAGATAAGAAAAGGTGATATAACCTATGGAGGACTCTATAAAATACTTCCCTTTGAAAATAAACTTGTCACCATGAATCTGACAGGAAGACAGATAAAGGAAGTCCTGGAACATACCCCATGGACAGAAAAAAATGATCTCCAGGTATCAGGTATGACTCTGGATATTGATAAATCAAAGCCTGAAGGAGAAAGAATTGTATCTATAAAAACAGGTGATAAGCCACTTGAAATGGATAAAATTTACCGTGTTACTGCAGATGACTTCCTTGCAAACGGCGGTGCCGGTTATGACACACTGAAAAAAGGAACAAATACGGAATACGGTGATCTGGTTGTAGATACGGTAAGTGAATATATAAAATCACATGAACCGTTTAATGAAGATATAAATAAAGAGAAAAGAATTAATTACAGATAACCCCGGGTTGTAACGCGTGACGCGTGACGCGTTACGCGTTACGATACTGATAAACCTCTGTCATTTTTTACTGTGAAGCTTTACAAATCTTTCTATAGATCTGTCATAAGTTCTTTCCACATCATCAGGGAAATAACATGCCGGCAGTTCTCCCATAGACCTGTGATAATGAAGACAGGCACAGCAATTTCCTTTTTTTGAACATCCTCCGTAGGAACAGTTGCAGAAACCAAGATTTTTCTTATAAGAATCACAATTTGTTGCCATACAATAATCACCTCACTTTTCCACTTTTCACTTTTCACGACTAACGACTCACTGCTTTTCTATCCATACAGGAGAAGACCATGCCCTTTCATAGGGAATATTATTGGGCAGACTGTTGGAATTATTCTCCTGCCATACCTTTACACGATAATAGGCATAATCTTCTTTAAGATTATCCTGATAATCAATATGAACTGTTAGATTATTTTCCGATCTGTCATATAATATTGTTCCGTTTTTAAATATCTGCACTCTGGTTATATTAGCTCCTGATCCCTGAGCAAATATATGAAGGTTAACCTGTCCGTAATGACTGTTCGACAGAGATACATTATGGGTAATGGTTCCGCCCATAGGAACAATTTCTGTTCCAAGTCTGGCTGTAAATTCCAGTTTAATCCTTGCACCTGACGTACCATAACAGTTCTTTCCCTTCAATCCATTCCATATAGTCTGTCTGTCAATTGTGTTAACCCATACTGATGTAACTCCTCCCGTCCAGTAACCGAGTCTTGTATCAACATTACTGCTTATTTCCTCAACATCTCCCGGTTTCCCGTAATGAGTGTCAGTTCCGCCTGTAATACCGAGTTTATACCCGGGATTATGAGTGCTCAGCCAGCTCGTAAGGGCAGCTTCTACGGAACAGCTCTCTTTAAAATCATTTACCCTTTCATCATTACACAGGGCAGATTCTGAACTTCCATGACGGGAATAAATCTCTACAAGAGGCTGAATATTACTGTTTACATAAACTTCACTCCAGTCTGTATTCATAGGTATAACAGGATTATCGTAATCTGCACCCTTTGCTGGATGATGGGGAATAGTTATGTAATAACCTGATGCAGATGTGCTGTCAAGGTAATTCCACAGATCTGTCGGTACACTATCAGCTCCATAAACTCTCCAGGGTAAATGCTCATAATCATAAAAAATTATATTTTTATGGCCTGTGCCATTGGTTCTGACAGTATTTCCCGTATATTCAAAAGCAGGAAAAATCACAAAAGGCCTGGATGATGAAAGAGATTTTTGCCGGCCAATCATATTATCCCATTTTTCCTGCGTATATTCTCCCGGAGTCCCGTATTCGGCATGCTCGGTAATGGCCATAAAATCCAGAAGACTTACATCCCTTGCAAATTTACAGGTATATTCCTGAGTAAGAAGACATTTTTCAAGATTATCACTGGAACAGTTCGTATGAGTATTCAAATCACCCCATGCAGTAGTCATACCGGCATAAAGCTGAGAATTGCCATCTACATTACAGCCATATCCGTCAGTAGAAATTATGACATTGCCCGATGAGGGGGTGGGATTATCTACGGAGGTCATCCCGTTATTTCCACTTCCTCCGCAACCTGAAATAATAAGTAACAGGATAAGAATTAATAATTTTCTCAGCATATCAACAAACCTCATTTGAATTGATAAAAATAATTATATCAATTTTTGATGAAATTGTCTATTCACAAACAGCCATGACCCGGTGGTCGCAACAATAAGAGCTCATCCTCTCTTCACCTTTCACGATTCTAATATAAATAATTTATGAATTTGTACAAACTTAGGAATAGAATTTTATTAATTGTCTCTTTCCTCGCGTCACGCGTTACGCGTTACGCGTCACGATTTAATATATTTGAGACAGTTATTTAATTGTCATTCCTTATCTGTTTCTTCATTTAGAAAGGTTTCTTTTCAGACAGATAACCAGTATTTGAGGTCTTGCGCAGAATCGTACAGGTTTTATTACTGTTCCTGTACCATTTGATACAATAAGCCGGGTATATTTCGTATTTATAATACCTGTTCTGTATTTATCTCCGTACCGGGAAGGAATAAAAGGAGTCCATAAACCGAAAAATGTAACCTGTCCTCCATGGGTATGACCGCTTAACATTAAATCAATCTTATAATTATTCAGTTCTTCTACATAATCAGGACTGTGGGATAATAAAATTACAAAATCTTTTTCCTTAACGTCTTTCACTGTTGGATTTATATCCTGTACATCAGCCATGACATCTCCCACACCGCCTATTTTTATTTTTTCTCCTTTTCTGCTTATCCACATGGCTCTGTTATCAAGATCTATTATATCTGAATCTTTCATAGATTGTAACGTCAGAGATTTACTCTGCCAGTGATCATGATTTCCGAGAACTCCGAATTTACCTTCACAGGCATATAAATGTTTAAGCTCTTCAAAAACAGGTTTTATAAATTTATTATCTCTGTAAACATAATCTCCTCCGAGAAGAATTATATGAGGTTTCAATTTATTAACAGTATGTACAAGTTTTTTTACCCTTTCACGGGAACAGAACTTACCATGATGAATATCTGTTATAAATACAATCTTCACACCGTGAAATGCTTCAGGTATATCTTCATCTGTAATATCAATGTGTTTTATCTGTAACCAGTACGGTTCGATAAAACTGTAACAGATAGCCAGAAGCAATAATATTATCAGAGATGCAAATATTTTGATTATTTTTTTTAACATATATCCAGAATTATTTTACCGAGTTGCTGTGGCATAAAAGAAACAGGAGGACTGCATTTTTCCGGATTAAAATTAACCAGTATAAAGGATTCTTTGACACCTTTACTCATATCTTCCGGAATCATACAGTGAATCTTTACAGTAGAACTTTCGCCATGTTTTATTACAAAGTCATTATGTTCAATCTTAATCCAGTCGGAAAGAGGGATCATTTCTCCCGAAAGAGTAATATCATGTCTTTCTCCCAGATATGTTATCTGTAGTTCCTTTGTTAATTCATCTCCGGGAACAGCTTTCCCCATATTTACTTCATGAAAATCAATAAGAAAATGCTTTACATTAAAGGAACGAATTTTAATCTTTACAGATCTGTCAGATACGTCCAGATCAGGACATGATATATAAACCTCTCCCATATGTTTTAAATCTGCAATGCACAATCGTGAATCTATCTCTAAATTGACAGTAAAAATTTCTCCCGGAGGTATATTCAATTCCGCTTTATTATCTTTAAAATAAAATTCATTACCTTCTTTATCTCTTACGCCGGGAATTTTTATCCATTTATCAAAACATGTCATCAATACCTTTACCGGCACATTATCATTGTTTTCTATATTAAATTCTCTGACGATTCTGTTACCTTTTATTATATTTCCGACATCTATCAAATCGGGGTAAACATTTATTATATCGGTATTTTTCTCAGATTTCTCCAGTAATTTTTCAGTAAGAAAGGTACCGAGCAGTATCTCTCTGACAACGACCTCTTTCCTTAAAGGTTCGCATAATAAAATTTCGCACCAGTGATTGCCGGAAGAAACACTCAGGCCGTTTACAAGGAATCTGACTTTTTTACTTTCTTCGGCACAAAACAGGATTTCTCTTTCGGAGAGCAGTTCGAGCCACTCGGAGATTATTATTATCTCCAGTTTCACATCACTTTTTTTTGGATTTTTAAATTCCAGTTCTATTTCTTTTTTTTCCCAAAAATGTATATTGCCAAGATGGCGGTAATTACTTTTCGGATAAAACATAAATTTTATAAGATTACTCCAGAATGAAAATCGTGACGCGTGACGCGTGACGCGTGACGCGAGGATAAAAACCATAATTTGTCAGAGTTATTTCCTTACAGTCCCTAAGTAGAATATATTATAATTCTGCCAGTTTGAATAAAATTCCTTCTTTATAAAATCCTATTATTCCTGATTTTTTCCAGTTCAAGCCTTACTCTTTTATATTCATCTTCTATGGAAGAGACTTTTTCTTTTAACCCTTCGGCCTCACAGGTATCCGACATAGTTTCTACTTCCTGGCATAAACCGGCCAGTTTCATGGCACCGAAGTGTGTGCTGGAGGATTTCAATGTATGAGATGAAATTCTCAGATCTGTATAATTATATTCTCTGAAACTTTCTTTAATCTTTTGTAAAAGTCCCTGGCTGTCATTCAGATATTTATCGATTAAATCAAATGCTTTTCCTTCGCCTACAAGGTTTTTTAAGTTTTCGAAGTTCTCAATATTTACAGAATTTACACATATGGTTTTCTCACCTGCAATATCTTTTTCAGAATAATGGCGAAGATCTTTACATTCTCTCAGCACCTTTACGAGTTCTTTTACCTGTACAGGCTTCCCGAGATAATAATCCATACCTGCATCAAAACATTTTTTTATATCCTCTCTGAAAACCTTTGCAGTCATGGCAACAATACATGGCTGCCTTTCAGGGGGAAAATCTTCTCTGATACGGCAGGTAGCTGTCAAACCGTCCATTTCAGGCATTTCTACATCCATAAACATGAGATTATAAGGCTGGCGACGCAGTGATTCAATGGATTCAATACCATTCCAGGCCACATCTACCATATATCCCATCTTTTCAAGCATACTCAGCATAACCTGCTGGTTGACAAGATTGTCTTCTACCAGCAGAATGGTAAGAGGATATTTTTCAGCCAGTGACGGGTCAAGATATGGTTTATCATGTGCTTTAAAGACAGAAACTGCCTTCCCTGTAGCAACTTCAATCAATTTATTGTATAAATGTGATAATTTTATAGGTTTTATGAGATAACCGTTAAAATTCATTAACTCTTTCTG
>JBEHWO010000121.1:0-16490 GCA_040217695.1 Vulcanimicrobiota bacterium | reverse complement strand
AACCTCACCGCTATATCTATAGTCAGCCCTCAGTACATTACTGCTGTCGGCAAACCGGTCAAAAAGATCAAAACATACGATATTACTGTGGCCGCTCAGATATTCGGAACTCTTTAACCAGTTAGCAAACTGTCTTGCTCTGGCAGCAATTTCAGGGGTTGTCTCGTCAGGATGAGACGGAGGAGGAGTGATAACCACAAAAACCTTCTCAGGATGAGAATCAAAGAAAGTTCTCATCTGAATATAGTAGTTTTTGTAATTATTTAATACCGTATCATCAACGAGAGCCTGTGAAGCGGTAAAACAGGATTTAAATGCTATTACATCATAAGTCATTATTTGATTCCTTGAAGAAACTGCATCTGCACTGGAAGAAGTAAAGAGATAGGCAAGTCCTTCAGGTTCTGTGTTATCCCCCGGTATGTCATAACTGGTTCCGGTATAAATGCCGCTGGCATCTCTCAATCCGTCGCTGTTATAACCATGATCCCAGAATTGATATGAAGTTCCATGAGAGGAATTATAAGTATTTATAGTTCCTCTTACATTCCCTCTTTCAATAAGATCGTTTCCTACCGAATGATGGAGCATGAACATTTTATTTCCCGATGGAGCTGTAAGAGGTATAGTAGCCACAAAATAAGAAAAGGACGGTACATTTACAGATATTCTATTTCTATCACTGTTAAGAGTACCACCTATATTAGTCCAGGTACTTCCGTTACTGGAATGATATACAGTCACATCTTCAGGTAAAACTGCGGGCAGTAATGTTACAGGTAATGTAACATATGCAGGAAAGGTCGAGCCATTATAAGCAGTGGTATCTGAGATAGAAAAGCTATATACACTGCTTGCAACCTGTACTCCCGCAGGCAGTGACGGTACGAGATTCACGATCCCTCCGGTACAGGTAACATCTCTTGCGACTGAATTGGCCTGAAAAGTAACAGAACCTTCCTGGGCCGATCCGGCAGATACAGTAAAAACACCTCCTGACGGTGTTATAACCGTTGCAGTCGGAGTAGGAGTAGTTGTCGGAGAAGTTGTCGGAGAAGGGGTAGACGTTGGAATGGAAGTAGGAATAACAGCAGTGGTGCTGCTGCTTCCGCATCCGGCGAAAATAGATATAATTAATAAAACCAGTAAAAGATTAATAAAATAACGCATTACCTTTCTCTCCCTTGTAAAAAAATTTTGAAATCATGGGCCGAATTATTTTTTATACTTTCAACTATAATAATATAAGTTCCCTTTGTCAAGTACTTAAAAAAATCCGGCAAAACGGTACATATTCCCATATGCTCTATAATCGTCTGCTTCGATACCGGAGATTTATCTATGGCCGGCCATTTTATCACAGATTACCATCTGTTCAGCTTCACATCAATCATATATACAGTAACTGCTCCGATACCATAGGCAAGCAGATCGGCAGAGTCAAAAACAGATCCCAGAATTAACTGTGCCAGAAAGTTTTTTTCGAGTCCCAGGATATTTATTAACGTTAAATACTGAAAAAACTCTATTGTACAGGCCAGGAAAAAAATAGAAATTGTCAGTTTTAAAGGATGGAAATTATAAAGGCTTTTGATGAAAAAATATAACAGCAAAATAACGATTATATCTCCCACGAAGCCTCTGATAAATTGATTATCTGCAAATAATTTTACTATCATCACACAGGCCAGAAAAGATGTAAATGAGATAATAAAATAAGTCAAACGTCTTTTCAGAAAATTTCCTCACTTTATATGAGAATCGTAACGTGTAACGCGTAACGCGTGACAGCAGGACAGGTTATTACTACAAATTGCCTGACCGGCCAATCATTAAAAATTAAAATCTTTTTCCTGTTGATGTTCATCTCCATTAAAGCCAAAAGTAAATGGTTCTTCTTTTTTTTCTTTTCTCTCACTCTGTTTCTCTTCACCAAAGCCGGGGAAAAATGGTTCTTCTATTTTATCACTCCGGTCTTCTTCACTAAAACCCGAAGTGAATGGTTCTTCTATTTTTTTTGCTTCTACCTGTCCTTCTTCATCAAGACCGAAAGAAAATGACGGTTCTGCTGCTTCTTTTACTTCCGTCTGTCTTTCTTCAGTAAAAACAGAAGTAAATTCCTTTTCTATTTTATTTCCTTCAGGCTCTTCTTTAAAATCATTTAAAAATTTACCTGTAATCCTGAGCAGTTCGTCCCTGTTTGCTATAGCTTCCTGATAAGATGGTTCTATGTCCAGGGCTTTTTTATAACTGTTAAAAGCTTCATCATACATACCTGAAGAAACCATAGTTAAACCTCTTTTATTCCATGCCATTGCATGATAGGGATCTATCATCAGAGTTTTTTCGCAGCATTCCAGAGCCTCGCTGTTTCTTCCGAGTTTATACAGAGTATCTCCTTTCCAGTACCATGCCTGTTCATTATCAGGATTAATTTCTATGGCTTTATTGAAATTTTCAAGGGCCTCTTCATATCTTCTCATGAAATTTAAAACAAGGCCTCTGTTAGTCAGATAAATATTGTTACCAGGATTTATATCTACTGCTTTATTGTAGCATTTAATAGCTTTTTCATAGAAATTCATGTTAAGCTGACAGAGACCCCGGTTATTCCAGCTATCTCCGTCGGAAGGACAGATCTTTAAAATTTTATCGTAATAATAGATTGCCTGTATATATTTACCGTGAAAATAAGAATTACTGCCTTTTGTTCTCAAGGGAAAAAGATAGTTCTCTTTTTCTATTTTTGAAAAATCTGTTTCCGGAAGAAAGGGATTTATATGCCCGTAGATGGAAATCACTTTAAATAGCAGAGAAAAATATGTTTTCTCCATAGAAATATTTAAAAATTTATTCCGTTCTTTCCCTGCTTCTTCATGATTACCAAGACTGCATAAAGACAGATACCTGTTGTTTCTGTATTCAGATTCTTTATCATCAATCAATATGGCCATATCAAAATTTCTTATTGCTTCTTCATATCGTCCCAGTCTGTGCAATATAAGTCCTTTAAAATTCCAGGCACGGGCAAATTTAATATCCAGATTTATGGCTTTATCTATGTATTTTAAAGCTCCTTCATAATTTCCTCTATTAAACATCTCTTCGGAAGCAATAAAACAATCAATGTCTCTTTCGTTTACAATACCTGTATTGTCGAAAAACATACTCATTAAATTCATAATATGACCTCCCTTAATGATTTATACGGAAAATTATGGTTATTGTCCTCGCGTTACGCGTCACGACTGTAAATATGATATGGTTATTTTTTTACAACCCCTGTGATTTATTTTGCCCTGCAGATACGAAAGCCCAGATTATAATCGCATTTATCGGGAAAGTAATAACTGCGGTTTGCCGAACGACAGTAGCCTGCAAAATAATCCCAGCTTCCGCCGCGTTCAACCATGAACGTTTCAACTTCCTGCTGCTCTTTACCGGTATTATAAGTTTCATACCGGTCACTGCACCATTCCCATACATTGCCGCTCATATCATAAAGGCAGAAAGCATTGGGTTTCTTCTGCCCCACTGCCTGATGATTATAGTATATGCCATTAATTTTATAACCGTTATATGACTCACTGTTATCCAGATAAAAGCAATAATCCCCGTCAATTTCGTCACCCCAGTAATATTCCGCCGTACTTCCGGCACGGCATGCATATTCCCACTCAGCCTCGGAAGGTAAATAATATTTTTCTCCTCTTTCTTTACTTAACCATTCACAGTATGCTAAAGAGCCGTACCATGTCACATATACAACAGGATGTTTTTCATATCCGGGCTTTACGTCAAATAATCCTTCCCTGTTAATTATACCGGAAAAATCGTCGGCAATTATAGAGACCCATGAAGAAAGTCCTTCATTTTTATTACAATTTAAAAATTCACAGTATTCTTCATTTGTTATTTCGTATTTTCCCATATAAAAAGAACTTATATGAACGGTGTGTACAGGTTTTTCATCACTGTATTTATTACTTCCCATCTGAAAAGTCCCACCGGGGATCAATACCATTTCAGGCTCTTTTCCGCAGAAAGTTAATAAAATTAATAAAATCAGAATAAGAGATTTAAAAAAAATCATAAAATAAACAACCCCTCTGCGAGAAATGTCATAAAGTACAGTGTAAGTTTTTAATTTCTATTCCGAATTGAAGGAGTCCTGTCATGGCCGGAGAAATTTTTCTAATAGAAGGAATAAGAGTGAAATAATGTCTGCTAAAAAACCTGTCATCATAACCGTAATAATCATTTATATTATAATCAGTATAAGTATAAATGATGCTGAAGGTTTATTAAAAGTCCATTTTATTGATGTGGGCCACGGAGATTGTATATTAATTCAGACTCCTGACGATAAGGTTATGTTAATCGACACAGGCCGGGAGGAACATGCAGGATATATTGAAAATTACCTGAAGAAAAATAATGTAAAAGAAATAAATGTCCTTGTTATAACCCATCCTCATAAAGATCATATCGGCAGTACAGCCCATATTGTCAGAAATTTTAAAATACATAAGATGTATATGCCGGATGTATCGCAGGAACTTGAATGTTTTTATAATGCCATAAGGGCAATTAAAGACAGGAGACTGGAAGTAATGTTACCTGTTCCGGGGGAACATATAAATTTTTCTTCATCCGTTACTGTTACAATATTTGCCCCGAATAAAATCGGCTATAAGAGATTTAATAATAATTCCATTGTATTGAAATTATCATACGGAAATATATCTTTTTTATTTACCGGTGATGCAGAAGCTCAATCAGAAAAAGAAATGATAGAAAAAGATTATGATCTGAAATCTACTGTATTGAAAGTCGCCCATCACGGTATCAATACATCAAGTATTCCTGTATTCCTCAGGGCTGCAGGCCCTCAGTATGCAGTAATCAGTGACAGTGTTTTTGCCGATGAGAAAGTTCTGGATGATTTGAAATATATGGGCGCTGTTATATATAGAACCGGTAAAAACGGAACAATAGTTATGATCTGTGACGGACACTCCCTGGAGATTGTAACAAAATAAACATCATCATATTACAGTTTATGTCGTGACGCATCACGGGAGGAATGATTTTATTACATGCTTATATTCAGGTCAATAATGTTTTTCAGACATTATTCTTTGTAATTATTTTAAACAGAGAGAAAGGGGAAAATTATGAGTAAAAAAGAAGGAACTGCCATAAGGGCAGAAAAAATTGAAAGAGAAAAGGGACTGCCCTTTACGGAACTGGGTAAGACAGGCTTCATGGTAAGCCGGGCCGGTTTCGGTTGTTACAGGGTTACGGAAAATAACGGGGAACACTTTGATGCTCTCACAAAAGCTTTAAAAGAAGGGATAAATATTATAGATACTTCCACAAACTATATGTGGGGTGAAAGTGAATTACTCGTGGGGAAAGTGGTGGAAGAGCTTGTAGAAGAAGGGGCACTTAAAAGAGATGAACTGGTTATAGTATCTAAAATAGGATATGTTCAGGGCCCTGCCATGGAAATTTCAAAGGAAAGAATTAATGAAGGAAATCCTTTCCCCGATATGGTTTATTATGATGAAAACTGCTGGCACTGTATACACCCGGAATTTTTACAGGATCAATTGAACAGATCCCTTGACAGGCTTGACATGGAAAAGCTGGATGTTCTCCTCTTACATAATCCCGAGTATTTTCTTTCTCTGGCAAAAAAGAAAGGAACAGACAGAAAAGAGGCGGAGAAAGAATATTATTCAAGAATAGAAAAAGCTTTCATATATCTTGAAGAAGAAGCGGAGAAAGGAAGAATTTCATGGTACGGCATTTCTTCAAATACCTTCCCCGTTTCTCACGAAGAATTCGAACATACGTCACTGGAAAAAATTCTGGATATAGCAGGACATATTTCAAAAAACAACCGCTTTGCAGTCATACAGTTCCCTGCAAACCTGTATGAAGGAGGAGCAATTTACAATAAAAACAGGAAATCTATGTCCCTGCTGGATATTGCAGGTGAAGCAAATCTCGGAACCCTTGTAAACAGGCCGTTAAATTCCTATAGAAACAATCAATTAATAAGATTGAGCGATTTCGCTATAAAAGCAAGAATTTCAGATAAGGACGTGGAAGAAGAATTAAAAGAATTTACCGTTACAGAAAATGACATGAAAAAAGAATTGAAATACTTCCATGAAGGTTTCAGCGAAATACTTACGGATAGATGGAGTGGTTTCTCGGGAATAGAGCACTGGAATATGGTAAGGGATAATTACTTTACACCGCGGTTCGACCGGATTGTACATGGACATGAAGTGAAAGATAAAGAGCTGGATAAATACATAAGATCATTTAACAATATAATGGAAAAAATAAGGGATTACTATATTACGAAAGCCATAGAGAAATCAGATAAAATACATGAACAATTAAACAGGTTCTTACCTGACTCTATAAAACATGCCACTCTTTCCGGGAAAGCTATCTGGATGTTACGGTCTATGCCCGGTATAAGCAGTGTACTCGTAGGCATGAGAACAGAACATTATGTGGATGATGTATTGAAAAGCCTCAAAATACCGGCATATAAAAACGGTTACGAATTATGGGATCTGTGGGGAAATAGTGAAGAGTGAAGAGTGAAAAGTGAAAAGTCAGAAGGCTTACCCTGCGCGTCACGATTATAAATATGATATGGTTATTTTTTTACGATCCCTTAAAAAACTTCATACAGAAGTTAGATCTATGGTCAGCCACGGCGGGTAGGGGGAATAAATTCTATCGTATTGGTTAGTACACCTGATGTTGAAATATCCATTATATTCGTAATGGCGTCATAATTTACTTTGTAACCGAGATAATGAGATATGTCTACGAGAGGAATATAAAGTATTTTTTCGTTCTTTAATATATGTTCTCCTGTGTATTCCTGCTCATTAATTATGAGTTTTTGATTTTCTTTATCAAATTTAAAGGTAAATCCCATAGCTTTTTTCAAATCATCTATCTGTGTATATATTTTTCCGTTTTCATGGAGAAACTTTTTCCCTTTGTAAGGTTTTAATTTTATATATATTTGAAGAGTATTATAATCTTTTTGCTTTATATTAATCTCTTCTCCGGATGCAGGAAAGCTAAAAAGCAGAACCATTGTTATTAAAAATATAATTGATTTCTTAATAAACATCACAGACCCCCTCCGTTTTTATTATTTCTGACTCATAACCGTAGAATATATTATAAAACTACCTTTATTATATATATAAATTTTATTACAGACAATATAAAAAGTATAAATTTTATAAATAATTTAAAAGCAGGATTGAGGTAACAACAATGGAAATAAATATTATGGATTATGTATTTACAGTACCTGTATCAGACAAATATATTCTTCACAGTCCTCTCCATAATATTACTGCTCTTATGAACAGATCTGCAGTAGAAGCATTAAAAGAAGGGAATTTAAAGAAGAAAGATCTTTATGAACTTTACAGAAGCCTTTCAGAGAAACCGGTAAGTATGCCGGCACCGAACAGAGGTCCCGTAAATCCTGATTTTCTCGGTCTTATTCCTACCAGGTCCTGTAACTTCAACTGCCTTTACTGTGGTTTTGGCTCATGTAAAGACACTTCTGTTATGGATTTTTCCCTGGCCATGTCATCTGTAGAATGGATGGCAGAACATGTTATAAATCAGGGCAAAACTGACGTTGAAATACATTTCTTCGGAGGAGAGCCTTTTTTTGCCTCCGATGTGATAAGGGCGGCAGTATACAGGACAAACATGGTCTGTGCAAAACACGATCTGAAACCTGTCTTTAAAGTTTCTACAAACGGATTTTTTGATGAAGACACCTGTTCTTTTATCGGAGATTATTTCGACACTGTAGTTCTTTCCCTGGACGGCCCGGAAGATATTCAGAACAGGTACAGACCTCTTAAAAGCAACGGAAAAACATCACATATTGTTGAAAGGAATGCCTTTCTACTGGGCAGAAGTCCTGCCGAACTCTGTATCAGAGTATGTATTACAGATGAAACAGCGGGAAGAATGGAAGAAATCGCTCACAGGCTCTGTCGAATCTGCAAACCTTCTTACCTAGATTTTGAAGTGCTCAGACAGACAGAAGGGACAGAACTCCTTCCTCCCGATCCCTGGACATTTGCAGTAAATTATATAAAGGCATCAGTGGTTGCAAAGGGCTATGGCGTTACTCCCGTCTATGGCCCTGCTTCTACAGGCACACTGCAGCACAGTTTCTGCCCTGCAGGGAAAGACACTATCATTGTATCACCTGAAGGAACTATAAGTGCCTGTTATCTTCAGAAGGAAGAATGGGAAAAAAAAGGTCTCGATTTAACCTTCGGTCATATAGATAATTCAGGCTTCTGCATTGATGAAGCTAATCTGGAAAACATAAGGCACGTGACAGATGAAAAAAAACTCTGCAGAACATGTATTGCCAGGTTTCACTGTGCCGGAGGGTGCCATGTCCATCATGTCACTGAAAAATATGATGATTTCTGTATTCAAACACGTATCATTACAGTGTGCAATCTCCTGTATGAACTGGGATATACAGATCTTATGGAAAGGTTTATAAATAACAGGAAAGACCTGGAAAGAATGGTATTTCAGGATTCTGATCTGATTGGAGAAGCGTGACTGGCAATGGGTCATACGCATTACGCATCACGCATTACGATTTCATGAATTACGACACAAATGAGAAAAATGAAGGGACATCTACCCGTCACGCGTCACCCGTCACGGGTCACGCCCCCATATCCTGGACGGTGGAATACAGGGGCATAAGACTCATTAACAGAGAAACAGGAAATCTGTTATTTCTTCCCTGGCCTGAAGCTGCTCTATGGGATATGCTTTCAGGAAACATAGATTCAGAAAGAATTATAAGTATCATATCTGCAATTACTCACAGGAATAAAGAAGAAACGGACCTGTGGATAAAAAATACTCTTTCACTGTGGAAAGAAGGGGAATGGCTTAAGTAATTATGGCGAATATATCTGTTACCCTGCTCTGTAACCGTAAATGTTCCTATTGTTTTGCAGAATCTATAAGAAAGAAAAAAATCTCTCACGAACAATTTATGTCCCGTAAAACCTTTCTTATGTCTCTGGATTTTCTGAAGAGATCGGGCATAAAACTTGTAAAACTCCTGGGAGGAGAACCTTCCCTTCATCCTGACCTGACATGGTTTGTTGAAAAATCCCTGGAAGAAAACTTTAAAGTTATTATATTTTCCAATGGACTTATAGATAGGAAACTTCTGTCATATCTAAAAACGTTAAGTGTCGAAGAACTGACTGTTATTGTTAATATAAACTCACCTGAAGAACAGCAGATTGAAGAAGAAGAAAAACAGCTACAGACCTTCAAGGAATTATCTGAAAAAATTACGCCATGTTTTAATATACATAATCCTATGCGGAAACCTTCTTTTCTTATAGATCTGATAGAAGAATACAATCTCGGCAGAAACATAAGACTCGGCCTGGCCCATCCATGTCTTGACCATGACAACACTTACGTCCATCCGAAACATTATGAAAAAGCAGGTTCTTCAATTGCAGATTTTTTCGAAGAGTCTATGGAACACAGAATAGTATTAAATTTTGACTGTGGTTTTGTCCCATGTATGTTTCCCGAAGGTTTTATTGAAACAGTCCATCTACACCCGGTACCGATTGGGCTTCACTGCGGCCCCATGCCGGATATTATGCCAGACGGTTCCATTGTGCCATGTTACGGCCTTGCATCGAGATGGCATTTGACTCTGAATGACTCTATTACTGCAATGGACTGTCAGGAAATATTCAATAAAGAACTGCAAAGGTTCCGCATAACCGGTATTTATAAGAAGTGTGAACTGTGCAGGTGGAGGGAAATGAAAAAATGCAGAGGCGGATGCCTTTCGGCAGCTATGAAAAGGGTGAAAAGTGAAAAGTGAGTCGCAGGGGCGAACAGTGTTCGCCCGGTACAGGTGAAAATACGCATCACGCATTACGCATCACGCATCACGAACCACCCGTCACGCGTCACGCGTCACGCGTCACGATTTAATATTGACATACCTGCCTTAATATTCTAAGATATAAAATTAGAAACCAATTACCGGAAAGAAGATGATTTTTATGGAAGAAAAAAAATCACAGAATGAAAAACCTGATGAAATCCAATCGGAAGAAGAACCGGAAATATTTGCCGTTAAACGGAAAGGGTCAAAATGGGTTCTTACAAGAAGAGATTTCCTTACTGCTACAGCTGCTGCGGCAGGAGCTTTCATATGTTCCGGTATTGCAGACGGGAAAACTCATGAAGACGCCATGTCTCACAGCAAAGCCGTGAGGGCTCTGGCTATTACATCTGACGGTAAATCTCTTGTTTCTGGAAGCGATGACTGCAGCCTGAAGCTCTGGACTCTCCCTGACGGTGCTTTTTATAAAGCTCTTGAAGAACATAAAGACGGTATAACTGCTCTTACAATAAGCCCTGAAGGACTTATCCTGGTTTCGGCAGCTAAAGATAATACTATAAAACTCTGGTCAGAAGGCCAGATAAAAACACTGGGAGGACTGCCGGCACCTGCCTGTGCTCTTATATTTTCTCCCGATGGCACAAAACTGATAGCAGGCTGTAAGGATAATACAATAAAGATATGGGATTTTATGGAAGAAACTGTAAGCGGTCTGGACGGACATCTTCTGTCTGTTACCGCTCTTTCCGTTACTCCCGATGGAAAGATTCTCATATCGGGCAGCACTGACAGAACCATAAAACTCTGGGAGCTGTCTACAGGTGAACTGTTGAATACTATTACAGGCCATAATGAAATGATTACAGCTCTAACTATAAGCAATGACGGTAAAATACTCGCTTCGGCCAGTGCCGATAAAACGATAAAACTCTGGTCTTTACCTGACGGAGCCCTGCTAAAAACCATGTCGAAACATACCGACTGGGTTACTTCTCTTGCAATCAGCCCGGACGGAAAATTACTCCTCTCGGGAAGCAGAGATAGAACAGTAAAAATATGGTCCTTCCCCAGAGGAACACTCGTTAAAACACTGGAAGGCCACAATGACTGGGTTACTTCACTGGCAATAACACCTGACGGGAAAATCTTTGCATCGGGAAGCACAGATAATACTATTATCATATGGACATTACCTGAAGGCAAATATAAAACATCCCTCATAGATCTTAAAATATGTTCTCATACGGTGAAAGGAATACAGTACAGGATCCAGACAGTTACGGGAGAATGGATAGTCTATACACTGCCATACTGGGCAATCATACCGGCAGGAGCCATATGTATCTGTAACTGTGTACCGGGAAGTATTGCAGCTTCCTGCAGCTGTGTTTCCTATGATATGAGCTTCATAGACAGAGCAGCATGTAACTGCGTTTCCTACGAAGAATGGCTGAAAACTTACAAAGATACAAAGACATATACAGATACTTATACATATACCTATACCTATACATATACTTATTATACTACTTATTATTATCCCAATTGAGGAATCGTGATGCGTGATGCGTGATGCGTGATGCGTGACGCGTGACGCGTGACGCGTGACGCGTGAATGGCTCATGTTACTAAAATCCATAAAGATTTACCTGTATTTCTTATAGAAGATTATAATATATTATATATTCCCGGTTATATATGTCGCGTTTCTTCTTCCTCCGGAGAGGAATTGAAAAAGTTTTTTGCCTCTTCAAAAAATTATGTTTCCGAAAAAGTAAAAAATCTTGCTCTTAAACTGACAGAATGTGCTTTAAAAGTTCAAAAAACATGGGAAAAGATTTTGAATTCGCCATTTGAACCTGTATGTCTTACTCTTTATCTGTCAGACAGATGCAATCTTAAATGTTCTTACTGTTATACACATAAAGTAAGGAGAGCCAAATCTTCTGTTGATGAAAAAGCTTTAATTGCCGCAGCAGAATTCGTATTAAATATATGCAGGAAAAAAACACACCCTTTCCTTTTTGTCCTCCACGGCGGAGGCGAACCGTCCGTCCAATGGGAACAGGTAGTGAGATTCGAATATATTACCAGAAAGATGGCAGAAGAATTTAATGTTCCATGGCACGGAACTATCGTCACAAACGGTGTAATGGAAGAAAAACATGTATTATGGCTCTGCAACCACTTCAATCATATAGCCCTGTCCTGTGACGGCCCTCCTTTTATTCAGGACAGACAGAGGCCTCTGAAAAACGGAGAACCTTCGTCTACCTGTGTGGAAAGGACGGCAGAAATTATTAAGAGCCGGCGAATATCAATGTCGGTTCGCGCCACAATCACACCTGAAACAGTTACACATCAGTCTCATATTGCAACATATCTTTATGAAAAACTCTCTGCCGTCAATATGAGATTTGAGCCTGTCTATGAAGTATGGGACAGAGACAGAGCACCTTTTAAAAACGAAGATGCTTCACTCTTTGCAGAACATTTTATAGAAGCACAGAAAAAAGCTGAAGAACTGGGATGTAATCTTACATACGGAGGAGTAAGACTCAATGAACTGCACAGAAGCTACTGCAGCATGTTTCGTAATGTGCTCCATTTAATCCCCGGCAACGGGATAAGCGGCTGTTTTTTCTGCACAGACACTTCTGTAAGACCTGACTTGATTACAGGTAATTTGTATCATGGAAAAATCAGGATAAATAACGAATTAATCGACTTTTACAGACATAAACCATTACCGGAAAAATGCAATACATGTATAAATATATATCACTGTTCGGGAGAATGTCCTGAAATATGCTCCTTAACAGAAAATAATGAAAAAGAAGGTTTTCTCTGCCGCGTAAAGAAAGAAATTGCTCTGAGATGGATTTTGATAACATGTTTATATGAGAGTCGTGAGTCATGAGTAGGGGCGTTTAATTAAACGCCCCGGGATTAATACGCATCACGCGTCACGCGTAACGCGTGACGCGTCACGATTATAACGCATCACACAGGACATAATCATGGAACTATATATCATTCCCTTTAAAAAAGAATTTATCATTTACAGACCTCTTATCAGACTGGCTTTTATTGCAAATAAAAAAATGGCTCTTTATCTGAAAGAAAAAATTTCCGGCACCTGCCGTCACAGTGATGCGGAAAAATTTCTTGATTCTATAAATTTCTGGAGAGATGATCCGGATGTTCCGGACTGTTCCATACATGAATATAAACCTGTCAAAACAGCTCTTTTGATGACAGGCAACTGTAATATGAAATGCACTTACTGTTATGCCAGAGGAGGAGAAGGTAAAGGCCTGAATATGCCGTTTCCCGTTGCCAGAACAGTTATTGATTATATCTACAGAAATGCTTCGAAAAAAAAGGCGGCGAATTTTTCAGTTTCTTTTCACGGAGGAGGAGAACCGACACTGAACTGGGAAACACTCAAAGAAACTGTAGAATATGCAAAAAATAAAGATTTACCCTGTAAAATCTCTATGTCAACAAACGGTGTTCTCGAAGATTATCAGAAGGAATTTATTGTAAAATATTTTGACTCTCTGAATATCTCTTTTGACGGCATAGCCGAAATACAGGAAAAACAGAGGCCCCTCAGGAACGGCAAAAGTTCTTTTTACTCTGTTATAAAAACAATAAAGGAATTGGATAGATTTAAAATACCATATTCCATACGCATTACCACTGTGCCTGACAGTTTCGACAGGCTTGCCGCGTCTGTATCTTTTATCTGTGAGGAAACGAAATGCAAGACTGTACAGATTGAACCTTGTTACGTGAATAAAAGGGGAATATACAGAGATCCTTCAAAAAACCATATAAAATCATTTACATCCTCTTTTATAAAAGCCTATGAAACAGGAAGAGATTACGGAATACATGTATTTTATTCCGGTGCAAGGCCATGGGTTATAGCTTCATCATTCTGCCTCTGTGCCGAAGACTGCCTGGTAGTAACACCACGGGGAGACATAGTAACATGTTTTGAAATTCATGACAGAAGTCATCCCCTGTTTCCGCTGTTCACTGCAGGTAATGTTACATCTTCGGTAAATGTAGATGAAAATAAAATTTATGAATTTATGGATAAACAGAAGGGTCTCAGAAATAATTGCAGAGAATGTTTTTGCTACTGGCACTGCGGCGGTGATTGTCCTTCAAGGGTCATGGCAACGGGAAAGGAAAACAGAGGAAGATGTGAAGTAAACCGCATTCTGACTCAAGAACTTCTCATATGGTATATTGCGGAAGGTATGGGAGTTTGGAAGGGTTTTAGTGACCGGTTCGGTCACTAAAACGAAGTATGAGAATTTGTTCCTCCCGTCACACGTTACGCGTTACGCGTTACGATTCTCATATAAATATGAAGGAAAGAAAAGAGATAATGTCGTATTATAATATATATGGAAGAAAAAATAGTAAATTTCATTAAAGAACACAGAAAATATGCAATACTAATTTCTCTGCTTATAATCTCTATCCTGCTGAATAACTATACCATTCTCAGCTTCACCGGTATAAAAGTAAAAGACGAGAAAGAAGAAATCAGGGACATTGTCTTTCCTTTCAGAGAAGATTCAACCCGGAACAGGGTATATATATTCACAGGTAAAATTTACTCTTCCCACCTTTCTCAGAGAGTTATAAACATTGTGGCAGATGACAGGATAGAATATATAAGGATAAACAACAACCCTGTTTCTCTTGATAAAATGATTACAAAATCTTTTTCAGGCTATATAAACGGTTTTGATATAGATATAGGCTCTTATATCCATGCAGGAGAAAACAGGTTTGAGCTGAAACTGATAGATGACGGAGGAACTGTCGCTCTTGATATAAGTAATTCTTCGAGAGATAAACTGTATATTTCAATTCATATTATAATGCTTATCCTTCTGAGTATTTTACTTTATTATTTCTTTAACTATTTCAGATTTATAAGACGATCATTATTTCCTTTCTGGAAACAGATGTATTGATATATGTCAAGTTATATTAAATATGCTGTATTAATTTTTTTATTAATACTCTTTATTTTATTAAATAATTATACGTCACTCCGTATTACGGATCTGGAAAAGAAAGACGTAAATATCGAAAAGTTAAGCCTTCCTTTCGTTGACTATCCGAAAGGGCCGGCAGGATATGTTATTGCAGGTAAAATACACTCCGGAAAAATAAGCCAGAAAACAATAAGAATTATTCCCGATAACGGCGTGGAATATATCACAGTAAACGGTTGCAGGGTATCTTTTGATAATATTGATATAAGATCTCTTTCGGATCATGAAAAAGGTTTTGCTCTTGATCTGGAACCTTATATACATCAGGGAGAAAATAATTTTGAAATCAAAATTTATAGTTCCAACGGTTATATCAGCCTGAAAATAACTAATTCTTTCAGTGACAGAATTTACCTGTTCCTGAGTATTTCAATTATCCTGCTGGCAGCAATCCTGTTTTATTATATACTCAGGGAGTTAAAATTAGATAAAATTACCTGTGTCATAATGGCCTGCAGTTTAATCGTAAGCATAATTTATCTTACCAATACCGATTATACGGAAAGAAGTTATGATGTTGAAGGACATCTGGAATATATTCAATATGTTGAAAAAAATTACTCTCTTCCGAAACCTGACAGTGGATGGGAAAATTTTCAAGCCCCCCTTTATTATATTACAGGAGCTATTGTATATAAACTGGCAGGCATGGCAGGTTTACCTGAGACACAGGCTTTACAGGTCTTAACTCTTATCTATTTTCAGATTTTTCTTATATTCGGAATTTTTATATTTAAAAAAATAAAATTCTTTTCCGAAGAATCACAAGATTTATACTACCTTGCTGTTTCTCTGATGGTTTTCTGGCCTTCAGGCATTATTCATTCTGTAAGAATAACAAATGACATCATGTATTATATGTTTTATACTGCAGGGCTTTATTTTCTTATAAAATGGTATGATGAAGAAAAATATAGATTTCTTTATGGTTCTGCTATATGCACCTTTCTTGGAATTCTTACGAAATTTAACTGTGTATTTATGGGCAGTATTATTGGAATATCAATCATATATAAATTAATGAAAGAAAAGGATAAGAAAAAATATGTAAAACATATTATTATCATAGCTATCATAATATTATCAGGAATTTTAGTTATTTTCATCCGTAACGTCAATTATATAAAATATAACAATGAATGGATCTCTGTAAATGTAGGAGAACTTCCGCCGGGACTATCTATCGAGAATAAAGCCAGTAATTTTTTATATTTTGACATAAAAAATTTTATAAATGAACCTTTTACAAGTTGCTGGGAAGACAAACAGGGGAGACAGATTTTCTGGAACTATTTATTTAAAACAGGATTGTTCGGAGAATTTAATTTCCCATCTACTTTTCACACAAACTCCGGTATTATTATAAGCTTTCTATTTATAATAATGCTCTTCTTTTTTATTACAGGATTATT
>JBEHWO010000120.1:0-16735 GCA_040217695.1 Vulcanimicrobiota bacterium | reverse complement strand
AAATAGAGTTCCCATAATAAAAAGAAAAGGTGTGGAACAGAGAAAATATAAGAAAAGTGTGGCAAATATTTTTATAAGAGACCATATGGTCAAATCCTTTTTCACAGACTTTACTATAACAATAAGAAAAATAAATACGGGAATGGCAAATAAAGGAGAAGTAAAACTGAATGCCAGTAATGCAAGACCTGCAATGACAATAAATAATATTTTTATGACTGTATAAAAAGAGCCTTTTACTGCATCCAATCTTGAAATTATAGCTTCACTTTCCGCAGGGGAAACATATTTTTTTATATGGTAGAGAGTAATGAGTTCCCATATAACATATATAGCCATCAATATTGTCCATGGAAATATGAAAGGGAAAGCGTGAGAGAACCTCTCACCGGGATTGGGCATTCAGGCAAAAGCCGGTGATGCGAGAAACAACATAAATGATAAAGAAAGAACATATTTCATCGTAATATACCTCCTTACATATTTTCCCAGTTACTGATAATTCCGCTCGACGGTGAATACTGAGGATAACATTCTTTTTTAGCTTTTCCCAGATTTTCCCTGGCAGATCGTGACATTGTATCGGGATGACTGCCGGGAACGGAACAATAAAGGGTAAAATTATCTGCTTTCTGTGAACAGATATATCCGTATCCCCTGTTACTGTGAGGACAGAGAGGAAGATTTTTTATATAATTTTCTTCCAGAGAATTCAGGTCAGAAGGATATGTACCGTTTTTCTCTTTATATTTCTCAAGAGATTCTGCCACGGTCTGAATATTATGCCTGCAGTTCCATTCCCATTGCCGGTACATAAGAGGGCCGCACATAGTATCATGAATGCCTGCCGACCAGGGTAGCATGAAATAACTTATAATGCCAATAATAAGAATATCCAGAAATATATAGAGAGCAGTTCTTCTTTTATATCCCGGAGATTTCATCACCTCATATTCTGAAATTTCCTTATTACATATTTCTTTACCACAGGGATACTCTGCGGCAATTCTCTCTAAAGCTCTTTTAAGTTCAGCTACAGTCTGAAATCTATCCTTCGGATCTCTTTCCAGAGTTTTCTCTACAATAGATTTCAATCCGAAAGGAATCTTCTTTATCTCTTCAAAAACAAAGGACTTTTCCTTTTCTCTCGGATCAATACCTGTAAGCAAATAATGGAGGAATACTCCGAAACTGTAAATATCGCTTCTGCAATCGGTCTGGCTTCTCCCGTACTGTTCGGGAGAGGCAAAGCCGGGAGAACCTACAGTTTCCGTGTCTTTTATCTTACCTTCCTTGTAGGTTCTTGCTATACCGAAATCAATAAGTTTTATTCTTTCTTTTCCGTCAATGAGAATATTTTCAGGTTTCAAATCACGATAAATGACAGGAGGTGACATGTTATGGAGATAATCCAGTATGTCACAGAGCTGCAAAGACCAGTCTAAAATTTTATTGAGCGGTATTATGCGGGATTTATAGTTTTTCTCTATAAATTCATCTGAAGACATACCGTCAAGGTACTCCAGAACAAGATAAAAACCGTTATGTTCGTCGAAGAAATCCAGCAGATTGACTATGCCGGGATGATAGAGTTTTGAAAGCAGTTCTTTTTCCCTGAAAAAAGAATTGATGTAAAAATTCTCTTCTTCCCGGGAAACAATTATTTCTTTTATGATACAGTCAAGACCGGTATGTAAGTCTGTGGCACTGTATATTACGCTCATACCACCTGCAGTGAGATAGGAAACTTTATATCTTTCTTTAAGGACAGTACCGGGAGAGAGAATGGAAATAACCTCTCCCCGGAAATCTCTTTTTTCATCAGGTGCCGCTATACGTTTTTCTTTAATCGTATCCATAGGCTCAACTCCTTTCAATATTTATTCTAACAGGGAATTTCATAAAAAGGGTCAGAAATTTTAATAGTGTTTTTTTATAAAAGGTAAGTTCATTTTTACTGGTTTTAAAGCCAATCTTCTTGACAGCAAATATAAATGCTATTATAATTGGTGAAATCAATTTTCATTACAGAATGTAATTAGGAATGGCAGTTAAATAAATGTCTCAAATATATTAATCGTGACGCGTAACGCGTAACGCGTGACGCGAGGAAAGAGACAATTAATAAATTTTCATTCCTTAGTGAAAGGATATAATATGTCACATATAGAAAGCAACGTAGAAAGTGGCAGCGATTATGTAGCAGTCAGGGCTTTAGAGGACGGTGTCAATATTATAGGCCTCACCCGCGGCAAAGATACGAAGTTTCATCATACGGAAAAACTGGATAACGGTGAAGTCATGTTATTCCAGTTCACAGAATATACGTCGGCAATAAAGATCCGCGGCAAATCGGAAATTCACACCAAACATGGTGTTATAAAAAGCGGTAAAGATTAGATATTTTATATGAGAATCGTAACGCGTAACGCGTAACGCGTGACGGGAGGAACAAATTCTCATTCTTCGTTGTGACCGATCCGGTCATGCCTGTTAGTTTAGAGTTGAGTAGAGAAATTTATATAGAAGAGACGAGCAGAGACGAGCTAAAGCAGTTCTGGTTATAAAAAGATCAGGCTTTTTAGAAAGTCTGATCTTTTTATTTTGTATAAATTCTATCAGTATTTATTATCTGATTGCTTCGTTATACTGACCGATACAGATGGAGAAGGCTGAGGCCTTTTCGTTAAAGTTCCTATCAGTATAGTTATAGTTAGTTTCATAACTATTTATAATAATGTCGTAATGAGTAAAGCGTAATGCGTGATGCGTATGGGTATAAACCCGTCACACGTTACGCGTTACGCGTCACGCTAACTAAATATACATAATATTTTTAAAGAAGGAGTGGCATAACATGAAAGACACAAAACAATGGTATTTCGGTTCCTACGGAGGGAGGTTTGTTCCTGACTCTCTGATGGAGCCCCTGGAAGAGATTTCGGAAGCATATGAAACGTGCAAATTCGACCCCGCTTTCCGGAAAGAACTGACAGATTTATATCATAATTACAGCGGCCGTCCAACACCTCTGTATTTTGCGGAAGTTTCAAGCAGAATACTGGGAGCAGGAAGGATTTATCTGAAAAGAGAGGATCTGAATCACACGGGAGCACATAAAATCAATAATACTCTCGGACAGATACTGCTTGCCAAAAGGATGGGGAAAAAAAGGATTATTGCCGAAACAGGTGCAGGTCAGCATGGAGTGGCTACGGCCACTGTAGCAGCAAGATTCGGTATGGAATGTGTCATATATATGGGAGCAGAAGACATAGAAAGACAGAAAATGAATGTTTTTCGCATGAAACTGCTGGGAGCGGAAGTAAAATCAGTGAAATCAGGAGGAAAAGGCCTTAAAGATGCCGTAGACGAGGCAATAATGGATCTTGTTGAACATGTAGAGAGCACCTATTATCTCATAGGGTCTGCCGTAGGCCCTCACCCCTATCCTCTCATGGTCAGAGATTTTCAATCCATTATAGGACAGGAAGTAAGAGAACAGCTAATGAAAGCCGGCGAAAATCTTCCCGATTATATAGTGGCATGTGTGGGAGGAGGCAGTAATGCAATGGGAATTTTTCACGAGTTTATTCAGGATGAGACAGTGAAATTAATAGGCGCAGAAGGTGGAGGAACATCAATGGAACCGGGCTGTCATGCGGCAACACTCTCACTGGGGAAGCCCGGGATATTGCATGGTTCAAGGAGCTATTTATTATCTGACTCTGACGGACAGGTTCTGGAATCCTACTCTATTTCTGCAGGTCTGGACTATCCCGGCATAGGCCCCGAACACAGTTATCTGAAAGATACGGGACGGGTCAGTTATCGCTCTGTTTCCGACAGAGAAGCACTGAATGCATTCAGGTTTTTAAGTGAGAAAGAGGGAATTATTCCTGCTCTGGAAAGTTCTCATGCCATAGCAGAAGGTATGAAAATAGCTGAAACAATGAAGGAAAATGAAATTATGGTAATAAATCTATCAGGAAGAGGCGATAAAGACATATATACGGTAGCAGAACATATAGGGATGAATATATGATGGGTGATGAGTTATAATCGTGACGTGTGACGCGTAACGCGTGACGGGTGTTTCGTAATGCGTGATGCGTAATGCGTGTTTTCACCGGTACCGGGCGAACACGGTTCGCCCCTACTCTTCACTCTTCACTTTTCACGACTCACGACTCACGACTCACTTCTTAAAGATTTTTCAATCTGCCATGTATCTTACAGCAAAAAATCCTGTGATTTTTTATAATAAAATGCTATAGATAGAAGGAAGTTTACATAAAATGTCTAAGTGTTAGAGGTTATTTCCAGCCTTTATTTCTTAACGAGAGGAGGACTGTCTGGTGGAGGAGAATGATCCGAAACAACCCAGACGATTCGCCAGGAGATCATCGGGAAACTTATTCAAACCTCGAGACGGCAATGTTCAGAGACCGAAATTTTCATTAAAACCTGCAAGTGAGATATTATCAGAAGACCAGGCCAGAAGGGTACAGGGTGAAAGAGGAGGCTTTGACAGAAGAAAAGCCTTTGATGAAGAAAAGAAATTTGCTCAGAGAGAACAACCGAAATCACAGGCTCTTCCGCCTGTTTCTCAGATTCCTTCCAGAGTATCAGGCCAGCTTCCTCAGGATATGTCCTATATGCAGGAACAGGCGGAACAGATAAATATACAAACTGCCAGATTACAGCAGGACATTCAAACATTTGAAGCACACAAAAAAGAACTGGAAGCACATATACAGGAAGAAAGAGATAAGCTTGAAGAAGGATGGAAACAACTGGACGGTAAACTGGCTGAACTGGAAGAAGAAAAAAAGAAATTAATTGATCGTGTTGAACATGACCTGGAAGAAAAAAGAAAGTTCCTGGAAGAAAGCTGGAAACAACTGGAAGAAGAAAAGAAAGATCTGACAACTAAAAAACAGCAGATCGAAGATGATGCAAAGGAATTTTCACAGCAAAAAGAGAAACTGGAAGAAGAAAGAAATAACCTCTATGAAACTGCCCAAAAACCCCTTGAAGAACAGAGACAGCGCCTGGAAGAAAAAGAAAGACAGCTGGAACTGGATAAAAAACAACTGGAAACAGAAAGAGAAATGCTTCAGGCAAATCTCGGCGACCAGAAAAAGAATATTAATGATGCCCTGAATCAAATTAAAGAAGAAAAAGAACTGTTGGAACAGGAAAAAAACAGGGTAACAGAAGAAAACAGAAACCTGGAAACATTAAGACAGCAACTTTTAGAAGAAAGACAGCTCCTGGATCTGCAGAATACCAGAAAAACAGGTGAACTTCAGGATAGACTGCATGAATTAAACAGAGAAAAAGATGACATAATAAACCGCTTGGAGATGGAAAAACATGAACTGACAAACCGTGTAACACAGGAAAAAGATGAACTGATAAACCGGGTAACACAGGAAAAAGACGAACTGGTAAACAGGTTAACGGAAGACAGGGATATACTGGAAATAAGAGTAAGAGAATTAGAGGAACAGATAAATAGCAGGGGCAAGGATTTTGAATTAAAAGAACAGGACTTCGCAACAAAGGAAAAAGAACTGGAAGATAAGATTAATTACCTGGAAATCCAGAAGAAAGAATTCGAAAGCAAAATTGCGGCGGAAAAAGCAGAAATTACACAGCTCAAAATGGAACTGGACGTAACCAGGAAAAATCTGGAACAGGATAAATTGACTATAGAAAGTGATAAAAAACTCCTGTCAGATGAAGGAACAGCCGTAATGAGAGAGCAGAAAATAGCTCTTGAATTCAGCTGGAAACAGATAGCAGAAGAAAGAAAAAAACTTGAAGGAGAAAGAAAAGAACTGAAGAAAAATTTTGAAGATCTGGAAAAAGAGAAATTTTTCATTGGAAAAGAACATGAGGAACTGGAAAAAAGAAAAAATAACATAGTATCAGAAGCAGATGTAATCATACAGGAGCATTACAGAAAATTAGACTGTGATAAAAAGAAATTTGAAGAAAACTTCCTGAATACACAGAAAAAACTGGAAAAACTGGAAAAAAATCTGGAAGAAGGTAAAAAACAATTTTATCTTGAAAAAAAATCTCATGAAGAACAAATTGACAAAAAGAAAAAAGAACTCCATGAAGCCTCTATAAAACTGGAAGTGGAAAGAAAAGATCTCGCAGCAAAAATAGCCGGTCACAAAAAAACCTCGGAAGATAGTAAAAAGCAAATAGAATATGAAAAATGGGAACTGGAAAAGAAAAAAGAAGAATCAGAGAAGGATCTGGACAGAAAATATGCAGAACTGGAACATTCAAAGAAACTTGCCAGACAGGAAGAAGAAAAACAGTTCAAAGAACTTATAACAAAAAAACAGCTTCTGGAAGAAGATAAGAAGAAATTCAATGAAGAAGCGGAGAAAACAAGACATACCCTGCAGTTTGAGCAGAAGGAACTGGAAAGCAGACAATTTACCTTTCAAAAGGAAAAAGAAGAAGGACAGAAAGAAATTGAAAATACAAAAAAACAACTCGAATTCAGCAAGAAAGATCTGGCAGCTAAAATAAACAAACATAAGAAATTCCTGGAAGACAGTAAAAAAGAACTGGACTATGAAAGGAAGGCACTTGAAAGTAAAAGAAAAGACCAGGAAGAAACCATGGCCAGAGTCAGAGATAAACTTGAAGAAGAAAAAGCTCAGTTCAATAAATCAATAGAATCAAAAGAAATAGAACTGGAAGCCAGAAAGAAACAGCTTGATTATGATATATGGAAATTCAGCCTGGATAAAGAAAGCCAGGAAAGAACTATATTAAAAGAAAAAGAAGAACTGGAAGAGAAAAAAAGGGAATTTGAGTCTTACATGAAGGAGAGAAAGGAAAATCTCAACGAAAAGTTTAAAGCACTGGAATACGAGAAAAATGAACAGGCTCTGAACATTGAAAGACAAAAAAAATACCTTGAAGATAGTAAAAAAGATATTGAGGCTCAGAGATGGGAATTTAATAATGAAAAGCTGGAATATGAAAAACAACTGGAAGAAAAAAGGAAGGATCTGGAAAAAGAAAAACTGGATTTTGAAGTGAAGAAAAAAGAAAGCGGAGAAAACCTTGAAAATACAAGAAAATTCCTGCTTTCAGAAAAGGGGAACCTGTTAAAGGAACAGAAAGAACTGGAATACAGAGAGAGAAAACTGGAACAGAACAGGATGGAATTTGAAAAAATAAAAGAAGAAAGTAAAAAATCTCTCGATGATAAAATAATGCAGTTAGAGCATGAGAGAAAGATTTTCAACGAAAAAACCATAGAAAGAAATAATGCACTGCAAGAAGAACGGAAACAGCTCGAAGCAGGCAAGAAAGAGCTTGCCGCCAAAGTAATGAAACATAAGAAATATATTGAAGATACAAAGAAACAACTGGATTATGAAAAATGGCAAGGGAGTAAAGAAAAGGAAGAACAGGAAAAATCCCTTGCAGAGAAAAACTATTCACTGGAAAAACTGGAATTAAAGTTAAAAGATAGAGAAAAAATCATTGAAGATAAAAACAATGAAATTATTGCCAGATTAACCAAAATAGAATCAGAAAAAAAAGAAATCGATTTCAACAGAAGATATCTGGAAGATAAAAAAATCGAACTGGAAAAAGAAAAAGAAAAAGCCATTATAAATATGGATAAGGCGATAAGGGAAAATCTGAATAATTTAAAGAGAGATAAGGAAAAACTGGAAAAAGAACAGGTACTGTTAAAAGAACAGTATGATAAAGAAAGACTGGCATGGGAAGAAAATATAAAAAAATTAGAACAAGAAAAGAATGCCTGGACGGAAGAACAGAAAAAACTTGCAGGGGAACTTGAACATGTAAAAAAAGAGGCTGAAGAACTCAAATGCAGAGCGGAAGAAGAAAATAAAAAAGAAGTAATAGAATTAAAGGAAGATAAAGAAAAATTCTCCAGAGAGTTCCTGGAGAAAAAGACAGAACTGGAAAATTTTGAAGGAATGCTGAAAGAAAAGGAAGAGAGTCTTAAAATAAGTAAAGTTAAACTGGAAGAACTGGAAGAAAAGAAACAGAAAGAACTGGAAGAATTACAGAGAGATAAAGAAACATTTGGCAAAGAACTCCTGGAGAAAAAGGCAGAACTGGAAAAGTTTGAAGCAAATCTGAAAGAAAAGGCAGAAAAACTGGAAGAAAAGAGCAAAGAAATAGAGGTAAATCTTGGGAAAATAGAAGAAGAAAAAATCTCCGGGAAAGCAGAGATTGATGCCAGGGAATTATTGAATAAACTGGAAGAAGAACAGAGAAAGTTAAAAGAAGAAAGTGAACATGAGAGACTGATTTTACAGGAAAATATCAAAAAATTACAGGAAGAAAAAGAAAAGATTTCGGAAGAACTTCAAAAAGAAAGGGAAAGACAGAAAGATTTAAAAGAAAAACCATCGGATAAAACGGGCGGAGAGGAACTGGAAGAAGCATGGCAGGCTATTGAAATTGAAAGAAGAGAACTGGAAAGAAAAAAAGAAGAATTAATGAAAAATGTGGAGGAATCCTGCAAAGACAAACAGGAATTGCTGGAATACAAAGAAGCACAGTTAGAAGAAGAAAGACAGGAATTTGAACAGGAAAAGGAACTGTTCAGAATGCAATCAGGCGGTAATTCGGACATATCGGAAGAATTTGAAAAACAGCGTAAAGAGTTGCAGGCATTAAAAGAAGAAGTTGAGAGAGAAAAAGCAAAAATAAATAAAGACAGAAATAAAATACAGGAAGATACAAAGGCTTTTACGGAAGAGCAGAAAAGAACCTGGGCATATCTGGAACAGGTAAAGAAAGAAATATATGAAGAGAAAAGCTTGATAGAACAACAGAGAAAAGACATGGAAGAGAGAAAATCACAGACATCCGTGGCATCTGATAAAAACATAGAAGAACAGATGAAACTCATCGAAGAAAACTGGAAATCTATTGAAAATGAAAAGCAGTTATTAAAACAGGAAAGAGAAGATCTTGAAATAGAACTGGAAAAATCCAGAATACTCCATGGTACGAGAGGTATGGAAGAGCAGCAGAGAAGCTGGACCTATCTGGAACAGGTTAAAAGAGAGATTTACGAAGAAAAAGCCGAACTGGAACGCTCATGGAAAGAACTGGAGGCAAAAGCTTCTATGTCAACAGGTCTTCCGGCTTCACCTCATGGAGAAGATGAATGGAAAGAAATCGAACGGCAGCTCCATGAACTGGAAAAACAAAAGGCTGAAATAGAAAAAGAAAAAGAGAGAATAGTACAGAGTTCAAGAATTGTCCTGGAAGAACAGGAAAAACAGTGGGAAGAACTTGAAAAAGCCAGAATAGTAATTGAACAGGAAAGACAGGAAATAGAAGCAATGAAACCAGGCGGCGCCCCGGAAGACATGGAAGAGCAGAGAAAAAGCTTCCGAGAAGGATGGGAACGTCTTGAAGAGGCCAGAAAGAGTATGCAGGTTGAGAGAGAACAGCTTGAACATGAGAGGCAGACCCTTATGGAAAGTGTAAACAGCGCCCTTGAGGAGAAAAGAGAACTCCTTGAATATAACTGGGAACAACTGGAAGAAGAGAAAAAACTTATAGAGGAAGCATGGAAAGAAATAGAAGAGGCAAAAAAGAATTTATAAAAAGAGAATATGAATATAAATGACAGAAATCCGGACAGATATTATGACGTAATAGTAATAGGCGCAGGGCTGAGCGGTGTATGTGCAGCTCTTGCATCATCACGGAACGGTGCCAGAACATTGCTTGTGGAGAAGTGCGGTTACCCGGGCGGTATGGCAACGGGTGCATGGGTTCACAGTATGCTCACATTCCACGGTAAAAAAGGACATAAAATTATCGGAGGTATAGCAGAGGAAATTATTCAAAATTTAATTTCCATAGGAGGCAGTCACGGCCATATCAGAGATACCATAGGAGTAGCCTATTCGGTAACTCCCAATAACCCGGATAAACTGAAATATATTCTTCTCCTGTTACTTGAAAATTCCAAAGTGGCTCCTTTATTTAATACTTATTTCATTAAACCTGTCATGGAGAACGGAAGAATTAAAGGAGTAATGCTTGAAAATAACAGAGGCAGCTTTCATATAAGCGGCAGGATATTCATTGATGCTTCCGGAGAAGGCGTACTTGCCTCCAGAGCAGGGAATGATTTCGAAGCAGGTCGTAATGACAGAGTTCAGCCGGTAACTCTTATATTTAAAATCAGAAATGTAAACATAAAAGAAATAATAGATACTATGACGGAACAGAGAGATAATTTTCATAAGGAAACACTCTTTGACAGGCTGAAAGACATACCCTGTCTCGGTGTTTCGGGTTTTTTCAATGAATGGAAAGGTGCCAGGTTAAAGGTTCCCAGAGACAGGATACTCTTCTATCAGACCATGGAAGAAGATGAAATAGGAGTAAACAGTACAAGAATAAATGATATAGACCCATCTGACCCGCTGGATATTCTTTATGCGGAAAGAGAAGGACGGCGTCAGATGTATGAGATATTTAATTTTTTGAAAAAAAAATTAAGACCTTTCAAAGATGCAAAAATTTCTGGAGAAGCTCCCCTTCTGGGTATAAGAGAAGTCAGGAGGATACATGGGAAATATGTTTTAACAGAAGACGATCTCATCCATGGACGGAGATTTCCCGATGAAGTAGCACTTGGAGGATTTCCCATAGATATTCATCGTCCCGAAGGAAGCGGAATAGAATCTGAAGAAGTCGGAGGGAAAGGGTTTTACGGTATACCTTATTATGCTCTCATTGCAGATAAAATACCCAATTTGTATATTACAGGTAAATGTTTTTCAGCAACCTTTCGTGCCCATGCTTCTGCCAGGGTTCAGGCTACGTCTATGGCCATGGGGCAGGCAGTCGGTACCGGGGCTGCTCTCTCCATTCAGGAAAAAACAGAGCCGTCTGCTCTCTCGACTGATATGTTAAGAAAAAAACTGGTCAGTCAATCAGTCATACTTGAACCGGAAGAACCTTCCGAAGTAACGACATGAGGTAATCAAACAATATGACTCTGAACGAGAGAATATTAATTAAACAGTCGTGACCCGTGACGCGGGGCATGAAGCGGGGATTGTCGATAAAAGCTCTTTAAATTACCAGATTCTGGACTTTCTGTTTCTCCGTCTTATTATTCTCCATAAAAAGCGGATCAATACTATTAACACCCTGAATAATATTATAACCAATCTGATAAGCATCATATAAATTCTCCTGATTTTTTCATCATTGTAATCGCTGTAATTTTTTATTATATCATATAAAATTAATTTTGAACAGGATTAATTTCACTATCTGAGACGGCAAACAATATGACACAGTATATAAATACCGGTTCCTCCCCCGTCACGCGTTACGCGTAACGCGTGACGATTCTAATATAAATTTATCTGTTACGGTACCAAGTGCCCTACAATACGTATTCAGCGAAGTGGTATCAATCTTTTGTAGTAAGCTGTTTTTTATAAAAGATATAACTTCTTAACTGGGACAGATAATGTTTTACTTCATCACAATTCATTTTGCTCTTACCTGTGGTACGATTCTTAAACGTATATGGAATTTCTTTCCATCTTTTATAATTTCCCTTTACCATAATTTCAAGTCCTATTTTAAATCCTCTTGGGTCAAGGGTTACTCCGTCCAGTATATCCCGTTTAAAGAAAAAGTAACCGGATGTTCTGTCTTTTACCCCGGTAAAAGGGAAAGCAATCAATACTGCTACCCAGGAAATTATTCTTCGTGCAAGAGGCCAGTTTTCTATTTTTCCTCCTTTAATATATCTGCTGCCTACTACAAGCTGATTTTTCTGCCTTGCTATGGCATCTATCATTTTAGGTATAATAACAGGGTCATGGCTTAAATCTCCGTCCATAACACCGATAATATCACCTTTTGCGCTTTTTATACCATCCAGAACTGCCGAGGAGAGTCCTGATTTTTCAGGTCTGGTCACAAGTTGAAGTGAATATTTTTCCCCCAGTTTCCTGGCCACATCACCCGTTCCGTCAGGCGAATTATCATCAACAATGACAATTTCCAGGTCAAATTTATCTTTTTTCACAACAGAAAATATATTCTTTACAAGGTCGGGAAGATTATCTTTCTCATTGTAAGTGGGTACTATTATAGATACTGAAGGTATCTCTTTTTCTGCCAACAAAATCACCAGCTTTTATAAAAATGAAAGTTCATAATTTCTTCAGAGTAATGCAAAATCCTCCTCACTTTTTATATTTATAATGAAGGACATATATGGTTATCATAGAAGTTATAAATATATTCATTAATTAATTCGTCACATGTGACGCGTGACGCGTGACGGGAGAAATATTTATATTTTGAACCGGGGAGGTGATAGACATATGAGACAATTATTTATATTGTTATGTATTCTTATGCTTGCCGGCTGTCAGGGGCAGAAAACAGAGACAACTGCTCCGACTGCTCCGGTTTCTCAGACACAAACAGTTCAGGGGACAGAAGGAGTCGAGAAAGGTAATATGGCTCTTAATTTCTCTCTGACTGATATGTCGGGGAAGACAGTCGAACTCCATAGTTTAAGAGGCAAAAAAGCAGTTCATATTGTTTTCTGGTCAGGCGGATGAGGAGCCTGTATTCAGGAGGTTCCTGAATTAAACAAATTATATGAGAGTTATAAAGGAAAACAGATAGAGCTACTTTCAATCAACTGCGGTGAAGAAAAATCAACTATAGAGGAAACTGTAAAGACAAAAGGCATCAAGTATAATACATTACTCGATCCTGAAGGAAAGACTGCTACTGCTTATAAAGTACAGTATATTCCGCTGAATATTCTGGTGGACATTAATGGTAAAATAGTATATCGTGAGAACGGAGTGCCGTCGGAAGACGTAATAAAGAAAGCTTACGAATAAGGCAGTAACGCGTGACGCGTCACACATGTTACAATAACCCAGAAGGAGAATAACCTTTGAAGAAAGAAATCTGTATTTTTATACTGATAGTAATTACTGCAACATTATTATCTGCTGCAGATATAGAAAATCAATGCTGGCAGATTTTGAAGACAAATATTTATAAAGCTGATATAAACAAAAAACTTGTTTTAATGGGCGTACTGGGGAACCTTCAGGACAAAGGCTGTATATTCCTGCTTCAACAGGCACTGAAAGATAATGATATAAGAGTAAAAGGAGAGGCCCTTATTGCCCTGGGAAAACATAAGGATAATTCTATTATACCTCTGCTGGAAAGATATCTTGACGACAGGAACAGTTCTGTAAGGAGTGCTGCCATACAGGCTCTGGCAGAAACGAAAGATTCTATGGTAGTTTCTATGATTGAAGAGTCATTAAAAGACGAAGATCCGGAGATAAGAGTCACTGCAGCAAGGGCTTTACTGGAATTTCATCTCCCTTCTTCAATAGAGGCGCTGAAAAATGTATCAAAAGATAAAGATCCTTTAGTAAGATGTTTTATTGATTCGGCTTTAAAAGAAATTATGTTTACAAATAATATAAACCTTGCAAAAAAATCCATTAAAGATAAAAATCCCGGAGTACGCTCCATAGCGGCTATAGCCCTGGGAAAGACAGGAGATGCTTCCGCCTTACCGCTTCTCGAGAAAAGCCTGTCAGATGAAAACACATGGGTTGTTTATGCGGCAATAGAAGCTCTTGGAAGAATTGGCTCACCTTCTTCAGTGCCGTCTCTGGAAAAAATGTTAAAAAAAGAAGCTTTTAAAATTGACGTAATAAAAGCCCTGGGATGCATAAAACATAACAGTTCACTGGAAATATTAAAAAAATATGCAGTTGATAAAAACCCGGCGGTGAGAATTGCAGTCATGGATTCTATAGGCAGGACGGGCAATAATTCTGTCACAGGAATTCTTTCTGCTGCTCTTAAAGACAGTAATTCCGACGTGAAGGCATCTGCGTTGAATGCTGCAGGGAAATTAAAACTTATAAAAATGCAGGATCTTATCGTAAAAACCCTTGAAGACAAAAATTATAATGTAAGAACAGAAGCTATCCGGACACTGGGAGAATTTTCAAATCCTAAAAACATAACTGTTCTGGAGAAATTTCTTAAAGATAATAAATATGATATATGGGCTTCTGCAGCAATAATACATATCATATCACCAGATTAGAGAGAAAGAATTAATAGAAAAATTAAAAAAATATCTGTAATGGATTGGGAAAATATAAAAATTTCAAAGAATTTTAAGATTTTTTTAAGATTTTTTTAAGATTTTCCATGTATTATATAAATAATTAGAATAAAAGTTTTTCAAGGAGGAGTATATAATGGATAATTTTCACATAAAACATCTTTCGACACCGAGATACAATCCTTTAGAATTTCAATGGAACAGCCCGAGAGAATTTCAATGGAGCAGCCCCAGGGAAATTCAATGGAACAATCAGATAGAAAATCCATGGTCCGCCCCCGTAGAAATACCATGGAGCAATACGAGAGAAATGCCCTGGAGCAGTCCTGTAGAAATACCATTCGGAAGAACGAGGGATATTAATGATGTCAGTTCTTTTCTCTGGGATTCCGATAAAGCAATACTGGACGGAGACCTGTATAATTACATAGATCCCTTTATATCAGATGCAAATAAACTTGCCAGCATAGCACAGCCTGAAGAAGAAAGGTTAAGACAGGAAGAAGAAAAAGAGGATTTTCAGAAAGACAGACAGGATTTCAAAGAAATATTTAATAAACTTGACACTGCCTGGAATGATCTGGGCGGAAACAGAGACGTGTCAGCAGGATTGGATCCGGAAGAAAAGCTTTCACAGCTTGAAGAACAGAAGAATTCTGCCCTGAGAGCTCATGACAATAATCTGGAAAGTTTAAATGATGAGAAAAACGCTCTGGAATCAGAGCTTGCAGAAGCTACAGATGATGACAGCAAAGCCGATATAGAGGAAAAACTGCAGGATGTAAACAGCAGAATAGAAACAGAAAAAGCAGACAGAGAAGAAACAGAGCGGATAGAAAATGAAAAGATAAGACAGAAAAAAGAAGAATTTGAAACACTTAAAAATAGACTCTATGAACTCAGAGAAGAAGCCCTCCGTTACAGTAACGATCTTGAAAACGGAGATAATTATTATGAAACAGGTTACTGGAAAGAAGATGTAAGATTGAGACTCTCAGAGATAAATCTTGAGATTGACAGAATAGAAGACAGAATGAGAACTGCCATAACCTGGTAACTGAAACTCATAACACCGATTTGATAGAAAAACAGGCAGGGTAGAAACTCTGCTTATTTTTTTTGTACCCTATTTATATTGTAAATTTTTTATCTATATGCTAAAATGAAATTCTTCATAAGTATTGAAAAAAGTTTAACAGTACCTGATAGGGGGGATGATGTTGAAAATTCAGATTAATAACCAGGAAGACCTGAGTAATCTGGTTGATAAGATTGAAAGAGAATTACAGGATAATTTTCAACAGAGGTCGGCTTCTTACTGGAATCAAATCTTAAAGATGGCATATAAGGATCCGAATATTATAGATGAAGAAAGATCCATGATCCTGCTTAACCCTGAATATCGTTTTACAGTAGAAGACTGGTTGCCAAAAGTAGAGGACAGATTACTCAAAAGAAAATTAGAATTACTCAAACAGGAGTTTCTGAGTGCGAGAGTTTCCTCCGAGCCTGAAGTGTTTGCATTGAAAAACAAACTGGATTGTCAGATTATAAATTTTACCCCGGAAATCGACGGACAACCATATGACAGAGGTACCCTTTATAATATAATTGAAAAAGAAGATAAGAGGAAACAGAGGGAATCGGCATGGCGAGCACTTACAGGCCTGGGTAAAGAAATTGAAAGCGAAACCGCTCTGCTTTGCAGTCTCAGGAATGAAAAAGTAAAACCTCTCGGTTATAAACATTACGGAGAACTGTGTTTTTTCCTGGAAGATTTGGATAAAGAAACAATTTTCACATTATTCGATCAGATTTTAAATCTTACGGAAGAACCATATAAAAAACTGGTTGAAGATTGCAAGGAAAAACTCTCTACAGATAAGGTTTACCTGTGGGATATTAAATATTACCAGTATAAATATCTGTCATCTCTGAAAGACAGTTTATTTCCCAAAGAAGGAATAATCAAATCAATAGAACATTTATTCAAAAAATTCAAACTATCTACCAGAAACCTGCCTATAAGGGTTGAATACTGTGATATTCCCTACGGAGGCATGAGTGTTACACTGGAAGTAGGAAAAGACGTAAGGGTTCTTGCCAATCCCCAGGAAGGTTATAACTGGTATGAAGTTCTCTACCATGAATTCGGTCATGCTCTCCATAACTGCTTTATTCAGACCCCGTCATTCATAATAGGCACAGGCGAACCTGATTACTTTAAAGAAGGCATGGCCTGCATATTCCAGAAATTTATGAGTGATAAAGAGTGGCTCGGAGAATATTTTAATATTTCCGAAGAAGTCATAAAAACATTTCTCTCCCAGAACAGACTTAAAAATTGCTACTGGTACAGACGTATTATAAATGACTGTCTCTTTGAATATTCAATTTATGAAAACCCTGAATGAGATCTTAACAGCCGTTATAAAGAATATGTAAAGAAACATCTATTCCTTGATCTTCCGGAAGATTTTTCATGGGCCTATGATCCTGTTTATACGACACACCCTCTTTATCTGCAGAACTATC
>JBEHWO010000119.1:0-16845 GCA_040217695.1 Vulcanimicrobiota bacterium | reverse complement strand
GGTTTAAAAACAAAAAAAATAGAATCGTCCCGTGTACCTTCTTATATGGAAACTATAGGAGAAGTAATAGCGAATTCCAATCTTCTGGTGAATATAACTCCTGTTACGGGAGGGAAAGTGAAACTGATCAGAGTAAATTTAGGAGATTATGTGCATAAAGGTGATCTTCTTTCTATTATATCCAGTTCCGATCTGGCCAGAGCAATTGCAGATTTACAGGGAGGAGTTCAGAAGGTAAAGGTAGCAGCAGAAAATTTGAGAATAAAAAAAGAACTGGCAAAGACAGGAGCCTTTTCAGGTCCTCCCTATGAAACAAAAAAAGAAGAACTGGCAGACAGGAAAACGAAATTTATTACAGCGAAAGAAAATGTAAAATCTGCAGAGGCAAATTTTAAATCTGCTTCGGCAGAACTTAAAAAGATAACAGCCATAGAAGAAACAGGGGAATTCGGTAAAAAGCCACTTGATGAGGCAAAGATGAATTTTGCAGAGGCAGAAAGTGAATATATACGGGCAAAAAGTAACCTGGTAAAATCAGAGGAAGAGCTGAAGAGAGGTGAAAAATTATATAAAGCAGGAATAATATCAAAAAAAGAATTTCTCTCTGTTCAGACGGAATATGAAAATGCTTCCGCATCTGTTACTCAGACAAAAACCGCAATGGATATAGCAAAAGGCATAATGGAAAGAGAAGAGTCCGTTTATGACAGAGGTGTAAGAGACAATGCAGAATTGCAGGCAGTAAATGCGAAATATACAGAAGCAGAAAAAGAATATAAACAGGCACTTTCAGAATTTCAAAAAGCAAAAACAGACTTTGATATAACAGGACATCAGATGAAAAGAGAAGAAACCATATACAGTCAGGACCTGAACAGTGCTCATGAATTGCAGCAGGCGGAATCCTCCTATAAAGAAGCACAGATTGAATATGAGAGAGCGTTAGCAGTACTGGCGACCTTCGGTATAACACCGGAGAATGCCGGTAATTACACAGGAGGAGAACTTCCTGTATTCTCTCCCATAAATGGATATATACTGGAAAGAAATATAAATACAGGTGAATTTATATATACAAACACCATTATTTTTAAAGTGCTCGATAGTTCAAGCCTCTGGATAGACAGTGAAATCTATGAAAAGGATTTCACAAAAGTAAAAACAGGACAGACTGTTGAGATAACAACTTCTGCCTATCAGGGAGAGATATTTACAGGAAAAATTTTCTATATAAGCAATACGTTCCATCAGGAAACAAGAACATTTGACATAAGATTTTCCTTCGACAACAGAAAGAACCTGCTCAAACCCGGTATGACAGTCAACTCAAAGATAAAAACAGGTGAAACACCGGGCCTGATACTGCCTTCGTCATCAGTTCTGGATGATGAAGGGGAAAAAATTATTTTTATTGCAGTGAAAGATAAAGAAAATACCTATGAAAGACGGGAAGTTGAAGCAGAACTTCTGAGAAACAAAGAATATGTTATAAAAAAAGGTCTCTCTCCGGGAGAAGAGGTTGTCATAGAAGGTGCTTTTGAATTACGATCCGCAGCAAGCAGCGAAGCTCTTAAAGGAGGGTGCCAGCATTAAACAGTGAGCAGTGAGCAGTGACCAGCAAGGAGTTGTCAGGAAAAAGTACATCATATTTACAGTTTATATCGTGACGCGTAATGCGTGACGCGTGACGCGAGGATACTAATCGTTCTAATAATTTTCCGGAGTTATTTTTCTTACAATCCTGAGTGGTGAAATCACGCATCACGATTTACTAACCCGAGCATAAGCATGTAATAAAGGTTTTCCTCCCGTTACGCGTTACGCGTCACGAGAGCAGTAAGGAAGGTGTAATTATTGAATAACAGTGACCTGGAACGGCCGGATTCTTTTATCACAAAAGTAATTCATTTTTCTCTTCAAAAAAGGGTGCTTGTGATTTTTATAGTTGCCATGGCAATACTGACAGGCATTATGTCCTATACGAAACTTTCGAATGACATATTTCCCGATCTTACCCTTCCTATTTTCAATATACTTATAGAAAACAAATCCATGGCACAGGAAGAAGTGGAACTTCTCATTACAAGACCTGTAGAGACTGCAATGAACGGTCTTCCCGGTGTAACAGGGATACGCTCTACGACAATACCTGGACTTTCGGCAGTAACAGTAAGTTTTTCCTCCAATACGGATTACTATCTGGCAAGACAGTTTGTAACAGAGAAATTTTCACAGGTCATGCCTTCTTTTCCTGCAGGCACGGAAAATCCCGTCATAGGAAGTATAACGACAAGACTGTCGGAGATTTTTCAGTATACCCTTGAAGGGCCTCATGAAACACCGGAGGAACTGACAGAACTTCGTGAGCTTGCAGAATTTCAACTGGAATATCAGATTATGACATCACCGAATATTTCAAAAGTGATAAATATGGGCGGATATTTCCGGCAATATCAGGTTCTTGTAGATCCTTACAGATTACAGTCATTAAATCTCACCCTTTCGGATATTGAAAGGGCTGTAATAGCATCAAACGAAGGAGCTTCCGGCAGTTTTATATCTATGGGGCCGACTGAAATGATCATAAACGGCCAGAATAACAGAATACAATCAATCCAGGATCTGGCACTGTCAGTGGTGGGAGTAAGAAAAAAATCAATACCGATTCTTCTTCGCGATGTCGGTTCCGTTGAAGACAGCCAGGCTATAAGAAGAGGGATTGTAAGAAGAAACGGAGAAGAAACCGTTTCAAGTACTGTTGTAAAACAGTTCGGCTCAGATACTGTTACTACAATTGCAGAATTGAAAAAACATATTCAGGAAATAAATTCCACCCTGCCTGCAGGTTACAGAATAATCCCCTATTATGACCAGACAGAACTCATAGAAAGTGCCCTTCATAATGTACAGAAAGCAATACTTGAAGGATCTTTTTTTGTAATACTCGTTCTTATCGTATTCCTGGGAGAAATAAGAAGTTCCTTTATTGTAGCTCTTGTTATACCCGTATCCGTTATAATAACATTTCTTTTAATGTATCTTGCAAAACTTTCTATTAATACCATGTCTCTGGGAGGTCTTGCCATCGGCATAACCCTTCTTGTAGATGCATCGATAATAGATGTGGAAAATGCGGTGCGCCGTCTTTCAGAGGAGAAAAACAGGCATGTGCCGCTGTTACATGTTATTTATAACAGTGTTAAAGAAATGAGGAAACCTACTACTGCAGCTACATTTATAATAATTTCCGTATTTTTTCCTCTCTTTATTCTTGGAGGTCTCGAGGGAAAAATGTTTAAACCTCTTGCCTTTGCAGTATGTTCTTCTATGGCTGCAGCATTTTTACTTTCTCTCACACTCACTCCGGTACTCTGCTCCTATCTTTTAAAAAAGAGAGGAGAAGAAAAAGAATCCGGAATCACAGTAAAATTAAAAACATTTTATACCTCTATTCTCCGAAAAGTCCTGGCAGGAGAGAAAATTTTTATCGGAGTTGCATTAATAACGGTCATAGCCATTCTTTCATCATCTGTTTTTCTTCCCACGGAATTCATACCTGAGGTGGATGAAGGTGCCATATTTTTATCAATTAACATGCCTTCCGATATATCCCTTCAGAAAGCAATAAAACTGTCAGGTCTTGTAGAGAAGATACTCCATGATATTCCTGAAGTAACGGATGTTATAAGCACTGTGGGAAGAGCGGAAGAATCCGAGTGCCCCATAGGAATAAATACAACTGAAATACATGCTAACCTCTTACCTCCTGCAAAAAGACAGAGAAGCAGAGAAAAAATAGTGGATGAACTGAGGCACAGGGTCAATGAAATACCCGGCATAGCAGTTGCCATCATGCAGCCTTTTACAATGAGAATAGAAGAAAGTATTGCAGGAACTCCTTCTACGGTAAGTGTGAAAGTCTTTGGTGATGATCTGTCTCTACTTATAAAAAAAGGGAAAGAAATAAGAGAAGTAATGGAAGGAATCCCGGGGATTACGGATCTTAATATGGAACAGGCTACGGAAATACCTCAGTTAAAAATAGATATAAATCGTGAAGAAGCTGCAAGATATGGTATAACTGCCGCTTCTCTTTCGGAATATATAAGACTTGCCCTTGGAGGAGAAGAAGTTTCTCAGATATGGAGCGGAAAGAAAAATTATGGAATTTATATAAGACTCATAGATGAATACCGTTCCGATCCTGAAAAACTCCAGGATCTTCTCATAGATACGCCTATCGGCGCAAGGGTTCCTCTGGGACAGATAGCCAGCATATATGAAACACATGTGCCCAATACGATAAAACATGAAGCTCTTACAAGAAGAATTGCCATTAACTGTAATGTAGAAGGAGGTAATGTAGGAGGTGTCGTTAAAGCCATAAAAGAAAAAATAAATAAAGAAATAACCCTTCCCGAAGGATATTATGTAGTATACGGAGGGGAATATGAAAGTCAGGAAAAAGCATTCCGCTCTCTTTCTCTTGCAGTAATTTTCGCCATATTTTTAGTATTCATCCTTATATATATTACCCTTGGCTCAATATCCGTAACTCTTCTTATTATGATAACCCTTCCTGCAGCGCTTGCCGGCGGTATTATAGCCATGTTTATTACAGGAACTTCGTTAAATGTACCTTCATCCATAGGTTTTATTGCTCTTATGGGTATAGCTGTTCAGAACAGTCTTGTACTTTTTACCAATATAAAAGAGATGAAAGAGCATGGAATTACCGGCAGAGAGGCAATCATAAAAGCAAGTGTCGACAGGGTGAGGCCGAAACTCATGACCGCTCTCTGCGCCATTCTGGGACTTATTCCTCTTGTTGTGACAAAACTTCAGGGAACAGAAATGCAAAAACCCATGGCTATTGTTATCATAGGAGGACTTTTCACGTCCACGGTGTTTGTTCTCTTTATATTACCTGTTTTTTATGATATGTTTTTGAAATTTAAAGAAAAGGTTTCCGTAAAAGAGCTTAAATTACCCTTCTAAACAGGGATTTACACAGGAATTTACAGGATTATAAAGAGGATTATGAGGATTATAGTGTATTTCATACTTATCAGAATTTATACTTTGTTGCATAAATAATTACATCACTGAAGAATTTCAGTGGCCAGTCCCTGGAGAAAAGAAATTCGTCCTGAAAGCCTGTAGGTGAATAAGTAAGAGTTCAATATGATATGTCCGGAAGAACGAAATTATCAGTAAGAGGATTATTTGTTTTCGGAAGGGGCTGGCTACTGAAATTCCCAATGTATTACCTATGCAAAGGAGTATAATTTGACACGCGCAACGCATAACGGGTTTAATCCCTGGAAACTAACTATATACTCACCACAATAATATGGTATAATATGTTCAGAACAGAAATCCGGCAAGAAGGCCTTAAAATATGTTAACATATGTTTTGTTATTTGTATCAGGAATCTCTATGTTATTTACAGGATGTTCTTCATCTTCCCCGTCACAGACGACACAGGTTGCTGCAACACCGACACAGAAAGCAGCCAGTATTATAGATACTGCCGATTATATTATTTATTTACCTTCAGGCATTTCTGAAACGGATAAATATCCTCTTCTTATCGGTCTATCTCCATCGGCAGATGCTTCAGGTATGATAGATTTCTGGAAAAATACGTCAGAAAAATACAAATGGATTATTTATGCTTCCAGAATAGGACGTAACGGAATGGATCTGGATTCTTCAATAACTGACATAGCCACTATAATAAAAAGGGATATATTGCCTGCATATCCGATAGATAGAGAGAAAATTATAGCTTCAGGTATTTCGGGAGGCGGTATGGCTTCTCATGCTTTTTCTTTTTTATATCCCGATATGATATGTGCCGTTATAATCAATACAGGTATGATAAATGAAGAATATCTTAAAGAACCGGCATATCCCGGGGGTAAAATAGCTGTTCTTCTGGCAAGCCCCGATGATTTTCGTTATAATGAGATGCAGCGTGACAGAGATTTTTTGCAGAATCTTGGATGGAAAATAAAATGGATAGAATTTTCAGGAGGCCATACAATGGCGCCGGAAACAGTATATGATGAAGCGGTAAGATGGGTTACAGATGAATTTCAGAGCAGTAAATAGTAAGTGCTTACAAAAGAAAATACCCCTTTCACCAGGAAAGAGGTATTTTTCATGAAAATTACATATCAAACTCATCAGACACTATTGTCAGTAGTATCTTCTTTTATCTGTTCTTTTTTCCTGTGAAATGTATTATTCCATGTCTCTTTAATCGTATCTCCCACCTTACCGGCAGTTTCACCTATCTTATTGCCGACTTTAACAACAGTTTCTTTGGCCTTATGTCCGAGTTCGGCTATTTTTTCTTTGTTGTTATATGCTATCTTTGCTCCCACCATTACCACTGCTGCAACTGCAGGCAATACGCCTCCTGTCACCACTGCTCCTATGAGAGCGCCACCGACTCCTACCTGAAGAGCTCCGCTTACAATCTTATCTTTATCATGTTCTTTTATACCGTCATAAATTTCTTTTGCACCTCTGCCTATTTCAATGGCTCCGTGAACTCCTCCGAGAACTCCTGCTACCGTAGAAGCAACTCCTGCTATGGCTGCACCTGTTGCGCCGAAAGCATGTGTGGCATGAAGTGTTCCTGCAACTGCTTCACCTGCACTGCCCAGACCGCCCACTAAAGAAGAGGTTCCTGCCACATTGTTACCTTCCTTGAATTCTCTCACACTGTTCGCTATAAGACCAACTGCGCCTATACCTGCTGCAGCAGCAGTAACTCCGTAAAGTGCGGAAGTACTCTGACTTGCCCCGTGAAGCACTTCTGCTCCGTGAGTGGCAGATTCCACTGCATGAGATGTTGCTTCTCCTCCATGTGACAGAGCTTCTGCTCCATGACCGGCAGTTTTGGCTATATTGTTAAGTGCCACAGCTCCCAGGTGAGATACGTCCGAACCTTCAACCCATAGAGGCTCATGGTGTTTATGTCCTTTTTCATGACTTTCTTTATGGCCATCATGTTTCTCTTCTGTTTCCTTATGTTCTTTCACTTCCGCCTCTTCTATATTCGCTTTCGGTTCCGGTGTTTCTATATGTTCTTTCACTTCCGATTTCTCTATATTTTCTTCCGGTTCCCCCTGTTCTATATTTTCTTTTCCTTCAGGTTCTTCAGTCTTTTCCTTATTTTCTACTTCTCTTTCTTTCTCTGCTTTTTCCTCTTTTTTTATTCCTGCTGCTTCTTCTTTTTTCTTATCTTCTATCTTTGCTTCTTTTTCCTGCCTTACACTCGAAGTCATTGTCTGAGACAGATTTTCACCTGATTTTTTTGCAGCTTCTTTTCCTTCATCTACAGGGGTAAATTCAGCGGTTTCTCTATAAAAATCCGTTACTGCTTTTAAATTTTTATTTAAGGCTTCACCGGTCATTACTCCCGGCTTTTCAGTAGTTTTATGTATCTGTGTAATATTTTTACGTGAAGACACCTGAGGGTTGGCTATTAAAAATTGATTCGGGTCACTGCCTGTATTAATCATACGAATTACCTCCCTGTTTATTTATCTCTCATCTTCTCTAAAATTTCTTTACCGGCTTCACCGATAACATCTCTGTGGTTATAAGCCAGTTTTGTAACAAAGAATCCTCCCAGAGCAACAGCCATAGGAGCACCGCCAATTCCAAGAGCTCCCATTACCATGGTACTTCCGATTCCAATATCAAGAGCTCCGTCTATAATCTTATCTCTGTTTTTTTCTTTAATACCATGTATAACTTCTCTTCCTCCGAGAGCTACGTCAATAGTCCCATGGGCTATACCGAAAACCTTTGCCGATGTCTCTGCCATACCCGATATTGCATGGCCTTTAGTTCCGAGCAGTCCGTGGCCTTCTATCATATTCCCGAGGAAATCTGCACCGCTCGCCGCACCGGCACATATAGCGGAAGTTCCTCCTATAACCTTCAAAGTGTCTTTTTTAGAAAGACCTTCTTTTAATTCCATAACTCCGAGAGCACCCAGTCCTATTGCTCCGATACCTGAACCTATTACAGAAACACCGTGAACTGCCCCTGCCATACCAGCGCCTTCCACAACATCTGCCTGAACATGGCAGAAATCTGCGAATTCGCCCCACCAGGGCTGTTCTTTATCTTCAGTCTGATGTTCTTTAAGTTCCTTATAACCCTTTAAAATATCTTCCGATTTCAAAAGAATCCTTTCAGGCAGATTATACCCGACATGGACTTCATCTTTTATATCATTTATATTTATTTCGCCGGATTTCAATTTTTCCTGTGATTTTATAGTTATCGGTTGTAACGTGCCGGATTTTATAATCATACTTTTTTTTCTTCACCTTTTATCTTATTCAAAAATTTTTTTCCCAGGTTGCCGAGTTCTTCTCTGTAATCATAGGCAAGTTTGGAAGTAAAGAGACCTAAAAGAACACCTGCTGTCACAGGGCCTCCTATACCGAGGGAAGACATTATATAGGCTCCTCCTATACCCATTTCCAGGCTTCCGTCCACAATACCGTCTCTGTTCTTTTCTTTTATACCTTCTACAAGTTCTCTTCCTCCGAGAACCATATCTGCAACACCGAAGGCCACACCGAGACCTGCGCCGGCTTTTTCCGCCACACCTGCCACGGATTTCAGTGCAGGACTGGCAAAACTGTGGGCTTTCAATGTATTTTCAATTGTAACAGCAGCACCTGACGTACCTGCAAGAAGTGCAGTTGTACCTTCTATGGTCTTCCATGTATCTTTTTCTTTCAAGCCTTCTTTAAGTATATTGACACCAAGAGCAGTCATGCCTATGGCTCCTGCTCCTGAAACAAAAGTAGATGCCATCATAGCAGGGCCTGTAATACCAAATCCTTTTATTACATCTCCCTGAACCTGACAGATATTTGATGCTTCCTCCCACCATGGCTCCTTTCTTCCTTCTGTCTGTTCAATCTTGAAATTTCTATAGGCACTCAGTATATCAAACGTTTCTTCTCTTACAGCACGAAGAGTAAGCACATCTTTAATATTGAAATCACTCTTCTCCTGATTTTCTTTACCGGTCACGTGAGGTTTTATCGTCTGATTATTAAGCTTTTGTTTTATTATCATTTTTACTCTCCATTTCTGCATACAGTAAATCTACTTTATTATAACATAAAATTAATAATCAAATAAAAACATATATGTTAAAATTTTGTAAACAATTTGCCAGAAAAATACTGAAGGTTTTTTGATGGTCTGAAAGAATTTTATAGTGAGTAGAGTCGTGAGTCGTGAGTCGTGAAAAGTGAATGGCGAGTAGGGGCGTTTTATTAAACGCCCTGGGATGAAATACGCATCACGCATCACGCATTACGAAACCACCTGTCACGCGTTACCAGTTACGCGTCACGACTACAGTAAAAGGAGTCGATTAAATGTATACAAAATTCTTATCAGTTCTTATCCTGCTGGCATTCACATCAACCATTTCATATGCCGGTGAATACTGGATAAAAGTTCAGAATACGGAAGGCGGAGAAATAACTGTTTCTAAAAATAAAGGGAATAGCTGGAATAATATCGGTAATGTCCTTATACCTGTAAATGAACTGACAGAGCCCGACCGGCCGGGATTTACTGCAGCAGATTATGGAAATGATAGTTCTGTTGTAGCCACTGCGGTAAATGCCATTCATATAAGAGTAAGCAAAGAGAGCAGATTTTCAAGGATTTTCTCCCTTCTTCCCGTAGAATGTAAAGCTCTTGACAGAGATTATAAATCCTATCGAGGCAGTGCAATAATAACAGATATAGAAGGAGAATGCAGCATATTCGGAAAAGATTATGCTCCCTATATAGGTAACAGAGTGTATATAGTTAAAAATGATACAATGGAACTTCTTTCACCTGATTATGTGCCCCATGTTGGAGATGAACTGATAATAAAGGTTATTCCTCCTTCTATGGAAAAACCTGTTAAATATATATGGATAGACAATAAGATTAACGGTTATGTCATGATTGTCTATGAAGATCTCTCGGTAAGTTTTGCCGCAAGGGTGTTAAAACCGGTGGCGGGAGTGGGCGGATTTGCAGGTTCTTCACTTGTGGGAAGTAATCATATAAGGGCAAATCATCCGGGAGTCCTTGAGATATCAACAAGCAAACGTTTCAGAGATCTTGGCCCAGATCTGACGCCCGTAGAAGGAGGCCAGACTGCTTTCCAGATTGTTCCTTTTGAACATACTCTGGAATATCCATGTAAAGAAAACAAGTTTGAAGGTTTTTTCGGCTATGCCAGGATTACTCCCGTATATCTGATACTTATGCCGCCATCATCGGTATTTGTGGAGAAAAAACGTTTTGCCTCTGCAGATAAAGAAGGAATAATAAAAGAAAGAGAAACAATGGAACAGTTATGGGGAGAAAATCCTGATATCATAACAGATCCCGGCAAGGTAATGTCCGGTTATTGTGAAATAAAAGATAAAGATTATTCATCTGTTTTCGGAACAGTAGTGAATATTAAAGCGGAAGAAAACCTTTACGGACATGGATTTTTCTTCGGCGGTTATTTCAGGGCAGGAACATGTGAAACATCGGTAAAAAGAACAGGACAGAAAGATTTTTACACACTTATTGAATATAATGACGGAAAAAATCTCACAGTTCTGGAAGATGTAGAAGATATAAAAATTTATTATACAGGTTATTACTGTGGTGAGCATAAATAATACATATCTTCTCTCGTGACGCGTAACGCGTAACGGGAGGAAGACACTTATTAAATGCTTATGCTCAGGTCAGTAAAGCATGAATGGTGAAGAATGGAGATTATAGACTATTGACAGAAGCGATTTATTAAGTAATATATTATAGTGTACAACAAATATAAATAATCTTCGCGTCACACGTCACAAATCACGATTATTAAAGGAGATGATACTATGGTAAAAAAGATTCTATCCGTAATTATGTTTATCCTGTTATTACAGGTCATATCAGTTGCATCTGAGGAACTTACCTTTGTAAGTAAGGAAAAGGAAACAAAAGAAACTGTAAAGGTAAAAGATAAATCTTTTACTCACTCTATAAAATACAGTTATCCGGAAGTAACCGGCTATAAAGACAAAGCCTCTGAAGATACTTTTAACAAATATATATCTTCTATCATAACAAAAGATGTGGAAGATTTCCAAAAAGAGATAAAAGAAGCTGAAAAAGGTATGGCTGACTCGGATATGCCTGCAGAATTATGTCAGAGTTATTTTAATATCGAGTATTCCATCATAAATAAAATGTCTGACCTGATAAGCATAAAATTTTTAACTGAAGTATATTACGCAGGTGCAGCCCATCCTTCCCATGCCATATGGGCAGTAAATTATTCCCTCACATCAGGTAAATCCATTAATCTCTGTGATTTATTTAAAAAAGATTCGGATTATCTGAAGGTACTTTCTGACTACTCTGTAAAGGAATTAAGTGAAAAAGCAAAGAAACAGGGGAAAGAAGAAGGTTATGAACCGGATTTAAACTGGATTAAAGAAGGAGCTTCTCCGAAAGAAGAGAATTTTGCATATTTTAATCTGACAGAAAAAGAAGTCATTATACACTTCAATGAATACCAGATTGACTGTTATGCAGCAGGGCCAAAAGATATTTTGATACCTTACGGTACATTAAAAGACATCATTGACCCGGAAGGACCGGCAGGCAGGTTTATCAGATAAGGATTTGTCAGGAAATAACTACATCATATTTACAGTTTATATCGTAATACGTGACGGGCAGTGAACAGGTAAAGTTCACTGCCCGACGAATTATTTTTCAAACCTCCTGGAAACTTCTTCCCATTTAATATTCTTAAAGAAAGCATCAATATAGGCGGCTCTGTCTAACTGATAATCGGTCATATAGGCATGTTCAAAAACATCCATTATGAGAAGGAGTCTGCCTCCTGCCATATGTCCTGTATCATGTTCATTAATCCACATATTAAGTAAATGTCCTGTCCGGCTATCTTCATAAAGAGCAACCCATCCTATGCCCCTCATTTTACCTGCAGCAACAAAATCTTTTTTCCACAGTTCAAAACTGCCGAATTCATAACAGATTTCTTTATATAAATCACTTTTTTCATCTATGATACCATTGCCTCCAAGATTTTCAAAATAGTATTCATGGAGTCTCATACCATTGAATTCCCATCCGAGACGTCTTTCCATTTCGGCATATTCGGGGGAACCGACTTTATCCTCTGTCAGAAGAGTTTCAAGTTTATTTATAATAAGATCGAAGTTTTTCACATACCCCTCATAAAGCTTGAAATGGTTTTGAAGCATAGTATTACTGAAGCCCGGCATGCCAAGCAGAGAAGAATAGTCATGAGACTGATAAACAGGTTTTGCTTCTTCTCCCATAACAGCAGTGAGATTTACCATTAATAATGATACTAAGATAAAAGATGCAACCAGGAAATATTTCATTTATCGTTCCTCCTTTTTTTTGATTACGAATGGAAATTTATAAATAGTCTCTTTCCTCGCGTCACGCGTTACGCGTTACGCGTCACGATTTAATATATTTGAGACATTTATTTAATTTTCATTCCTTAATTATATCATAAAATTTTATCCGGAGAAAATCATTTTTTTGAAGAGATTAAATCATATAATTTTTCTCTCTGAAATCTTCTTTTAAAGAGAGGTTCTTTACCGGTTTCGTAGAGGCCCGTATTTTCTTCAAAGGTTTTTTTATTCTTTATATAGAAAATACCGAGAGGTAATTTTTCCTTTTCTATTGATCTTTTGAAAGCATCTGCTCTGTTATAAGGATTATAGTCATGTTCAAGATAATAAGTCTGCTCTTTAAACCATTTAAAGGTATTTACCTTATTAAAGGTAACACAAGGCTGGAAAACATCTACCAGTGAAAAACCTTTATGTTTTATGGCTTTTTTGAAAATCTCCTTTGTTTCCTGGAAATCACCGCAAAAAGCCCTTGCAACAAAAGATACATCAAGAGAAATAGCAATACTGACAGGATTAAATGGTTCGGCACTTACTCCGTCTGTCTGTACATTTGTCTTAAAACCGGGTTGAGAGGTAGGAGAAGCCTGTCCTTTAGTAAGTCCGTACACCATATTATTATGTACAACAGTAGTTATATCAGGATTTCTTCTTACAGTATGAATAAAATGATTGCCTCCTTCGCCGTATATATCTCCGTCACCGCTCTCTACTATTACCGTAAGGGCAGGGTTAACAGCTTTTATGGCAGTTGCCGGCGGAAGGGCTCTACCATGGAGACCGTTAAAGACATGGGATTTTATAAAATGGGGAGCTTTGGCTGCCTGTCCTATACCTGATACCATCATAAGCTCCTCAGGTTTTATATCCAGTTCCGCAAGGGCTTCTTTTAAAATCTTCAATATACTGTAATTCCCGCAACCGGGACACCAGGTTAATTCTGTATTATCCATATCAAATATATTGTTATTCATATTCATTTACCTCACAGCACAATATTATATGAAAAAATAATAAGAAAAGCAATAAGGCGAATATTTATAATCAATAAAGGAAATTTAAACTTGTAGAAGAATAACATTAAAAGCTTATAATACCTGACGTGAATATAAGCTTTTCACAAAGCGCTCCTCCCGTAACACGTGATGTGTTACGAGAAAAAAATATTTCACTGACCTGAGCATAAGCATATAATAAAAGTCTTCCTCCCGTCACGCGTTACGCGTCACGAGAGCAAATATGTATTATTTATGCTCACCACAGTAAATAGGAGTTACGCATTTTTTCAATAAAAATATCATACTGATTGATTACAAAGGAGTTTTTGAACAACATGATCGAAACCAGAACTTTTTATTCTGAATATCTCGGTGAAGAGAGAAATATTTATATATTTCTTCCTGCCGGCTACGGAGAAGATCCTGATAAAACCTATCCTGTGCTTTATATGCAGGACGGCCAGAATATATTCAGTCACCACGGAGAAAATGCCACTAAAATAAAATGGAATCTGGATAAAGCTGCAGACAAGTTAATAAAAAAAGGATTTATTGAAGAAATCATCATAGTCGGTATTGCCAATTCAGAATGGAGAGATGACGAATATACTCCCACACAGGATGAACAGGAAGGCTCAGGCGGCTATGCCGATATATATCTGAAATTCCTTATAGAAGAAGTAAAAGATTATATTGATGAAAACTTTTCCGTAAGACCTTTCAGAGAAGATACCGCTATAGGAGGTTCTTCACTGGGAGGCCTCCTTGCACTTTATGCAGCCATAGTTTACCCTCAGTATTTCGGTAAAGTAGCCGCTATTTCTCCTTCCATATGGTGGGATGATAATATTATACTTGATATGGCGGAAGAGTGGGACGTTGAGACGGAAGACATGCAGATATGGGTGGATATGGGACTTTACGAAATAGATGAAGAAGAAATTGAAGCCGGAGAACCGCATCCCTTCGAAGGGTCACGGGAACTCTGTGAAATACTTAAAGATAAAGGTTTTATAGAAGGTCAAAATTTTCATTATTACGAAGATTACTGGGGAGCTCATGACGAAATATCCTGGGGACGAAGAATGAAAAAGGTTCTCGGATTTTTATTCGGTCAATAATTACGTGACGCGTGACGCGTGACGCGTCACGCTCCTATCCGTAATAATATGCTTCACCTAACTCATCTGCAGTGGTAAACCTTGCAGGCAGTTGTATCTGTGCGCCGTTATGATCAATTTTGGTTTCTTCCATAATACGATAGAAATCTGCACTGTAAAAAAGGCAATCACCATGACCGGAAAATAACATATGTATATTGTAATCAAGGTGTGATACAATTTCCTCCAGGTTATTTATAGAGACAAGTTTCTGCCTTACAGGAACAAGATTGTTACAATCCCTGATATCACCGATGTTCCAGTCTCCTGTAATCATAGCACCACGAAATATTACCATCAGATCAGAAGGAGAATGTTTCGGAGCATGGATCAGGAAAATAGGTTCTCCTCCAAGCTCACCGGCCCAGCAAAAACCGTCAAATACTTCATCAAAAAGACCGTTATGACCGTTAGTACTCTTGTAATTTTTTATAAAAAACTGCATATAAGGATCTTTATAAAAAGAAGTATGAGCTACAAATCTGGTACGAGGAAATTCCAGTCGAAATAATGTGAGAGAGTTGGAATGATCCCAGTGAGTATGGGATAAAAAGGCATATTTGGGGAATATCTTAAATCTCTGAAAAAACCTCTTTGCCTTTTTATAAGGTGGTTTTTCTCTCCTTTTGAAAGGAGGCATTTCTACAATAGCACCTTCACCGTTATGATATAAGATCCAGCAGGCGTTCTTTAATTCTCCGTATCTCTTCAGAATTACAAAACCATCTGCAATCTTCTTCAATTCAAATAACCACTCCCCCCTTTTTTAGGTACTATAATCATATCATAGGTCTTAAAGCTTTTCAATAAACCAATGGAACTATTTATAAGACTTAAGTATCCAGAATCTTTATAGTTCTTAAAAGCTCTCTGCCCTCCTCCTGCAGAGCCTGTTCTTCTTTACTGAATAAAGCAGTAAGAGAAAAAGAACAAAATTTCTGAAGGGCATCTATGACTTTATCTCTGAGTTTACTTTCAAGAGATAATTTTTGAAGGGCAACCTTTACAGCTTCCCTGACGGAAGGATCTTTATCTTTTAATATCTTACATAAAGGTTCTATAACTTTTTCACTGTTTAACTTCCCGAGAGCCCAGCATGCACTGCATCGAACCCTGCTATCTTTATCTCTGAGCATTTCTACAAGATGATCCATCGCTCTATGGCTTTCTATTCTGCCAAGGCCTGTTACAGCCTGAACTCTGACACCAGTGTCATCATGTTTCAGGGATTTAATGAGGAATTCATAGCTTATTTCACCGCCATATATGGCCAGAACCTCAAGTGCTTTCGGGCTGAAAGATACATCTTTTTCCACATATTCAATAAGTTGTTCTATTGCTTCCAGTCTGCCGAGAGCTTCTATTGCCTGATCCAGTACGAATGGAGAAGTATCTGATAAAAGATTTATTACAGGCTTTATACCTTCTTTTATTTTAAGTATACCCAGTATCTCGGCAGCACTGCCTCTTATTTCCTCATTAGAATGTTCCAGAGCTTTTATAAGTAAAGAGGCAACTTTCACAGGCTCGGCTGATGCAAGCAGTTCAAGACTTTTCTGCCTCGTTTTCGGATTTCCGAGAGCTTCTATAAGCTCGTGAAAAGCTTCCTGCCTGAAGAGTATTTTTAATCCGCTGTTTCTTATAAATCTATCTTCCTGAGCTACAAGTTTTTTTACCGATTTTATAACATCTTCACCTTTTATAGTGCTTAAAACTTCTATAGCAGCCACGCTGATAGCTTCACGTTTATCATGTAATGATTTAATAAGAATTTGAAAAGGCCTTATCAACTTCAGAGCTTCTATGATATGTTTTTTAGTTACTTCATCTCCGTCAGGTAATAAAGCAATTAATGGTTCTACTGCCCGTTTTTCTCTGAGTTTTCCAAGGGATATAACAGCACCGGTTCTCACATGTTTATCATCATCTTTCAGGGCTTTTAATAAAGGCTCTATTGTTCTGCCATCTTCCACATTACCCATAAATATGGCCGCACTGGCTCGAATATCTGAAGGCATAGTTTTATCTTTCAGTATTCTCATAAGTGGTTCTACAGCTTTTGCAGAACCGAGGAAACTTAAAGCACTGATTATATTAAAATCTTCCCTGTCATCATCTTTAAGAGCTTCAATAAGTATTTTTTCCGCAAGTTTATTATTACC
>JBEHWO010000118.1:0-16857 GCA_040217695.1 Vulcanimicrobiota bacterium | reverse complement strand
ATGAGAGTGTAGAACCATTACTTGTAAAAGACCGGGAAGAATATAATCTTCATAAACCTTTACGTTTTGGCTTTATTGGCGGCGTTATGCCACATAAAGGAGCACATGTTATGGTGGAAGCCGCTCAGAATTTACCTGACGGCAGCGCGGAGTTCTGGATTTATGGTTTTATAAGTGAAGAATATGGTAAAATACTTGCTTCTATGGATAAGAAAAAGTTTATAAAATTGAAAGGAGCATATAAAAGCAGTGATTTACCGTCTGTTGCAAAAGAACTTGATGCAATGATCCTGCCAAGTTTATGGGAAGATTGTGCTCCTCTGACTATAGTAGAAAGCCTGGCAATGAAAGTACCCGTTATTGGTTCCAATATAGGAGGTTTCCCTGATTTTATCAGTGATGGTTTGAACGGGAGACTTTATACGTATAATTCCCCCACGGAATTGAATAAAATTTTAAGAGAAATTATCGATAATCCTGAACTGTTGATAAAATGGAGAAAACATTGCGTACTCCCCTGGAATTTTGATGATTATATAAATCATGTCATGCATATTTACAGATGTTTATCAAGTGGAAAAATTCCTCCCGCAGAAACTCTGAGTTTCTACTTTTTGCCTCATGATAAGAAATTACCGGTATTGCAGAAACAGGAAGACATAGCAACAGATTCCCTTAACAGACTTGCCTTTTCTGCAGATCTTACAGGAGGTTTTTCCAATAAAAGAGCTGCAGGAAAAATGCCTTCACCTTTCCCTTCCCCTCTTTATCTGAATCTGGGCTGCGGTAAAGATATACGTGACGGATTTGTAAATATCGATCTTTTCAGTGATGACAGCCGGGTTGTCGGTATGGATGTCAGAAAACTTTACCTCCCCGATAACTGTGCCGATGGTATCCTTGCCAGCGATATACTGGAGCATTTTTCCCATAGAGAAACAGGCATTATTCTCAGAGAATGGGCCCGTGTATTGAAGCCGGGCGGTGAACTTTTCCTTCGCTGTCCTTCTCTGTATTTACAGTTAAAGGCCTACTGGAACGGTATATGGGATGCTGATATGGCTTCATATATGATTTTCGGAGGTCAGACAAATCCGGGAGATTATCATTGTACGGGATTTGATGAGAAATCTATAAGTAAACATCTTACTTCGGCCGGACTTGAAATCACATCTTTCGAAGAAATTGATACTCCACAGGATAAAGGATTTATCAACCTTAATATGACTGTAAGAGCAAGAAAACCGGTGAATTCTATGGCAGGTATATCCGAAATATCCCTGACAAAACCTGTTATATACTGGGAAGGCTCTCAGTTTGTCTATCATTCCCTTGCCCTTATAAACAGAGAACTATCTCTTCAGCTTATAGACAGAGGATTTGACGTTACAATAATCCCCTATGAAAACCATCAATTCAAAGCAGATGTGGACACACGTTTCCGTAAGATTGCCGAAAGGCTCACAACAACCCTTTCCCGCTCCGCAGATATCCATGTAAGACACCAGTGGCCTCCGAAATTCACCGCTCCTCCTGCCGGCGGACACTGGGTTATTATTCAGCCATGGGAATACGGAAGACTCAGAAAAGAATGGGTGGAACCTATGAGGGAACTCATCGATGAAATATGGATACCGAGTAATTTTGTCAGGAAGTCCTATATAGAAAGCGGCATTCAGCCGGAAAAGGTTTTTGTCATACCAAACGGTTTTAACCCTGAAATCTTTAATCCTTCTGTCACTCCTTTTCCTGTGAAAACAGATAAAAAATTCAAATTTCTCTTCGTAGGAGGAACGATATGGAGAAAAGGAGCAGACGTCCTTGTAAATGCCTATATAAAAACCTTCACTGCTTCAGATGATGTTTCTTTGATTATTAAAGACATAGGACATGATACCTTTTACAGAGGTATGGGGCTGGGTGAACAGTTAAAGAAAATACAGGAAAATCCGTCTATGCCTGAGATTATATATATTAAAGATTTCCTCTCTGAAAAAGAAATGGCAGGCCTTTATACTGCATGTGACTGTCTGTTGCACCCCTACCGGGGAGAAGGGTTTGCTTTCCCTGTACTGGAAGCAATGGCATGCGGCAAACCTGTAATTGTTACAAAAGGGGGCGCTACAGATGATTTCTGTAAAGAAGAATTTACATTTCATGTATCTGCTGAATGGAAAAACATAACATTCCCCGATATGGAACTCGTGGGAAATGAAGGGATGGTTCTGGAGCCTTCCATGGATTCCCTTGTAAAGAATATGAGAGATGTTTATGAGGATTATCCTTCTGCCATGGAAAAAGCAGCCAGAGCTCTGGAATTTGTAAAATCACATTATACATGGGATAAAATAGGCAATATCCTTGTTGAAAGGGTTGATAAACTCCGGAATAAACCTGTTTTGAGATATGAAAAAATAAAGACTCTCATGAAAAGAGGAGAAAACTTCTTTACAGAAGGTAACATAGATGAAGCAATGAAATGTTTCTCCTCCATAATTGACATAGAACATTCGTCGGGAAAAGCTCACAGCCATATGGCTACATTATACTGGAAAAAGCAGGATAGAGCCAGTGCTCTGAAGCACATAAAAGAAGCAATAAAATTTTCTCCCTGTGATGCAGATGTTGTATGGAACTACGGCCATATTATGACGGAAAAAGGTCACAAAAGTGATGCCTTTAAAGCGTATAAAGAATATCTTTCTAAAAATCCTCATGACGCAGAAATTAAATCTTTATTCGATAAACTTTTGAAAGAAGAGGAGAGAGCGAAAGCTTCTTTATCTTCTTCTGTTAACAGGAAGAAAAGAAAGAAAAAGTAAATTTTTAATCTGTTGAATTTATATTGTAGAAATGTTATTATGAATTTGATATATGCATATATGGAGGACTTATAATATGGAAGATATTTTAAAAAGTATAAATGATAATTTGCTTCTATTAAATGAACGATTCGATAAAGTCGAACAAGGATTCGATAAAGTCGAACAAAGACTCGATAAATTCGAACAAAGATTCGATAGGGTTGAACAAAGATTCGATAAAGTCGAACAAAGACTCGATAAAGTCGAACAAGGATTCGATAAGGTCGAACAAAGACTCGATAAGGTCGAACAAAGACTCGATAAAGTCGAACAGGAACAGGACAGGAGTTTTAAAACTATAGTTAAATTGCTGAGTGAAATGAACAGGGAGAACAGGGCAAACAATAATTTACTTATGAATATATTGAAAGAGCACGAAAAAAGAATATTAGATTTAGAAGGCCTGCAAATTTCATAGAAGGTTTCTCTTTTTTTGCATGACGTGTCACGTGTCACGATTATTATAGCTGCTGTCTTCTCTCTAAAATTACCTTTGCTGCCACCTCTTCATCTTCCTGAAATTCTATGAGGGTTTTAAAAGCTTCAGATAGATTACACAGGGTTTCTTCCATTATATAATCAATCTTCTGCCATATGTCCGGCTCAAAGAGTAAATGGTGATAATCATTATATTTATATTCGCCATTATTTTCATCGTCTCCGTCTCTGGAAGATTTTATAATATTTATAGAACTTTCCACATCGCCTTTTGTTTCATTTAAAGCCATAAAGGCTTCATAGGAAGACACTCCTGTTTCATGGATTATTTTTTTTATTTTACTGCTTACTTCTACTTCAAGCCATGATATTAATGTTTCCACCTGATGATCCATTATCAAATCTTTACCTTCGGTTACATCAAGTTGTTCCTTTAACTCATTTGAGATCTCTTCAGGTTTATCATGTTTTTCCAGTACTTCTGCAGCTTCTTCTTTTGTGATATCAAGCCTGCGTGAGAGATAATCTATCTCTTCATCAGATATTTTGTTTTCTCCTTTTCCTTCCTCATAATTTTTTCTTACATTATTTCCGGGCATAATAGATTTTATTATATAGCCGCATATGTGTCTTATTTTTCTTGTTATCCTTAAAAATGGCAGATGAGATAGATTTATACTCTCCAGATAGTTTATTTTTACGGCTGCACTTATATTGTTACCGGAAAGAATTGTCAGTTCCGGCATCACTCTTTCAGTAAGTTTTCTCAAATAAGGCCTTACAGCAGGGGAACAGACCAGCACGGGATAAAAACCTTTCTGTCTCATATAAACCGATCCCTCCTGAAGAACCTCCAGGATTTTCTGGGTTATTGCAGGAGAAAGATTTACAGACACAGTACGTTCTGAAATATGTCCTCCTCTTAAGATGATATGTTCTATTTTTTTATCAACTGTCATCACAGTTATAATATTTTTATCAATCACATAATCTCTTGTTATTACATCACACAGGGTATCCCGCACATATTCTGTGAGAAGATCAGGATTTTTCGTGTTATCTATATTATTATTCAGGCTTTCCAGTATTTCAGGTAAGTTTCTTATAGAAACCCTTTCTTTCAGCAGATTTTTAAGTATTTTATGAATTTCTCCAAGGTTAAGTTTTTCAGGATATATTTCTTTTACAAGAACAGGATGAGTCTTTTTCAGATTCTCCAGAAGTAATGAAACTTCATCCATACCTACAAGCTCTGCCGCATGACTCCTTGTAACCTCGGTAAACTGTGTTGCTATAACATTTACTGCATCAAAAACCATACATACAGGTTCAGCTTTAGATCTCTGATCTTCTTCAATCCATACTGCCGGCATAGAATAAACAGGATCGGAACATCCTGTACCTTCAAGGGTTTTTAACAGATGTTCCGGGCCTATGGCAAGGAGTCTGTCAGGAATTACTTCTCCTCTTGCAACTTCTATGCCTTTGACTTTTATTAGATAATTGTTATGTCCTAACAGGAGATTATCTCTAAAATTTACCGGCGGAATAATTATACCCATTTCAAGAGCTATAAATTTTCTTACTGCATTCATACGTTCCAGCAATTCCGCTCCTGAAGCCGGATCTACAAAAGGTAAGATGTTTTTACCTACTTCTATGGAAAGTATGGGAATGGAAAGTAAATCAATGGCATTTTCCATAAATTTTGTTGCCATAGTTTTTCTGTATTGTCTGACGTCTTTTCTATCATTATTATCTTTATACACTTCTTTATTGACGTACAGATTAAAATCGGTAGAAGAGCAGGCAGTGAATACAGTTCTTTCTATCTTAAAGTTTCTTATATCAAATGACATAAGAGATGTGCCGGTTTTATCAGCAGCAAATGCTATGGAGGTGAAAGTGCAGTTGATTTTTATAAATAACTCTTTTCCCTGTGAAATCTGAATATTTAATTTTCTTCCACCGGGTGAAGTCAGATTTATAAAGTTTTTTTCCTGGCCGGATTTGAAATGCAGTGCCCAGAAGTCAGGAAGGCCCAGTCTTAATTCTCTTTTTTCCGGATAAAAAGATAAAATATGGTCACCTGCAATATGGTTTATCAGTTTTTCATTATAAATAAGAAAAGAAGTATTGTTCTTTTCAGGGAACAGATTTTCTTGTATAGATTCCCTTATATGAGAATTTACTTTTTTCGATTGTTCCTGATTCAGTATTAAATTTATCTGGTCAAATACTTTCTTCTCTTGATTTTTCATGATCTTTCCGAATCTCAGCGGCTGATTCCTTTCTTTCTCAGGAATGAATATAACAATATTATATCAAAAAAAATCTTTTACGTATATAGGTGTTGTGATGGAACGGAGCATAAGAAAAAGGATTTGTCGGGAAGGAATAGAATATACAGGTAAATCGTAATGCGTAATGCGTAATGCGTGATTATGGACTATCACACAAACTGGGGATATTATTTTGGATTTAATTTCTATATTTTTTCTCGCCCTTGCTCTTGCTATGGATGCTTTTGCAGTGGCCGTAAGTACAGGTATTATTCTGAAAAAAGTGACTTTCCGGCAATTTTTTCGTCTGAGCTTTCATTTCGGATTATTTCAGTTCCTTATGCCTGTCATAGGATGGCTTGCAGGTCTGAGTGTTCAGAAATTCATTCAGAACTATGATCACTGGATTGCTTTTCTGCTGCTTGCTTTTATAGGGGGCAAGATGATACATGAAGCTTTTCAGAAAGAAGAGGAAGAAAACAATAATGATCCTACTAGAGGAATAACACTGGTTGTTCTTTCTATTGCCACCAGTATAGATGCACTTGCAGTAGGTTTCAGTCTTGCCCTTCTTCGTGTTTCCATATGGTTTCCTGCTATTGTCATAGGAATTGTCGCATCTGTGATGACTTTACTCGGAATGGCCATAGGTAAAGGTGCAGGCTTACTTTTCGGTAAAAGAGTAAGTGTAATGGGAGGTATAATATTACTTGTCATAGGTATCAAGATCCTGATAGAACATATGAAATAGAGGACTATACATGGACATTTCGAGAGAAAGAGCGATTACAATACTGTCTTTTCTATGGATTTTCATTTTGATGACAGGTTATTATATCATAAAACCTATCAGAGATACCTTTATAAATGAACTGCCCTATGAAACCTACCCCTATCTTCTTATAATTACAATGGTAGTTATATTACTTGTTAATTATATATATGATTTTCTTGCCAGAGTTCTTTCTTCTTCCAGACTGATTCTCTTTATGACACTTTTTTTCGGGGCCGGTCTCTGTGTATTTCCATTTTTATTAAATAGAACATGGCCTTCTGTGGACATACCTTTTGCAGGAGTACAGCCCGGTAAATATATATGTATAGTGCTCTACAGTTTATTTGTTGGAATTTATAATTTATTCAGTATTACTATGTTCTGGTCCTTTGTAAATGAAGTTTTCAGTATAGAGGAATCGAAGAATTTTTTCGGTTCTGTTACTGCAGGAGGAACTGTGGGAGGACTGCTGGGAAGCTGGATAACATCCATACTTGCTTCGAAAATGCAGATTGCAAACCTCCTTTTTATATCCGCTCTTCTTCTTTTTGTTACTTTGATTTTTATGTGCCTTCTCATACCATATAAAAGAACAGATGATATTATTATGGAAACCCCTGACATGCCTGTTATGAAAACGAGTGGTTTTAGCATGATATTCACTTCATCCTATTTGAGATGGATGATACTGGCTATGTTCCTTACAACGTCAGGCGGAACAATGCTCGGATATCAGATGAACGTTATAGTTAAAAACAGTATTTCGGAACAGGCGGCAAGAGCAGAATTCTGGGCAAATATTTATATACTTATAAACTGCCTGGGGTTGTTTTTTCAGCTTCTTCTTGTAAGACCTGTAGTCAATCGCTTCGGTCTCAAGGCAACCCTTTTAATATCACCTCTTGTCGATCTGACAGGCTCATTCCTCTTAACATGTTCTCAGACTCTGCCTTCCGGGCAGTTCTGTTTCGCAGGTCGTTACAGCAGTGAATATTCTTTTAACAGGGCATCAAGGGAAATGCTATTTATTCCCAAAGACAGAGATTTTAAATATCAGGCAAAAGCTATAGTAGATACGTTTATTTTTCGTCTCGGAGACGGACTGACAAGTCTTCTCCTCATAGTTTTAAAGAACTCCCCTCTCCAGTATATAGCTCTTTTGAGTTTACTTGTCAATTTACTGAGGATTATACCTGCCATAGCTCTGGCAAAGGAATATGAAATAGTGAAGGGTGAAAAGTGAGTCGTGAGTCGTGAAAAGTGAATGGTAGTAACCATGGTAATTCTACCTGTTACGCGTTACGCGTCACGCGTCACGTATCACACATTACGATTTAAAAATTTTTCTATTCTGTCTCTTTCTGTCCTGAAAGAAGGACATCTGTCACAGGTAATCCATTTATCTTCTACTTTTTCTATGTATATACCATTTTTCCATCTGTCTTCAAGATTTGCCCAGTTATGGCCCTTTCTGTGTATAAGTTCATGAAGTGCCGATTTGCTTTTTTTCTGAAGTTCTTCATGAGGGTAAAGTGAAAGGGCATACATCATAAGAGAATTTCTTTCCCAGTCAACCTGACGCCATATGAAATAATTACATACTTCTGCCACCGGTATATTAAATACTCTTGAATCAAATATACCGTCTCTGCCGTAATATTTCGTGAAAAATACTGAAGCTTTTCCTGATGATATTGATGTCATTTTCTGAATCGAATAATCAAACCATGCAGTTGTATCCAGTTGTTCGAAATCTGTAAGAAGAAGAGAGATTTCATCTGATTGAACATAGGCACATCTGGCTCCCTGTATTTCTCCGCACAGATATCTTGCAGTTTCTTCCATGGCAAGAGAAATTTTTATGTCAAAAGGTTTATTACAGTCTTTTGTAAGTGTGTGAAAACAGTTTCCGTCAAGCCTTATAATAACAGGCGTTCTCCTGAGTAATTTAAATTTGTATCTTCCTTCGTAATTTTCTTTTATTCTCTTTCCTATTTCGACTCTTTCCATTAATGTTCACCTCTTTATCGTGACGCGTAACGCGTCACAGGGGTATATCTCTGCGCATCACGCATTACGCTTTACGCATTACGATATAGTTGTGAATATAATATAAAGAATCTTATCAGAATTATGAATTTATTTCAATGACTATGAATTTTTTATATAGAAAAGGTAGATTATTTTTCCTGTTAACTGTGTTATAATAGGAACAATATTTCTCGGAACCCTTATAACACCTGACTGTATAGGTAAAACTGAAAGGATGTGGAAGTTATGGAGTTCAGACATGTTTCAACAGATAATGCACCTGCAGCCATAGGGCCTTATTCTCAGGCAGTTGTGGCAGGAAATTTTGTGTTTTGTTCAGGCCAGATTCCAATCAACCCTGTAACAGGGGAAATGATTAATAAAGGAATTGCTGAAGCTACAGAGCAGGTATTGAAAAATTTAACAGCCTTACTTGAGGATTCCGGCTCTTCTATCGGAAATATTGTAAAAGTAACGGTTTATCTTACGGATATGAATAATTTTAAGGAAATGAATGACGTATATGAAAAATATTTTTCTTCGTCAAAACCTGCCAGGGTATGTGTGGAAGTATCGGGACTTCCGAAGGGAGCTATCGTGGAAGCAGACGCCATTGCTATTTTAAATCGTGCATGATAAATAGAGTCAATGCCGCATCATGATTTAAGGAGATAATAAATTATGAACAGAAGAATCGTTTTACTCTCTGTGATTGCCATAATATTTTTTTCCATGTCTTTAAACATATTCGGAGAGGAGATTTCTCCTCATAAAAAGCCTGTTTATAAGGTAAAATTCTACAGAGGTGATTACAGAGACAGGGAAGAGAAAGCAAATGAAGATGGTGCCATATGTTATGTGGAACAGCATTTTAATTCTACAGGCGGTGATCCCAATACAAATTATACCATGGTTTTAATAACAACAGGGTCGTCTGATTTTACAAGGACATGGGCTGAATATTATATGAACAGGGTTTCAGAACAGTTTCAACTGAATAAGTGGAAAGGAACCGGTATTAAAGTTCTGGTACAGGGTGACAGAGGCTATGGAAATCTGAAATATTTAAAGATGCCAGCTATATTACCTGAACCATTTCTTATCTGTAATTCTACGGGCCTGGAATGGGCTAAAACAAGACAGGATGAACTGGCACAGATTTTAGTTGATTCCATATATAAATTCTTCCCCGAAGGTGGGCTTGTAGCCTTTTCTGTCGGACACAAATATAAGATAAGCAATATAAATGATAAAGGTGCAGGCCCTTTTGCAGATGGTATATGTGAAATAGATTTCAATGAACCTGTTCTTGAGAAAGCGGCAAAAATGTTAGACCCTGATTATACTGTGTCATCTATTGAAGATAGTCCGAAGTATCTTGATTTATTCAATGAAATATGCGGTCTTGTAGAGAAGAATTTTTACGATCCCCCTTTTATAGATACTGATTTCATCAAGATAAAAGAAATTTTCATGACTAACGCCGGAGAAATAAGAACAGACAGGGAATTTTCTAAAGTCATAAATAATATGCTGAAACAATTTAAGACTTCACATACAAATTATTATACGAAAGACGATCCTGAATATTATCAGCTTGCATCCATTTTTTCTTCTCTCCCTGAAATAAAAAAACTCTTCAATGATAAAGATATATTATATCCTTCGACAGGTTTATTTACAAAAGAGATAGACAGTAAGATTTTTATTGTCTCTGTAATGGCCGGTTCTGTCTCTGAAAAAGCGGGACTCATGACGGGTGATGAAATAGTATCTGTTGACGGTGAGCCTTACAGTGGAGTGGCATCTCTCATCAACAAACCTGACGGGTTGACATTTTTTATAAGAAGAAGAGAAAAAGACGAACCTTTTCAGGTAAAGATTATACCTGAAATGATAAATCCTTCTGAAGAGTTCCTCAGGGCAGAGAAAGAGTCTGTTCAGGTTCTGGATAATACAGGTTATATTCATATATGGAATTTTGCCGGAGAAGCATATTATGATGAATTGATTTCCTCTATAAGTGATGGTATTTTAAAAGATGCACATGGTCTTATACTGGATCTTCGTGACGGCTGGGGAGGGGCAAATCCTGATTATTTAAATGTCTTCAATGAGAAAATTCCTGAAATTCAGATGATTGACAGAGATGGCACTGTCATAGGCGGTCATTCTCAGTGGAAAAAACCTGTTGTCATGCTTGTAAATGAAAGGGTAAGGAGCGGTAAAGAAATTCTGGCTTACGGATTTAAGAAATATAAAATCGGTACAGTTATAGGAGAGAATACTGCAGGTGCTGTTCTTGCAGGTAAGGTCTTACCTGTTTCCGATGGTTCTCTTTTATATCTGGCATGTTGCGCCGCCCGAATTGACGGAGAAAACCTGGAAGGGAAAGGAGTGGCACCTGATATTATTGTACCTTTTGATATAAGATACTGTGAAGGAAAAGATGTGCAGCTGGAAAAAGCTATAGAATATCTGAAGAATCTTTAACCAGGACTTACGCAAAAAATACAGAAGAATCAGTCATTGCGAGCGAAGCGAAGCAATCTCATTATTACAACAGAAACTGTTGGGATTGCTTCGTCGCTCCGCTCCTCGCAATGACAAAATGCGTAACTCCTGTTTAACATGTCTTTTACTCACCCGAAAAAAATCGGGTTTCAGGTTTTTTTACCTGAAACCCGTAGCATTGTGTTTTAGAAGATTTATTTAGTAATGTAAGAAAAATAACTCTGGCAAATTATTAGAACAATTAGTCTCCTCCCGTCACGCGTTACGCGTTACGCGTCACGACCGTAACCAGTGGAATAATTACCGTTATAAGCACTTAGTTAAGCGGAGAAGCCAATTTACACTGTATGGGAGGTTCCTCTTTACCCAGATTGGCTATATAATTTTGCTGAAAAGCATTTATCTGCTGGGTATTGGAATCTGTAAATGCCTTTGCAACATCATAACTTCCGTCTTCATTTAAGTAGTTTTCAGGATTGACGATACCGGCCGATGAAAAATCTCCGAGGCCGCCCGAGTCGAATGCACCGGCTTCAAATCCTGAAAATACAGATTGTCCTTTACCCATGGCACTGCACTGTATAGGCGGTTCCTCTTTGCCCAGGTTGGCTATATGATTTTGCTGAAACTCATTGATCTTCTGGGTCTGATGATCATATATTGCTTTAGTAAAATCATCCTTTGCCCATGAAGGATAGGAAGATTTTTGTGCATCGGTTCCGGGAGATGCAGCGGTAGATGCTGATGTTGTGTCTGCTGCAGTGCCGGATGTTACGTCTGCAGTTACACCGGCAGATGTATCTGCTGCTGGACCGGCCGGTTGATTTGCTATTTCTGCCTGAGTATTACCTATCGGCTTTTGTTCGAAATCATTTGCAAAACCTTTTGCTGCCAGATTACCCTGCAGGTTTGCATTGTTATTTCTCATATAAGAATCCTGGGTTACCTGCTGGCCACCATCGGTCCGTCCGTTCGCTCTATCTTCCATTTCATGATCATAGGAAAAAAATGCTCCGTTGGCAAGCTGATCCTTCTCATCAAACTTTGCGTTTGCCATTTTATCTTCAGCTGTTCCAAATCCTGTTGCCTGTTTATCTCTGTTTGCCATAGCATCTTTAATATTTTGAGATTCTTCTGCCGAAATTTTACCGTCTGCTATAGCCTGGCCGAATAGATTGTTCAGCTCTGCATCCGATTTTGCATTGGCAGCATATTCATTCCTGCTGATAGTATCGCTGTTGAGAAAGTTCTCATTGAATTTATTTGTTCCTGTCTGCATTGCATGAAAGAGATCCTCTGCTCCTTCTATGCCGGCCAGATTTTGCATGGATTCCTGCCAGTTTTTTACTTCAGAACTTCTATCGAGGTTTGAAGTATTTGCATCTGGAGATAAATTTACTCCATCTTCTATTTTTGCCGTAGCTCCTCCGGTATCTCCTGTCTGTTCCCCTCCTTTACTTTCTGCAGCAGGGGGGGCAGATTCTGTTTTTCCCGAACTTCCTGTATCCTTTGAGGCTGCCGGTGCTGCCGGTGCTGCCGGTGGCGCCGCAGGTGGTGCTGATGATACATCCATACCCATTATAAATCACTCCTTAATTAAATTTAATTACATACCTTATATAGACTCAAAAAATTCAGGTTTCAGATAAAAATCTGAAACCGTAAGCATTTGTATTTTAGAAGATTTATTTTTTAATGGATTCCTAGCCGAATGGAGACATACCGTTTTTACCAAATATACAGGAAATATCTTCCGAACCCCATTCTGTAGCCGCTGATTTTTCCATGAACGCATTTACATCTCTGGTTGCCTGATCCATCTGTATTTGTTCGTAATTAGCAGCTATAGTAGCGTTATCCATACCGGAGAAATCTCCGAAGCCGCCTGAACCGGCTATCCTGTTAGGATTCGAGAAGCCGGAACCTCCTTCGGAACCGAAGACAGAATCCTGGAATGCACAGTGTATATCTTCAGACCCCCAGTCTGTTGCAGCAGATTTTGCTGTAAATGCATTTACATCTCTGGTTGCCTGATCCATCTGTATTTGTTTGTAATTAGCTGCTATGGTAGCGTCATCCATACCGGAGAAATCTCCGGGCCCACCTGAACCGGCTATCCTGTTCGGGTTGGAGAAACCTGAACCTGCACCGGAACCAAAGACAGAATCCTGGAATGCACAGTGTATATCTTCAGACCCCCAGTCTGTTGCAGCAGACTTTGCTGTAAATGCATTCACTTCTCTGGTTGCCTTGTCATACTCTGCTCTTGAATAATCATCTTTTGCCCATGAAGGATAATTCCCTTCACCTTTTGCCGCATCTTTTCCATCTGGAGTTAAAGAACTCTTATCTGTAGTATCGGTTTTGGGCGCCCCTGCATTACTTGGTCCTTTAGTTTCTCCTGCATTACTGGACCCTCCGCCTGGAGCACTGGGAGCAGGACTTCCACCACCTGAACCTACACCGCTTATTGTTGACATTTTACGCATCTCCTTTCAAAAGTTAATTATTAATAAACTATTCTCTGGATATTTGAGATTATTACTGATGTTACAAAAATTTTCTTTCCTCAAATATCTTGCAGAATAACCTTTCTTTTTATTATAAGATTTAATATAGTTTCTGTCAATCCGAAAAAAAGCCCGAAAAATCAATGCTTCGTATCAGTATTTTTATATGGTGAAATTTGTGTTGAATTATACTGATTAAATATTTCTATGTACTGTTTTAATATAACTTCTTTTGATTTCCCTGTTTCTATTAATAAATATAATGCATATTGTATGTGTCAAAAAAGTTCCAACCATGTTCCAATTTCCCCCGGTCATCTGTAAAATATAGTCGGCTACCGTAAGAAAATAAATCCTGCAAATTACTGTTATTGTCCTCGCGTCACGCGTCACGCGTTACGCGTGACGAGAGATTCTCATTAAATTCCGATAAATCATGAAATACACAAATCTACGCATGAACCTGTAGTAAGAAAAATTTATGACATTATCCGTCTAATATTTTATATCACGTTGGCGAAGGAGACGTGAGCCGGGAAATAAATAACCACTTTCCCCCACAGCTCACGTCTTTTCTCTCATTTTTCATTTATTATACGAAAGGAGTTTTTTATGAAAAAATATCTCTTGTTTTTACCGGTTATTTTAATTATGGCCTGTATTTATTACCCCGGCGAGGCCACAGGAAATCATATAAGACTTAAAATTCTGGGACAGACAGAATTTCTTTCTGGAGGTAATGGAGGGCTGAGAATTATTGCCCTTGATGAACATGGTCAAAAAACTCTGGAAGGAGTAAATATTTCTGTTAATTTTATTTCCGATAAGGAAAAAAAGGAACTTTTCTCAGGTATTACCGATTTTTCGGGAAGTGTTAATTCATCTTTTAAAATACCTTCAGAATTTTCCGGTAAAGCAAAGCTTTCTGTAATTGCTTCACGGGACACGGAAAAAAAAGAAATAGCTTTTGATGTGAATATAACTAAAAGTTATCAACTGCTTCTTACTACGGATAAACCTCTTTATCAGCCCGGCCAGACTATAAATTTAAGACTTCTTACTTTAAAGAGACCTGATATGGAACCTGTATTGAATATACCTGTAATGTTTGAAATAGCTGACGCAAAAGGCAACAAAGTTTTTAAACATGAAGGAAAACTGTCGGGATTCGGAGTGGCATCTGCTAAATTTAATCTTGCAGATGAAGTCAATATGGGTGAATATCATATTAAAGCCATGGTAGAACAGGAAGAAACAGAAAAAAATGTTACCGTAAAACGATATGTACTGCCGAAATTCAATAACAGTGTCAAATCGGATAAGAACTATTATCAACCGGGGCAGACTGTTAAAGGAACTTTAGAAACCCGTTATTTCTTCGGGAAACCTGTCTCCGACGGTGATGTAAATATAACTTTTTCCACTTTTGACGTACAGGAAAATAAACTTTCTGAAATAAGCGGTAAAACAGATAAAGAAGGATTTTATATATTTGAATATAAAGTGCCCGATTATTTTACAGGGCTCCCCCTGGAAGGGGGTAAAGCCGTACTGGATATGAAGATTACCGTGACAGACAGTGCAAAGCATCAGGAAATAATTTATAAATCTCTTCCTGTTGTAAAAGACCCTGTTCAGATAACCGTAGTACCTGAAAGTAATTCCTTTATTCCATCTATTGAAAATACTGTTTATATTCTTACAAATTATCCTGACGGAAGCCCTGTCAAAACGACTCTGGACATTACTCTTGACGGTAAAACGGAAAAAGTAAAAACCGATGATACAGGATTTGCCGAAGTTTATGTAAAACCTGAACATGAAAATACTTCCTATGAGATAAAATGTTATGATGACCTCGGAAACAGTGCTTCTTCAAAGGGAGTTTTTCAAAGTGCCGGCGGAGAACAGATTCTTTTAAGAACAGACAGAGCCCTGTACAGAGCAGGTGAATCCATTAAATTAAATGTTTTCTCCGTAACCGATGAAGGTACTGCTTATGTAGATATAATAAGAGATAATCAGACTATTCTGACTAAAGCCATTGATATTAAGTCAGGCAAGGGAAGTCTTGAATGGAGCTTAACTCCTGACTGTGCCGGAAGTCTTACTCTCCACGCCTACAGAATTACTCCTGACGGGCAGATTATAAGAGATGCGAGAAAGATTGTCGTAAGTTCTGCAAATGATCTGGATATAAGTGTATCTATGAATAAAGGTGTCTATCTTCCCGGAGAAGACGGAGAAATAAAATTCAAGGTGGCTGATAAGTCGGGGAAACCTGTTCAGTCTGTCCTGGGAGTGGATATAGTGGATGAAAGCCTCTTCGCTCTGGCAGACAGGAAACCGGGGTTTGAAAAACTTTATTTCCTTCTGGAAGCTGAACTGCTTGAACCGAAATATGAAATACATGGCATAGAATTTTCGGATCTTGTAAGAGGTTTTGAAGAAGGAAAAGGTGATACACAGAAACTCTCGAAGATTATTTTAAAGAATGTACCTTCAGGCCAGGTGTTTACTGTAAATAAAGATTCCTTTGTGGAAGATCTGAAAAATCTTTATACAAATTTTACAGCCGTATATAACGGTATAAATCTGTTTTACGGAGCGAATAACCGATATCCTTCCAGTGTGTCCGAGATGACTAAAGGTAAATATCTTCTGAAAGACAGATATTTAAAAGAGGAAGATGCACTTGACACGTGGGGTAATTACATATATATATCAGGCGGAGGAGGCACAGGTTATCCGGAGCTTATATCCTTCGGCCCTGACGGTAAAAAAGGAACGGATGATGATATAAGCTATCAAAATATATATCAAATACTTGAACGTTACATATCTTACAATGATCCCTTCTGGAGCAATGCAAGATGGTTTCTCAATGAAGAAGGGGGGGCGATAGATGCCATGAAAGCAGAGGCTTTTGCGGGAGGACGTCCTGTACCATGTCCTATGGCAGCATTACCTTCAGATGCTCCGAGAGGTGTAAGTGCCCCGGAAGCACCTGCCAGGGTAAGGGAATATTTTCCCGAAACTCTTTATACAAACCCGGAAGTCATTACTGATGAAAAAGGTGTGGGAAAGATCAATGTAAAAATGGCTGATTCCATTACTACATGGAGACTTACTTCTTTTGCATCGTCTCTTAAAGGAGAGATGGGAAACAATCAGTCAGGTATAAAGGTTTTTCAGGATTTCTTTGCAGATATCGACCTTCCCGTATTCCTCACACAGGATGACGAAATCTCCGTACCTGTGGCAGTATATAATTATCTCCCTGAAAAACAGACTGTAAAGCTGGAACTCCTTAAAGATAGCTGGTTTACACTTCTTGATGACCCGGTGAAAAATATTTCTCTGGAAAAAGATCAGGTAAGTGTTGTTTATTTCAGAATTAAAGCAAAAGATGTGGGAACTCATCCTCTTACTGTTTATGCAAA
>JBEHWO010000117.1:0-16907 GCA_040217695.1 Vulcanimicrobiota bacterium | reverse complement strand
GGATCTGATAAAAGAGAAAAATTTTCCTGATGAATCACAGAAAGCACAGGAAAAACAGCCTGATTTTGAAAGAAAATTTGATGGTAATGAAAAACGTGAGACACTTCAGGAGAAATTTAAAAATATCCTGTCTGAATTACGTACAACGGAAGATAAACATGGTATTTCCGAAAAAAGAATCGATAGTGATGCAAAATCCGACATGAGCAGAGACAAACAATTCCTATCTGAAACAGGGGAAACAGAGGAGAAACATGGTATTTCCGAAAAGAGAATCGATAGTGATGCAAAATCCGACATGAGCAGAGACAAACAATTACTGTCTGAAACAGGGGAAACAGAGGATAAACAGGGTGTTTCCGAAAAGAGAATCGATAGTGATGAAAAATTCGACATAATCAGAGATGAAAATTTCCTGTCTGAAACACAGAGAACAGATGGAAATAAACCATCTACGGAAGCTCTTTCTCTGGAAAAACTGACGGAAGAGCAAAAACAAAATATACAGGATTATAATAATAGCCTCAATGAAAATGAAACAGCGAGAGGAGAAATTGAAACAGCAAAGGGAGATCTGTTAAAAATTCAGGACATTAAAGATCTGGAAAGTAAAGGTAAAACAGAAGAAGCCAGTAAATTGAGAGCAGAACTGGGCTTAAAAGAAGGGGATAATCTCGATCAAAAGGCAGAAGAATTAAAGACCACTATTAAAGCTAAAGAGGATCAGATTCAGAAAGATTTTGAAAAAACAGATGAACTATATCAAAAAGCCATAGAAAATCTTCCGGAAAACATGAGAAATATAATAGTATCTTCAGATAATGCTCTGAACACAAAAAGAACTGAAGTACAGGAAGAATTACAGCCGAAAAAAGATGAAGTGGCACAAAACAAAGAAGACATAACCGTCCTCGAAGGAGATATTAACAACCTCAAAATATCAAAAGATAATGCCTCACCGGAAGATAAAAATAGAATAGAAGCAGAGATTAAAGAAAAAGAAGCAGAACTTGAGAAACTTAAAAGTGCTCAGAAAGCACTTGAACAGGAAATAGCAGATAAGGAAAAAGAATATATAGGTCTCAGACAGGAGAATGAACAGCTTAAAGAAATGCTTGGCATAGGTACCATTCAATTACCGGAAGGACTCAGTAATGAAGAAAAACAAAAATATAAAATGGCACAGGATATGTATGCAGGCGATCTTTATGGAGACGGAAGTACTAAAGATAAGATTGATATGATAGAAGCTACAAAGGGAATTGCGAAAAACATAAAAACAGAAGATCTGCAAAAATTAGGTAACGAAGGTAAGAATATACAGTCAGCAGATGCAACAACTGCTGTAAATCAGGTAGTAACTGATGTGGTAACTGATATTTCCGACGTAAATAAAGCCTATAACGATAGTTTTAATAAAGCTTCAGCAGAATTAAATAATATCAGTGATGCTGCAGCTAAAATTGATTTGCTTAAATCGGGAAAAATCGATGAATATAATATGCTGACAGGGGAACAGGTTACAAAAGAAGATGCCGGTAAAAAAATAGAAGATCTGGAAGCAAGAAAAGGAAAATCTCAGGAAGAATATGACAAGCTGGTGAAAGAGACTACAGATCTGCGTAATAAAATGATAAATCTCCTTCCGGAAGAACAGAGAAAAGATTTTCTTTCAATGGAAGATAGTCTCAAAAACGCAGGGAACCAGCTGGCAGAATCATATATGCAGAAAGAAATAGAGAACAGTGACTATACAGCCTATATGGAACAGGCACGTGCAGACAGACAGGAACTCAAAGATCAGCTCGGTTCAATGGATCCGGCTTCTAAAGAATACAGCCAGTGTCAGGAACAACTGGATGCGCTGGAGCAGAATATAGACAGAAGACAGGAAGAACACAATACATTTGAACAAAACTTATCAGCTCAGGAACAGGAATATATAAAGGACAGACAGGAAAGGGATCGGGAAGCGAAAGAGTTGGGTATAGGGCTGACAGACGATCCTCCGTCAGATATATCTTCTACAGATAAAACAAAATACGAAGCAATTGACGGCATGCTTGTAGGTAGAATACCACCGGGTGACAACCCTGTAGAAGATGCACTTATAAATAATAATCTCAAGAAAGAATTATCCATTAAATCAAAATATTCGGTAGCCGAACTAAAAGATGCAAAGGACATAGGCACAACAATAACAGCAGGAAACATGGAAGATCTGGGAGGCACAGAACAGGGGGCTATGGGTTACACACAGGGAACAAGAATTTTTCTTTCCGATAATCCTATGGCAGGGGTTCTGGACCATGAAATGGGTCACATAACGCAAAATTATAATATTATGGAACAGGGAGGACGCATAACAGATTTATACAATGAAAAATGTGCCGGTGACCCTGCACTTAAAGATAAATACAGTAATGAACGTGAATTTTTTGCAGATTCCTTAAAGTCATATAAGGATGCAAAAACACATGGCGAAGAAGCAATGAACAAATTTAAAAAGGAAAACCCTGAATTATATGATTATTTCAAAGAAATGGATAGAAAAAATCAGTTAAGTGACACTATGAATTCAATCTTTGGAACTGAACGGCAGGTAAGAACAAAAGCGGAACCTCTTACAGGGCAGGAACTGAGAGAACAATGGGACAGTAAACCTGATGAAAACATCGACAAAAGCCTTGGTACAGAGAAGGATTATTATACATCCTTTGTGCCGTCCGGGCAGGCATCATCGCCACCGGGCAGATGGGGCAATAAACCCGGTCAGAATCAAAATGACAACCCTTCAGTTCCGGTTACTCAGACTGTACCTTATTCACAGCAGGATAAGAGTATGCCACAGAACCAGTTTACTGATAATAAAAACAATCAATCAGTTGCCTCACAAAGCCAGTCTTCAGCACCGGCGCAGAATCAATATTCTGCATCAAAACCGGAAACTGGCACAGGTCAAACCGGACAAAATAATAATAGCCGGTTATCAGGGAATGACCACTCTATATCAGGAGGCGGCTTAGGAAGTATTTATAAAGCACCTGAAAAAGAACCGGAAGAAGTAAAAGAAGACAAAGAAAAGAATAAGGACAGTCAGGATGGTTTAAGTGAAGAAGAAAAAGCACTGGGTATGACAGAGGAAGAAAAAGCTGCAGGCATGACTAAAGAAGAAAAGGCTGCAGGCATGACTAAAGAAGAAAAAACTTCAGGCATGACCAGAGAAGAAAAAAAAGCAGGTATGAGTAAAGAAGAAAAAATTGCAGGCATGACCAGAGAAGAAAAAGAAGCAGGTATGAGTAAAGAAGAAAAAACTGCAGGGATAACAAAAGAAGAACATATTAAATTAAGAAAAGAAGATACGAAGGCAGAGAAGTCAAATTTAGAAAGCAGGAATAAAGAATCTACCGGAGGACAGGAACAAAAAAATTTAAAAACCGATCAGTCAGTAAACAAAACCAATCAGGATAGTACAAAACATCAAAATCATGCAGAAGAAAAACAGGGACAGCCAGAGCAAAAGTGGCAGCCAGGACACAAAATAGAATCCCATCAGACAAAAACTGATCAGGTAAAGACAGAGCAGCAGAAAATTCAGCAGGAACAGGTCAAAACAGGCCAGGAAACAAAACCTGAGCAGCAAAAAATTCAGCAGGAACAGGTTAAAACAGGACAGGAGATAAAACCTGAGCAGCAAAAAATTCAGCAGGAACAGTTCAAAACAGGCCAGGAAACAAAACCTGAGCAGCAGAAAATTCAGCAGGAACAGGTCAAAACAGGACAGGAAACAAAACCTGAACAGCAAAAAATTCAGCAGGAACAGGTTAAAACAGGACAGGAGATAAAACCTGAGCAGCAGAAAATTCAGCAGGAACAGGTCAAAACAGGCCAGGAGATAAAACCTGAGCAGCAGAAAACTCAGCAGGAACAGGTCAAAACAGGACAGGAAATAAAACCTGATCAGCAGAAAACTCAGCAGGAACAGGTCAAAACAGGCAAGGAAATCAAGACAGAACAGCAAAAAATTCAGCAGGAACAGCATGTAAAAGCAGTTAAGGAGCCAGAGATTAAAGACAGGACAAAAGCGGAACAAAAGAAAACAGAGACTGAACAGCAAATAAGAACCGAGCAAAAGAAAATGCAATCTGAAGAGCAGACGAAATCGGAAGAGAAGAAAACAGAGACTGAACAGCAGGTAAGAACCGAGCAGAAAAAAATGAATTCCGAACCTGTAAAACAACAGGAAGCGATAAAAACCGAACAGTTCAGAGTAGAGCGAAAACAGGTAAAATCGGGTCATGATATCAAAACAGAAGAACATGTGAGAACAGAAGAAATAAAAAAACCGGCGCACAGGGTATTACCGGAGGATACTTCAGCACTTGAAGCAAAAATTTCAGATTTAACAGAGTCAGGGAAAAAGACCGATATAATGCAAAAGGAACATCTGAAAAGCAGTAATGACAAAAAAATAGACAGCATGATAAAAACAGGAGAAGAAGCTGTAAAACCATCACCAGCAGGAAGTTCCATGAAAAATAATGATATTAATAAGAAAGATGCCATAGAACATGGAGAAATAACAACAGTCTTTGATAGACTCAAAAAAGAGATCAGTTCTGACAGAGCAGATTCTTTATCAACTTCCAGGAGTACCGGAGCTTCAGTCCAGTTAGATGCCCTCTCAAAAGTAGCGATAAAAACCTTAAAAGAAAATTCGGTATGGAAAGGTATAAAAACGTCTGATTTATTACAAGTGGCGACAGATATGTTCAGTTCATATAAAGATACAAATATCCTAAAAAAATTGGAAGGAATTAAGGACCGTAATATATCAGGTTCAATAACTCCTGTATCTCATAGAGATAAAATTGCCGCTCCGGGAGAATTAAGCGATAAAAACAGGTCTGCTGTAAAGGAAACATTCAGAGAAGATAAACCTTTTGTTCAAAACAATTTATTTCAATTCTTAAAAGAAAAAGCTTTTAATATTATTTCAGCCATTCAATTGCTCATAGGTAACAGTGATAAAGCTGACAACAATGTTATCCGCGAGTCAGGCAACAGATTAAATCTTCAGGACAATGTATCTCTCTATGATAAATCCGTATTTACAGCAAAAGAAGATATAAAAGAAAGAAAGAAAAAAATAATGCCTGATGATGTAGAGCTCGAACAACTTGCAGCACTGGAGAAGGCAAAAAATGTTACAGTAATTCCTACTGATATTCATACCGATAGTAAACTGCAACTACTGAGACAGTGCCAGATGTGTCAGACAAAAGTCGGTGTAGATATGGTTTTATGTCCGGCCTGTGCAAAATTGAGAAGAAGCCTTTATACAGAATTAAAATTAATGTATAAAACAGAATCCAATAAAAATTATTTTACAGAGCCGGTAAAGGAGGGAAATAAAAACTATCTGCCAGGGAAAATACCAGGCAATGACCACCTTGAATTAAGTCTGGATGCAATAAATGTATTTTCCCGGGGTGAGTTTGAAGAAGTCGCAGCAATGAGAAGAGGCCAGATTTTCCCTAAAATGAAAGATGTTCTTGCATTATCAAAGGAAAACAGTATGTACAGAAATAAAGAAATGGCTTTTTAGATTAATTCTGATTTTCTATTAAATCAAATTGTTCCGGTATTATAACTTTGTCGATTTTCAGACCTGGCGGCCAGATAGCCAGAACATCAGGCCCTGTCATATTCTTCTATAGGAGTAAAGGTATTTGTTGCGCTGAGAATGACCATTTCTTTTCTTTTTATTCTGATTTTCTTTTTCTTCCTGTGTTTCCTTAATTTAATTATTAACTGCCTTAACCTGTAAAATCTGTACGCAATAAAAACAAAAAGCATAAATATAATGAGGCCTGCTGTTATATATAAATATTTAAATTCCGGCTTAAAAGAAAAATATCTTTTAAAATTTAATCCTTTCATAGAAGAGAGATGTTTCTGGTAAACGAGATTATATCGTGGAATAGCAGATGGCTTGAGTGATACATCATATTTATTCCCATCTCTCTCTATAAAGATAATATTATTTTCTCCCGCAGATTTTTGCAATTCTTTCTTTACAGCAGAAAATTCCTGTTCTGTAAGCTTTGAACCGTCAATTTGAAATGCCGCACCGTAAATAAAAGGTGAATCCGCAGGAAGCAAAGGATTATCTGCTGCAATTTTTTTCTGTTCTTCAGAGGTTCTCACCAGTTCAGATAAAGTAAGATCAAAATTTTTCCCCAGTTCTGCCTTTAAATTTTCATTGAGTTCCATTAAAAGTCCGGCAGTTTCAGGTCTGAGTGAAAGATATTCTTCAGGTTTATTTACCGGTAAAGAAATACCTCTTCCCATATCTGTGAGAGAAACAAGATTTTTGGAGGCAAGGCCGTCTTTAAGCGCATTACTGTTTTTAAAAGAACCAAACCTCGTAGCATTTGCTGCATAAGAGGAAGACATATCATATTCCCTGCATATATTATAAAATATGGAGGCATACTTTTTTTCATAATCAGGGTGAAGGCAGGCATGCAGGCAGGAATTTGAAGCTTCGTCAATAAAGTAAATCTCTCCCTTTTTATGGAGTTCTCTGAGTATTGCAACAAGAGTATCTATCTTTTTTATATCATTATGCATATAAAAAGGGTGAACTGTAATATCAAAGGTAGCACCATTTGTATGAGTCGATCTGCCAAGGTCAGCCCAGTTATTATATTGAGACAGTATATTCTGATATTCAAGAGTCCTGAGAAGTCCGCTTATACATATCTGGGCATTACGATCTTTAAGACGCAACTTATATTCTTTTGCCACAAAAAGCAGAAGACCGAGGGTTCCCGGTTTTGCTGACCAGTAATAAGAGGCATTCTTTGAGTCAATCTCTCCAACACCTTTATTTACTATATCAAGCTGTTCAAAAAATTTCGGTACATGAACAAGATTACCATTTGCAAGATCTTCTTTAACATCACTCAGATCTTTATAGGACTTCAAATACTGATACCATATCAACTCGGCTCTGGGAGGTTTATTCCCGACCTGGTCAGGTGAAGCATAACAGATAGAAGTTACTTTACTGTAGAGACAAATCACTATAAAAGTGATGAATAATATAAAAGGAAAATCTTCAAATCTTTTATTAAATTTAAAATGGTCTTTAATTAAAACAAATTTATTAATCAACCTGCACTCTCCACTATATATTGTATAAATTAATTTTACATTTTTCTATTTACTCCTGCTGAATTTTACAGAATTTCTACAAAATTTTAAAAAAAATTCTCAGTTTCAAAATAATTTATCCTTTTCGTAAGACATGTCATAGAAAAAACCTTCCGTTTTAAAAATGATATAATTGCTTATAATATCTATTTTTAAAGGTTAAGGGTGTTGGGTTAAGAATATTAAAAACCTAACACCCATAACCTATAATCCAATCCCTGATTTATATAAAAAAACGGAAATTTTTAACCCGGTGGACTATAAATTGTATAAGACTAATAATCATGCCATCAAGGTTGACTTTTCTTTTTTGATAAAGTAAAATATGTCATTCTAACAAGAAATAACAAAAAAGGAACGATCATGTCTGAAAAATCAAATTCTTTCGAAAATATATATTTTGAAATACCTGAAAAAATTCTGGATCAATTCCATATAGTTCTTGTAAATCCGAAACATGTAAAAAATATAGGCTCTGCAGCAAGAGCCATGGTCAACATGGGATTTCACAACATGACAGTTGTAGGCAGAAAAGACATGCTTGACGGAGAGGCCTATGCTCTCGCAAGAGACGCAAAACATGTTCTTGAACATGCCTGTTACACTGAAACCCTGGGAGAGGCTCTGAAAGACATGAACCATATAATAGGTACAACAAGAAGACCTATGAGATATGCTTATGAACTGTTCACACCGGATCAGATTATTCCTTCCCTGCTGGAAAGAGCGCGAAATAATAAGATAGCCATATTGTTCGGCCCTGAAGACACAGGACTTCAAATAGAACATCTTACATTCTGCAATCAGCTTGTAAGAATTCCCACGTCATCGGAATATGCGTCAATCAATCTGAGCCAGGCAGTGCTTATTATATGCTATGAAATTTTCAAACATGTCATAACATATCCTCTTCAGGAAAAAACACATGATAAAACAGCTACGTCTGTTGTCATAGAAGGTTTATTTGAACATTTAGAAGCTTTTTTTAATAAAATAGATTATTTCCCCTATGAAGAACACAGACATACAATGCAATTATTCAGGCAAATGTTCAGACGATGTGAACTGGATGATTATGATCTCGGTTTATTAAGGAGTATTCTTCATAAAACTGAAAAATATATCCGCCGGATTACATCAGAAGAAGAAAGTAAGGAATGAAAATTAAATAAATGTCTCAAATATATTACTGAGGTGAGCATAAATAATAAATATTTGCTCTCGTGACGCGTAACGCGTAACTCGTGACGGGAGGAAGACCTTTATTAAATGCTTATGCTCAGGTCAGTAAATCGTGACGCGTAACGCGTGACGCGAGGAAAGAGACTATTAATAAATTTCCATTAGTAAATAAAAATTCAAAGGAGGTTTTTATGAAAAAAGTAACAATGGCAGTAACTATTTTATTTGTCCTGGTTTTAATAGGTGCTGCAATGGCAAAAGACAGTAATAACCAGGAAATCCCCGATAAAATATGGACTATACTCGAGGGCAAATGGGTAAATGAATATGGTGCGGAAGTCACTGTTAATGGTAAGGAAATAGAATATCTCAATGTGACCCTGGAACCGCCGAAAGATATAAATGCAGATACTCCCGATAAGCTTTCAGGACTCATAGGTATAAAAGGCACGCTTGAAGCATATAAAGATAAGGAAAATGAAGATACTATATGGTTTAAAGTGAAAGGAATAATGATAATTTTCGACGATAAGGGAAATGTTAAACAGGAAATCAAGGATTATAAAAACGACATGTTTTTCTGGATACAGTACCCTGACAATAACGAATATGTCATAGTTCCATGCGGATCAGACCTGGGTTTAGAACCTGTCTTAACAAAAGAAAGTACTGGCAAATAAAATAAAACAGTAGGGGCGCACGGCTGTGCGCCGCTACATAATTATATATAGTAAAAATTAAAATCCCATAAGACCGCAGCATCTGGCACAGATCGGGAATAATCCGCCTGACTCTTTTAATGCTGTCCGGAATTTTCTATATCTCTCATTGTTAAAAATATTTACTATACTGTCTTCACATATATTCCCTACAATATAATCGGGATAATCCCTGCAGGGAGCCACATCTCCATTAGGCATAACTTCTGCTATAAGCCAGGGAGCGACACAGTTATCATAACCGAACATATAAGACGGATCCGTATAATATTTCGGTATGTCTTCAATTGAAATATCAGGGATAAACATATAGGGGTAAGTTAATTTTTTATCTTTTATTCTTCTTACCGTATTCTGAAGAGCTTCTATGTCTATCTGTTTATAATCAAAGAGATATCCTTTCCAGGCTTCGGGAGTACAGTCTAACTTTTTCTGCATAACTTCGACATGCTTCTTCCCTATCTCTTCTGTCGTAAACCAGGAATAATAGATAATCATGCTATCAATGCCTATTTCATCGCCTATATCCATTATTTTATCCAGGAGGGGAGCATTATCTTTTGTAATGGTAACAAAAACCATAACATAAGGCAGGGTTTTATTCTTTTTTCTCTTCAATTTCTGAACTGCATCTATACCTTTTGCAAGGGTATTAAAACAGCCTTTCACTCCTCTTATTTCATCATGAACCTCACCCGGGCCGTCCAGTGATAACATAAGAACTTCCCATCCCCTGTCAACTATTTCTTCTGCATGCTGTTCCAGTTTTACGCCGTTCGTGACAACAGATGTTACAAATTTCTTTTCTTTCATATAGGCAACAAGCGGCATGAGATCATCATAGAGAAATGGTTCTCCGCCCCATATATATATGATGGGTTTTAAATGTGCCACATCATCAACCATTTTCTTATAGGTTTCCAGGGGAACCACTTCTTTTATAACAGAAGCAGGTTTCCCGAGATTATACCCCTTTTCACCCCACTGGGCGCACATTTTACATCTGAGATTGCATTTATTAGTAATCTTCAGACTTATCTGAGAAAGGGGAAAACTAAAACCGTTCGTTCCCAGATGATAATCCAGATTGACTGTAACATGCTTTCTTATTAAACTTTTTATTACCTTTGTCATTATATAAGGTGTTCGACAGAGTCTTAAAATAAACGAAGCCGGTACTTTACTGTGCATTATAAATATAACTCCTTTTTATGGTGAGAGGTGACTGGAGAATCGTGACACGTGACGCGTGACGCGAGGATTTCTGCTCGTAACTGAAATCATTACAACTATTAATGAGTAATAAGCTTACTATTACTCACTTTTTACTTTTCACTTTTCACTTTTCACTTTTCACTTTTTTCACTTTTCACTTTTAAACTCTTTCCAGTTCAGGTTCTAACTCTTTTATGGACTTAACACGTCCGTCTCTGTGAAGTTCATAACAGATATTGCGCCACTCAATATTATTTGAGAATCCCGGCTTTATGAGACTGTAAAAACCGAGAACCTGCACAAGAGGAGCACATAATAACCAGTGGATAAATCTCTGATTGTCTTTATAAATAAACTTCATAAGGCCATAACAGAACATATTCACCAGATAAAAAACAGATGCTATTATGGCATAATCGAAATAATCACGGGAATATATGGTAAGAAGAACAAAAATAGAGGTGCTGCAGGATATGGCCATGGCAATAGACTGAAGTATTACAATAACAATCCACATTGGTTTCAAATAGGCTTTTAAAAATGCTGCCTGACGGGAATACCACTGAACACCGTCTGTAAGTTTCGACAGAGTATTATAACTTACTGTAAGACAGGTAGGAACAAAAACCCTGTTTATTCTTTTCTTGAAAAGTAATGTAGTGAGAGTCATATCATCTACCACTGAATGCTCCCACAGTTCTTTTACCCTGAGTTTTTCAAATTCTTTTCTCTTAATAGCAGTGCTTCCACCCCATACGCCTCTGAAAGTCTGATGGGCTATAAGTACACACAGATAGGCACTCATCATAGAGTGAAGACTGCCGCTTATACTGTATCCTTCGGGAATAAGCCAGCGAAAACCTGTCGTAACAGGTACAGAGTCTAAAGACAGAGGCCTGACTAATTCTTTGAGCCACGTTCTGTGGGGCATTACATCAGAGTCTGCAAATACATAAACTTCACTTTCTCTGTTATCATCTTGAATACCGTAGAGGAGATTATGATTCTTCTGCCCGCATTTTGTTGCTTTACCTGCTACAAGTAATTTTGTATAATCATATTCTTCAACTATCTTATTGATTATTTCTACTGCAGGATCATTGATATTATCGACTATAAAGGAAACCATGTAATCAGGATAAATCTGATCTACAACTGCTTTCAGATGTAGTTCAAGATTATTGTCAGCCCCCTTACATGGCACGAATATTCTCACTTTAGGGCTGTAATCATCATTATATTTACGGGAATAAAATCTCTTAAAAAGTATTTTACTGTATAGTAAACTCTTCAGGCACAGCCACAGGTTAAAAACTGCGACTATTGAAGCGATTAATATAAAAGCTAACTTCATAAACGTGACCTTTGCTGATACAAATTATCAAAGTATAGCAATTATAACATTCAGATATGAAGAAGTCAATTTGACGCGTAACATATAACGATTACCCGTTACGGGTTACGCGTCACATGTTACGAATTTAAACTATCTTATTTCCTCTCTTTATATAATGGGTATGTAATAATTCATGAGACTTATGTCCGCATGGGCCTTCGGTAAGAAATTCCTCATAAAGTTTTATAACATGAGTATTTTCATGGGATTTCCTCAAAGTAAGAGACTTGTCTTCATCATATATGGCTTTTGCTCTTGCCTTCCTTATCTCAGGAGATGTAGGTATAGGTTGTCCTCCTCCTCCGAGACAGCCGCCGGGACATGCCATAAACTCAATAAAGTGACAGTCACTGAATTTTCCGCCTGCTTTAATATTTTCCATTACCTTACGGGCATTTGCAGTTCCATGAGCTACTGCAATCTTAAGAGTAACGCCTTTAAGGAAATCAAACGTATCAATACCTTTCAGGGCATTCTTCAAGATTGGAGGAACCGATGCTGTTTGAGGGACAGTAATCTCATAATATTTTACGCCTTCAAAACCTCTCACAGGTATAATATCCAGTTCTTTGAAGATATCTTCTGTTTTAATACCTGTAACTATTTCTACTGCAGTACGGAGTGCAGCTTCCATAACTCCACCTGATGCTCCGAATATAAGACCTGCTCCGCTTGCTTCTCCTACAGGATCATCGAAATCAGTGGGAGGCAGGTTGGGAAGATCAATACCTGCTTCTCTGATCATCTGAGCAAGTTCTCTGGATGTAAGACCGTAATCTACATCTTTAAAACCGCTCGATCTCATTTCAGGGCGATTACATTCGAATTTCTTTGCACTGCAAGGCATAAGAGCGACTGTTACAATATCTTTCGGGTCAAGACCAGCCTTCTGTGCATACCAGGTTTTAAGTAATGCTCCGAACATCTGCTGAGGAGATTTGCAGCTTGAAGCATAATCGGTAAATTCAGGATAAAAATGCTCCAGGTATTTTACCCATCCGGGAGAGCAGGAAGTAAACTGGGGCAATTTTACATTTTTATCGCCGTCTACAAGAGCTTTTTTCAGACGAATAAGCAGTTCCGTAGCTTCTTCCATAATCGTCAGATCTGCAGTAAAATTCGTATCGAAGACTTTACTGAAACCGCATCTTCTGATGGCAGTATTGAGCTGTCTCGTAACAGAAGTGCCGGGAGGCAGACCGAAACATTCTCCTATAGCAGCACGGGGACTTGGAGCCGTCTGAATAATAACATGCTTTTTCGGGTCATCAATGGCTGCCCATATCTCGTCACTGGGATCATTGGCATGAAGTGCTCCTACGGGACAGCGGTTTATACACTGGCCGCAGTTAATACATACCACATCAGAAAGGGGCATATCCATAAATGTTACCACATCCGTATCAGGGCCGCGGTTTATTGCTTCAAGGACTCCTACTTCCTGAAGGTCTATACAGGTTCTCACACACCTTCTGCAGAGAATACATTTATTCATATCTCTTACTACACTGTAGCTGGATCTGTCTACCGGCTTTTCCTGCTTATCAGGATGACCGAAACGATAAAAATCCACACCATATTCTTTTGCAAGGGCCTGAAGCTCACAGTTATTATTTCTTACACAGGAATAACATTCACCGTAATGATGTCTTAACATGAGATCAAGTATATGCCTTCTGGCTTTTCTGACTCTTGATGAATATGTCTTTACTTTCATATGAGGAGGAGTTACGGGATAGGTGCATGCTGTCTGAAGCAGTCTCTGTCCTTCTATTTCAACGACACATATACGGCACACACCTGCAACACACAGATCTTCATGATAACAGAGTGTAGGAATATGTATATTAAGTTTTCTGGCAGCTTCAAGTATTGTCGTGCCATAAGGTACCCTGATTTCATTTCCGTCTATTGTAATCTTAACCATAGCCCCTATGGCATCTTTATCTCCAGGGGTTTTTATATCATATTTTCTCTGGCTTAATGGTGCTCTTTCATCCACTACCGGTATATTAGTTTTATCAGACATAAGTTTGCCTCCTTAAATAATTTACTCAGGATTTGTAAAAAAATAACCATATATTTACAATCGTGACGCGTGACGCGAGGACAATAACCGTAATTTAGCAGAGTTATTTTCTTACAGTCCAATACGATCGGATCAGTAATAACTAAAAGCCATGACCGTCCGGTCACAACGAAAAATGAGAATTTATTCCTTCTGTCACGCGTTACGCGTTACGCGTTACGATTCTCAATATAAAAAGCTCATTAACTGCATAGAATTTCATGTTTAAAATGTTTCATAATAGTTATAAACGCATTCGGTGCTGACTGCCCGAGTCCACATTTGCTGGCAAGCTGCATGGTTTCACCCAGTTGAAGAAGTTCATTTAAATATTTTATAGAACATTTCTTTTTCTTCAGCATATCTATGCCTTCCAGTAAGGTCTCTGTTCCATATCTGCATGGTGTGCACTGACCGCAGGATTCATCGGCAAAAAATTCCATAAAATTTTCAGCTACATCCAGCATATTTCTGTTCTGTCCAAAAATTATAATAGAACCACCTGTAGATATATCTTCATAGGCAATAGTAGAATCAAATTCATTCCTTGCAACACATCTGCCTGATGCTCCTCCCACCTGAACCGCTTTTGCATCTTCTCCTCCGACTATTTTCAACAATTCTCTCACTGTAATACCCATAGACAGTTCATATACTCCGGGAGATTTACAATCACCTGATATGCTGAATAATTTTGTTCCTGTTGACTTATCTGTTCCATGATTTTTAAACCATTCGGCTCCATGTTCTACGATACGGAGGGCGGTAATAAAAGTTTCCACATTGTTAACAATAGTAGGTTTACCGAGATATCCGACAACTACAGGATAGGGAGGCCTGTTTCTCGGCTCTCCCCGATGTCCTTCCAGACTTTCTATGAGAGCTGTTTCTTCTCCGCAAACATAGGCTCCTGCTCCGGGCTGCACGTAAATATCAAAATTAAATCCTTCTTTACCGAGTATATTCTTACCGAGAAGATTTTTCTTACGTCTTTCTTCTATTTTCTTTTCTATTTTTTTATAAAGATATATATATTCACATCTTAAATAAATAATCCCCCGGGTAGAACCTATAACATAACCGGCCAGAGTCATACCTGCAAGCAGATCATCGGTATATTCATCGAGTAATAATCTGTCTTTAAATGTACCCGGTTCACCTTCATCTGCATTACATATAACATATTTTTTATCACTTTTTGCAGTACCTGCAAGATTCCACTTGGCCTCTGTAGGGAATCCTGCTCCGCCTCTTCCTTTTAAACCTGATTTTCTTATTTCATCAAGAATATCCACACGGCTTCTGGAAAGGGCTTTTTTCAAGACATCATCAGTATCCGCATCAATCAATACTACCGGTCCTTTTTTGTGTACCATACGTTTTTCCTCCTCAAATAACCATAGTCACATGGGCGCCAAATTTTGCTCTGTATATTTCAATTATATCCAGTACATCTTCAGGTTTAACCTTTGTATAAATATCTTCATTCACAAGCATAGCAGGTCCCCGGTCACACACTCCGAGGCAATTAGTATAAGCAAGAGTAAACATTCCGTCAGGAGTAGTTTCACCAAACTTTATACCAAGTTCATTTTCAAGCTGTCTTACAATGGCATTTTTGCCTGCCATATCACATGATATTGTCTGACAGACATGTATAACAAACTTACCCTTCTTTTCAGTTGAAAGGAAAGAATAAAAACTCACAACACCATAGACTTCGACGGGGTGAATATTAAATACATCCGCTACTTCCTGCATGGCATAACTGGATATATAACGATATTTTTGCTGTATGTGAAGTAATACAGGAAGTAAACCGCTTCTATGGTTATTGTATGTTCCGGCCAGCCGGGTAATTTCGCTTTTCAGCTGATTCTTTTCAGCTTCTAACATCTTACCACTCTCCTTAATTAATTATCGTGATGCGTGACGCGTGATGCGTGACGCGGGGATTACCGTTGAAACAGTGAAGATAATAAAAAAATTTAAGAAATATTCCCATATATTATATTTTATATGAGAATGATGAAGTTTGTGACTTCACTGGCTGCTGCTTCTCATATCCGGTCATGTCTGTTTACAGTGAATTTCAGCTTAATTCAATTCTAATTTTAGTAAAAAAATCCTTCTAAAATTTCATTATCTGTAATATAATTTTTTACATAAAAAAAGAGTCAGATTTTTTCTGACTCTTTAATTCTAATCATAACTTATTAAAATTCAGGAATAAAAATTTATTAATAGTCTCTTTCCTCGCGTCACGCGTTACGCGTCACGATTCTCATATAACCTGTTAGAAAGCTTCCGGATATCCGATATCTACAAAAACATTTTCCAGTCTGTGTTTATGATTGAGTTCCATACTGGCAAGATTATTAAATTTTTCTTTAATTTCATTGTCGCCGGAAAAATCAGCCATAGAACGGTAAAATTCTACTGCCTGCTGTTCTTTTTTCATGGCAAGAGCTATAGCATCGGCAGGTTTCATATTAATACTGAATGGAGGAAGTTCTGTTGCTTCTGCAACCTTATAGTCCGCTTTCGGAGGTTCTATCTTTTTCATCATAACCGGCTCAAGCTTAAGTTTTTCTAAAAAATCTCTGTGGCCGAGTTCTTCATCTGAAAGCTCTTTAAAAATCTTTTTTACTTCTTTATCTGAAACCTTCTCACTGACCTGTTTGTAAAATTCATAGGCTTCAATCTCCCTGGTTACTGCCATAGACAATATATCTTCAATATGTCCCATAAATATAACGCCCCCTTTAGTAAAATTATAGTGTATTTTCATAACTTATTAGAATTCAAACAGTCGTGACGCGTGACGCGTGACGCGTGACAGGTTTATATCACGCATTACGCTTTACGCATTAAGAGGTTATTATTTATACAGAGTTATGAAACTAACTATATGTTTATAAGTATATCAAAAAAATAATAGACAATCAAGAAAATTGCCGGGGTAGGCTGTGTAAAATAAAGGCTGGTTTATTCATGTTTTACACTAATATTACCTTTTGCAGTAGGCGCAGCAAAGCTGCGCCACTGCAGTTCCAATTTATAGATATATTTATCTTCATAAAACCAATTACCTCCATATAAAATT
>JBEHWO010000116.1:0-16957 GCA_040217695.1 Vulcanimicrobiota bacterium | reverse complement strand
GTGACGCGTGACGCGTGACGCGAGGATTATGTCAAAATTTTCTATCAGAAAGATACCATGCAATCTGTCTCAATCTTTCTGCTCTTTCACCTAAAACTTCAAGAGATTTCACGGCTTCTTCCGTCAGTTCATGAATTTTTCTTTTAGCTTCTTCCTGATTATATACAGAAAGAAAACTATTTTTCAATTTATCTTTATCAAAATCCAGTACATCATCCATTATCTGAAAAGCAAGTCCGAGATTTTCCGCATACACTGTAAGAAGTGAAAGACATTCTTCAGAAGCCATGTTCAATAAAGCTCCCGCCCTTACAGATACCCTTATAAGGGCACCTGTTTTCATTTTATGAAGCTTTTCCAGTTCTTCCACTGTCTCCTGATTACAGCTCAGATCAATAACCTGTCCTCCCACCATTCCGGATATGCCGGCAGCACAGGCAATCTCATTGATAGTACGGAGCACATTACCGGCAGACGCTGAAATATAGTTACCGGAAAGAACGTCAAAGGCCAGTGTAAGCAGTCCGTCTCCTGCAAGGAGAGCTGCAGGTTCGTCAAATTTCCTGTGACATGTCAGTTTTCCCCGCCGATAATCATCATTATCCATACAGGGCAGGTCATCATGGATAAGAGAATAATTGTGAATAAGCTCTATTGCACAGGCTGCGGGAAGAACAATTTCATCATTTCCGCCCACTGCTTCCGAACTGGCAAGGCAGAGTACAGGACGAAATCTCTTGCCACCGGTGAACAGAGAATACTCAATAGCCTGAGCAAGTATTCCACCGGATAAATTCCGGTCAATCAGTATCTTTCGTAAATAATCTTCTACTAAAATCTTCTTTTTATATAAATATTCTTTAATATCTGACATTTCAGTTATCAGTTACCAGTTACCAGTTACCGGTTACCAGTTATATTATTTGTAATAAATTATCTTCACTGGTCACTGCTCACTGGTCACTGCTCACTGTTACTACATCCTTACATCAAAATCATTATATTTTCCCGTATATTCTCCCCATTCCATATCGGCATCTGCCACATAGGAAGAACGCGGTCCTCTTGTAATAACAGGTATTACACTCTCTATTATATCCCTATCTCCTTCAAGTAAAACCTCTACATTACCATTCCAGAGGTTTCTTACATATCCTGTAAGAGGATATTCTTCCATACTCCTGTACACATAATACCTGAACCCGACACCCTGAACCCTGCCAGTTACAATTATACGGGCAGAAACCTTATTATTCTCTCTCATATAAAAAACTCCTCCCCTTACAAGGTTTTTTAATCAAAAGTTTTATTTTTTGCGTGATACGTGATAATCGTGACGCGTGACGCGTAACGCGTAATGTGTGATGCGTAATGCGTGATGCGTGTTTTACCGGTACCGAGCGACCACATGGGCTTCGTCCCTATTTTCCACTATTCACTATTCACCACTCACTATTCACTTTTCACGACTCACGACTCACGACTCCCTACTCATCAGGAGGAAGAACTACTCCGTCTACAACAGTATCATCAATCTTTCCGCTGTTAGATGGAACTGCAGGCTTTCTGCTGCCATTATCTGTAGTTCCTCCGCTTTCACCATAATTTGACATATTTTTTCTATGAGTCATAGTACATGTTATATTCGGTTCTGTTCCGGGTTCGAACATATGAGCCGCTTCGGGACAGTTACGACCCGGTAAAAGACCGGAAATAGAACATACGTTTACCTTTACAAATTTACCTGAAGGAAGCTCAAAATCCCTCGATTTAAGCCCTTTATGGGCATAAAGCATAAATCTACTCCATATCATGGCAGGATAGTCTCCGCCATAGACATGATTCATAGATTGATTATCATCTCTCCCTACCCAGACACTGGTAGTATAATCAGGAGTAAAACCTACAAACCAGGCATCTTTAAAATCACTTGTAGTACCTGTTTTACCTGCAGCAGGTCTATCTATGCGGGCATTTGTTCCTGTTCCTGATTCTACGGCGCCTTTAAGCATCTGAGCCATGTTAAAAGCAGTATCAACAGATAAAATCTCTTCACCTCTCGGTCTGCTGTTATCTTCAATAATATTTCCGTCACTGTCAACTATTTTTATTATGGTAGTGGGCTCGATTTTTATGCCCATATCAGGTATTACGCTTACAGCAGATGCCATTTCAAGAGGAGAAACAGTAGCAGAACCAAGAGCAAGGGACAGAACGGGCGGCAGTTTTTCTTTTATCCCCATCTTATAAGCGTAATTTATGACTGTATCAATACCTATTTCATCAATAGTTTTAACAGCAACAACATTTCTGGACCACCTTATGGCATCTCTTAAAGGTATGGCACCATAAAATTTATGATCCGAATTCATAGGGCTATAACTTTCTCCTCCCGGAGTAGTAAAGGTAACGGGATTGTCATAACATATAGTATCGGGAGTAAAACCTCTTTCAAGTGCAGCAGTATAGACAAATATCTTAAAGGACGATCCCGGCTGTCTTTTAGCCTGCCATGCTCTGTTAAACTGATCATTCTGCTTATATTCATAACCTCCCACCATGGCCCTGATATAACCTGTCTTATTCTCTATACATACAAGTGCTCCCTGATCACAGTAGGCATATCCGCTTATACCATAGTCAACTCCCCATCTGACACAATCCTGTCCGTACTGCTGCAATTTACTGTCAAGTGTGCTGTATACTTTAAGCCCCCCTCTGTATATTTTTTCAGAGCCATATTTCCTTACCAGTTCCTGCAGGCAGTAAGTACTGAAATAAGGTGATTTGAATCCTTTAAAACCAATAGGTTTATAATCTATTACACTGACAGGGGAAGCCATAGCTTCTTTTGCCTCAAGAGTGGTAATGTATCCCAGTTCCTTCATTCTCAGTAAGACGAGATTTCTTCTTTTCCTGGCAGCTTCCATATTTACATAGGGAGAGTAAAGAGAAGGAGCCTGAGGGAGTCCTGCAAGTAATGCCGCTTCTTTTAAATTAAGTGCGGACACAGATTTTCCGAAATAAATTTCCGACGCAGCTTCTACACCGAAGGCGCCGGAACCGAAAGGAATCTGATTTAAGTAAAGTTCAAGTATTTCTTCTTTGGTAAAACATCTTTCTATTTCCAGAGAAAGCATCATCTGCTTTATCTTACGTTTATAAGTCTGTTCGGAAGAGAGAAAGAGATTTTTTGCAAGCTGCATTGTTATAGTACTTCCGCCCTGGCTGATTTCATTGCCTTCAAGATTGGCAAATAACGCTCTTCCAAGACCTTTAAAACTTATGCCACTGTGGAAAAAAAACTGATCGTCTTCTATTGCCATTACTGCATTTATAAGATTTTCGGGGATTACAGAAAGAGGAACCCATGTTCTGTTTTCTTCATAAAGTTCTGCTATTAAATCTCCGTCACTGGAGTACATCCTTGTAGTTTCAACAGGTTTATATGCAAGAAGAGAATTTACATTCGGTAAACCTTTAGAACAGGTAACTACAATACCTGTAGCAAGTCCTGCCATTGCAATGGACGGCAGGATAAAGAGTACCATAACAAGGGTAAATACTTTTCTCAATTTTCTGAAGATATGATGTCGTCTTTTAGTCACATAAAGAGTTTAAAGTTTAAAGTTTAACGCCTGATGCTGCCAGCGATAAATATTACACCACATATGTTATAAATCTCAGTTCCTCCCGCCACATGCGTCAAAACTATAATCAATGGCTCATTTACCGTTATAAGCACTCAGAAACAGAAACTCTAAACTCTAAACTAGCTCCCCTTCTATAATATCTTCTATAAGCTTGCCGAGTATACCATTAATAAAACGGGAAGATTTCTCATTACCAAATTTCTTCGCCAGTTCAACTGCTTCATTTGCAGTAACATTATAAGGTATATCCTGTATAAAAATTAATTCGTACAGGGCCATACGAATTATATTGAGATCAATTACTGAAATTCTATCAATCGCCCAGTTTGTAGAATATTTCTCTATTATATGATTCAGATAACCTTCTTTTTCTATTACACCTTCTATAAGTCTGACAGTTAAAGCCCTGTCTTCCCCGGTAGAATCTGTAAAATCAGAGAAAAACACAAAAAAGACATGTTCTATAATATTCAAAATTCTTATTACAGCAGATTTCTGGCCTTTAATATAAAAAACCTGGCCCAGAAAACTTGAATAAATATTTCTTTTACTCCATGGAGCATTCAGAATTTTCTCTATAGATTGAAAAGGTAATCGCTCTTCCGAGTTAATAAAATAATGCTCCCTGTATTCTCCTCTTATTAAACTGTATAATAAATCTCTCGTAGAACAAACATTACCTTTTCCTATATCTATAGAATATAAGATCTGCAATGCCTGTTCACGCTGTCTTCTCCTGCTCATAATGTCTTATTTATCCTTGAATGCACGGTCAATAAAATCAGTCCCCATTCTGCCTTCCACGAAAATAGGATGTTCGAGGGACTTAATATGAAAAGGTATAACTGTCTTGATGCCCAGAATTTCAAATTCTCCGAGAGCTCTCAACATACGGGCAATAGCCTCTTTTCTGTCAATACCCCATGAAACAAGCTTGGCAAGCATGGAGTCATAATAGGGATTAACATACATACCTGCCTGCATATATGTATCCACTCTGATACCGGGCCCTCCGGGCATGGTAAACCTGCTTATCTTTCCGGAAGAAGGAGAAAAAAATCTGTCAGGATCCTCTGCATTTATTCTGCATTCTATACTATGGCCTCTTATAGTAATATCTTTCTGTGTAAAGCTTAACTTTTCTCCCATGGCAACTCTTATCTGTTCTTTAACAAGATCGACACCTGTTACCATTTCCGTAACGGCATGTTCAACCTGTATCCTTGTATTCATTTCAAGAAAATAGTATTTCTTCTTTTCCTGATCAAATAAAAATTCCATAGTGCCGGCTCCGGTATAACCAACCATTCTGGCGCATTTTACTGCTACAGAGCCTATTTCCTTTCGTAATTCCTGTGTGAGAATAATAGAAGGACTTTCTTCAATCAATTTCTGATTTCTCCTCTGAACAGAACAATCTCTTTCTCCCAGGTGTATTACATTACCGTAATTATCGGCCATTATTTGAAACTCTATATGCTTGGGACTTAAAAGGTATTTTTCTACATAAAGCCTGTAATCCCCGAAAGCACCTTTTGCTTCAGCCTGAATAATAGGCCACAGATTTTCCAGTTGCTGCGGGTTCTGTATGATCCTCATACCTTTTCCTCCGCCGCCGGCAGCAGCTTTTACCATAACAGGATATTCCAGTTCTTCCGCTACTTTCAATGCCTCGGGGAGAGTTTCCAGAATAGTACTTCCGGGAACTATAGGAGCAATATTTCCAAGGGTTTCTCTGGCTTTAGCCTTATCACCCATAGTCTGTATTACATGGGCAGAAGGGCCGATAAATTTCAATTTATATTGTTCACATATTTCGGCAAATTTTGCGTTTTCCGCAAGAAATCCATACCCCGGATGAATGGCATCTGCACCTGATATCTGGGCAGTGCTTATTATATTCAATATATTAAGATAACTATCGGCAGGTGAAGCACTCCCTATACAATAGGCTTCATCTGCCATTCTTATATGAAGAGACGTATCATCTGCTTCGGAATAAACAGCCACAGTCTTAAGACCCAGTTCTTTACAGGCTCTTATTATTCTTATAGCTATTTCTCCTCTGTTGGCAACAAGTACCTTCTCAAATGACATTCCATTACTCCTTCTCTATAAAACAATTTATGTGTAATACCACTGTAAAATATAATATAATCCGGAATATCTAAACTTTACTTATTCTAAACAGTAACTGTCCGTATTCCACTATTTCATCCTGTTTTACAATTACATCCAGAATAATTCCATCTACAGGAGAATTTATTTCAAAAATTAAGTTCATACATTTTACAGTACCGAGCAACTGACCTGTTTCAATCTTATCTCCCGAATCAACCACTTCTCTGGTCTGATTAAATGTTCCTACCCAGGAAGATCTTATTTCTTCAATCTGCATATCAGGCTGTTCCTCATGAACTACTGTATCTTCAGTATAAGGAACATTAACAGGAGATAAAGGAATAGCCGGGAAAACACATTTTTTAATGATAACCTTCAGGTCAGGCCCCTTTATAGATACTTCGGAAAAATTATTTTTAGAAGAATTTTCTATAAAATTTATTAATTTATTGTGTACAAAAGAGGTAAAAGTTTCTTCCATATCAGGCTCTTTTCAGATAGCTTCTGGTTCTTGTATCAATCTGAAGAGTATCTCCTATTTCTATAAATAAGGGAACCTGAATAACAGCACCTGTCTCCATAGTAGCAGGTTTTGAAGCACCTGTAGCAGTATCACCGCGGAAGCCCGGTTCTGTCTGTACAACCTTGAGTTCAACAAAATTCGGAAACTCTACACCTATGATCGAACCTTCATAATACATAACCCTTATAACCATAGTATCTTTTAATAAATCAATATTATCTCCAAGAAGATTGGCCGGTATGGGAATCTGATCGAAGCTCTGGTTATCCATGAAGAAATACTCTGTACCTGTGCTGTAAAGATACTGCATTTCATGATATTCTATCATAGCCTGTTTGAGTTTTTCTCCTGCCTTGAAGGTATGTTCAAGGGTATTACCTGTCTTGAAACTTTTAAGCTTCGTTCTGACAAAGGCAGCTCCTTTACCAGGTTTAACATGCTGGAAATAAACGATAGTATAAACATCATTGTTAAATTCGATGGTGAGACCTGTCTTAAAATCAGACGTAGTTATCATAAATTTCTCCTTTCGAAAATCAAATAAAGTTTTATAATTATATCACTTCTAAAGATATATGTAAATCATTTTTATAAATCGTAACGCGTGACGCCAGAAATAAGAATATTAATTACTTTCCATTCCTGAGTGCTTATAACAGTAAATATTCCACTGGTTATAGTCGTGACGCGTAACGCTAACGCGTGACGCGAGGGGACAAAATTACAGATTAACCGGTGTCGTATTTATCGCTGGCACATTTAAGGAGTTGTAAAAAAATAACCTTATCATATTTAAAATCGTGACGCGTAACGCGTAACGCGTGACGCGAGGACAAAAACCATAATTTGCCAGAGTTATTTTCTTACAGTCCCTAAGATACTTTTTTGCCAAATTTGCTCTCCGTTCCGGCAAGTAATCTCTTAATATTGGCTCTGTGACTGTAAATAACCAGAATTGCAGAAAGGACTGTAAGAAACAGATAGGCATAAAATTCAGGTCTTGTCCGGTAAAAGACTACTACCAGAAAGGGACTGCAGCCCATCCCTGTTATAGAGCCGAGAGAAATATAACGTGTTACGAAGACAATAGCGGCAAATATGACAAAGCCGATAAGAGCTATACGATAATCAAGGGCAAGAAAAATACCGAGATTTGTGGCGACGCCTTTACCTCCTTTAAAGTTTAAAAATACAGAATAGGTATGGCCCAGTACTGCTATAATACATATGAAAACTACGCACCAACCGGCGGGAAGGAATGGCACGACAAGAAATTTTTTTGCCAGCAGTACAGGAACAAGAGCCTTTCCTGCATCACATAAAAGAGCTATAATGCCCGGTAAAGGACCAACTACACGCCATACATTGGTTGCCCCGATATTACGGCTGCCATGTTCTCTCACATCTATTCCTGCCCATAATTTACCTATTAAAAGGCCGAAAGGGACAGAACACAGAAGATAGGTTAAAACAAGAAAACCGGATAAAAGCAACATACTAAGATCCCTCTTTCAATATAATCTTAATGGGTGCTCCTTCAAAGCCAAAAGCCCCTCTCAATCTGTTTTCCAGATATCGAAGATAGGAAAAATGCATAAGTTTTCTGGAGTTCACAAATAATAATATAGTAGGAGGATTAACCTTTGGCTGGATTGTATAATAAACCTTGAGGGTCTGTCCTTTATAACCCGGAGGCGGCCTGTCGGCCAGGGCTTCTTTTACTACCTGATTTAAAACAGGTGTGGCAATTCTCTTTGAATTTTCTTCCGAAAGTTTTATAACTTCCGTAAACACTTCACCTATACCCCATTTATTAAGGGCAGATGTAAAAAGTATGGGAGAATAATCTACAAAATATAAACTCTCCTTTAAAAAATCAATATAATTTTCCCTTAATTTCTCCTTTTCTTTTTTAAACCATGCATTAAAATTTTCTACATCATCCCTGTTACTGTATTCCTGCCTTTTTTTCTCCAGCATTAAATCCCATTTATTTACAACGACCAGACAGCCTTTACCTTCTTTTACTATCTTACCTGCAATTTTTTTATCCTGCTCTGCCAGTCCCTGTTCCGCATCTACCACTAAAATCCCCGTGTCTGCCCTGTGAATAGACTTGAAAGCTCTTATTACACTGTAATATTCCACATCTTCTGTTACCCTGCTTTTCCTTCTGATACCGGCAGTATCGATAAAGTTAAAATGCCTGTCCCCTCTCTCTATAAAGGTATCTATAGAATCCCTTGTTGTACCGGGTTTATCATCTACAATAACCCTCTTTTCACCTAAAAGAGCATTTAAGAGTGAAGATTTTCCTACATTCGGTCTGCCAACTATGGCGACAGATATGGTATCATCAGGATAGGATACCTCCACCTCTTCCGGTAATCTGCCTACTATTTCATCCAGGAGCTCACCTATATTAAGTCCATGTTCTGCAGAAATACTCATTACATGTTCAAAGCCAAGGCCATAAAACTCATAGGTATCTCTTTCCGTCATTTCTCCTTCAACCTTGTTTACAACCAGAATTACAGGCTTATTGGATTTTCTTAATCTGTGAGAGATTTCCATATCGGAAGGACAGATACCTTCTCTGCCATCCAGCAGGAAAATAATTAAATCTGCCTCTTCTACTGCCAGATTTACCTGCAGTGTTATTTCTTCTTTCATATTATCTTCTTTATCGAATTGTAGACCTCCTGTGTCAATCAACATAAACTGTCTGCCGATCCATTCGCATGGTCTGTAAAGACGGTCTCTTGTAACACCGGGTACATTATCTACGATGGCCACTCTTTTAGAAAGAAGTCTGTTAAAAAGAGTGGATTTACCCACATTGGGTCGTCCGACTATTGCAACAACTGATTTCATTTATTCACACCCCATAGCATTTAAAAGTTCAAGAATATCTCCTCTGATGATTTTAACAGGTTTTCCGAGCATACCGGAGAGAGTATCTACTGACATATCATCCAGGAAAAGGCCGTCATATCTGACAGCATTTCCGGGAATTATTATTTCATCACCTGTATCTATATCTTTAAGACTCTTATATATATCCTGACCTGTAAGGAGACCTGTAACAGTAACAGAGTCACCCCAGAAATCATTCTTACAGTAAATAATCTGTACAGGAAATTTATTCTCTATAAAAGATAAAATCCTTCCGGATCCTTCTCCCGATACAATAGTAATATTCTTACCGGAAAACTTCGAAGGTTCATGACCGTTACACAGAGGAGTGAGAAAATTTACTGCCATACCGACACCGTTTTCCAGTTGCGGATATCCTTCATAATGTTCATCGGAAGGGAATGGTCTTCCTGCAAGTATATAAAATTCATCGGCAAGAAAAACAAAATTTGTATGAATAGTATCTCTGAAATGTTTCTGCCAGTATTCTACCTGTTCTATAACAGTGGCGGCACTTTTACTGTTATAAGGCACAAGAGGATAAAGATTATCTCTGTATCTGGTAAGACCTGAAGGTACAACTGCAAGTGATTTGACTCCGGGATATAAACGGGAAAGCTTTTCTATGGTTTCATTCAGATCGGTGCCGTCATTAATACCCTGGCACAGAACGACCTGTGTATGTAATTCAATATTTCCTTCAACAAGAAACCCGAGTTTTTCATCTATATTATCTTTTTTCTTTATGCCGAAAAGTAATTTTCTTATATCAGGATTCATGGTATGAACGGAAATATAAAGAGGAGATAATCTCATGTTAACTATTCTCTTTAAATCAGCTTTTTTTATATTATTAAGGGTTATAAAATTTCCGTATAAGAAAGAAAGTCTGTAATCATCATCCTTTACATAGACCTGGTGTCTCATGCCTTTCGGAGTCTGATCGACAAAGCAGAAGATACATCTGTTGGTACATTTATGAAGTCCGTCAAAGAGATCGTCCGTAAAATCTATACCGAGTCCTTCGTCAGGGTCTTTTTCAATATCTAAAATCCACTGTTCCCCGTCTCTTTCTACAAGTATTTCCAGTGTATCATCAGAAGTCAGAAACCGGTAATCGATTATATCCTTCATAATCTGCCCGTTTATTTTCAATATAATATCACGTGCCTGAAGATCTAAATCTTCTGCAATAGAGCCATGAGAGACTGATTTTATAACAGCTTTAGTTTCTTTCGCCATAATTATCTCCCGTCACGATTATTCACATTCCTTAATTCTATCAATTACTTTATCAATCAACCATTCAGGTGTGGAAGCACCTGCAGTAATACCGACCTTTACATTATCAGAAAACCACTCGTCTTTTATTTCGTTTTCTGCTTCTACATGGTATGTGTCAATACCTTTATTACGACACATAGTGGCAAGTTTACCTGTATTTGCACTGTTTTTCCCGCCTATGACAATCATGACATCTATTTTCCCGGCAAGCTCGCAGGCAGATTTCTGTCTTTCTTCAGTAGCGGAACATATTGTATTAAAGCTTCTCAATTCAAAGGTTTTATCTATGAGATATGACGCAACGGAAAGAAAAAATTCTCTTTTCTGTGTCGTTTGAGATAAAAGACCTGTATGACAACCCGGATTAATCTCATCTAAATCTGAAATATCACTGACAACAAAAGCTTCAGGTGCATATCCGAGAATTCCACTGATTTCAGGATGTTCTTTTTCTCCTGTTATTATAATCTCATATCCTTCTTTATAGAGTTTGCCGGCAAGAGATTGAACTTTTCTGACATAGGGACATGTAGCATCGATTATTTCCAGTCCCATAGAAAGGGCTTTATTATATTCTCCGGGAGAAACACCGTGAGATCTTATAATCAGGGTTCCATGCGTAATTTCATCCAGACTTTCTATAACCCTGGCCCCCATATGAACAAGTCTCTGTACTTCCTGAGGGTTATGAATGAGATTACCCAGTATAAAAACTTCTTTCCCTTTCTTGAGAGACTCTTCCGTCATATGAACAGCTCTGTTAACACCGAAACAGAATCCCATATTCGAAGCTTTTATAATCTGAATATTTTTCATTTCAGAGGTTTTGACTTCAGATTTTTACGTAAATGCCGTAAAAACCTCCAGTCACGCGTTACGCGTTACGCGTCACGCTCTATCACTTTCATAGAAATATTAAAAATTTCTTCTACTACTTCATATAGATTTTTATCAGTACAATCAACCTCTATTGCATCAGAAGCTTTCATGAGAGGGGAATCTTTTCTTGTAGAATCGATGCAATCTCTTCTTTTTATTTCCTCCAGAACTTCATTGAAAGTAATATGTTCACCTTTATCTAAAAGTTCTGCATGTCTTCTTTTTGCTCTTTCTTCCCGGGAGGCTGTAAGGAATATTTTAACTTCACTATCAGGTATAACTACAGTAGTTATATCTCTGCCTGCCATGATAATACCTTTATTTTTTGCCATATTTTGCTGGAGTTCTACAAGTATTTTTCGAAGAGAACTTATAGAGGAAACTAAAGATACATTCTGACGTACCATCGGATCAGTTAAATGTCCGGTAATATCGGTGCCATCAAGAAAAACTTCATAACCTGAAGCATTATTGTCCTGCGGAAATATTTCAATTTTTGTATTTTTCGCCATATGCGAGATTTTTTCCTCATCAAGAGGGTCTATACCACATGTCAAAGCTTTCCAGGTAATGGCTCTGTACATAGCCCCTGTATCTATATAGGCATATTTTATCTTTTTTGCAAGCAATCTTGCCACTGACGTTTTACCTGAAGCAACAGGACCGTCTATGGCAATATTTATCTTTTTCAATTTCTCCACCGTTCTTTCATAAAATAAGTGAGTAGTGAGTAATAGTGTTCCCACCCCCGTCACGCATCACCTGTCTCCCTGAATACCATCAGGTCTTTTAGGTGATATAACAACAAAAACAGGGTTGGTAAGATATTCATTTGCCACCCTTACCATATCATCCTTCGTGACTTTCTGTATCAGAGCGGGATAATCCAGATAATACTGGTATCCTGCGCCGAGAATTTCATAAAGACCGAGATTATATGCCTTGCTTCTGACTGTTTCTTCATTTATATAGTACTGGCCTATTCTATAGGTTTTCATGATATCTATTTCTTCATTTGTAATTTTTCCCTGCCTTATATCTCTGACTTCATCAAGTATAGCTTTTCTGCTTTCATTTACTTTGCCGGGAGTTGTGGCTATAAAAGTAATCATACGTCCCGGCCCTATAGTAGGAGTCATAAAAGAACCGAGATCATAGGCAAGACCTTTCTTTTCACGCAATTTAACCCACATTCTGGAGTTCATGCCTCCTCCTATAACAAGTTGAAGAACTTCCATAGCAGGAAAATCAGGAGATAGAATACTGGGTGCAGGATAACCAAGGAAAAACCAGCCTGCATCACCGCTGCTGGCTCTGTAATCTTCACGCCAGAGCAGAGGCTTGGGTTCATCAGGATTATGAATATCAGGTGGCGGGCTATCAGGTAAACCGGAAAAAGCTGTTTTTACCTTCTCAAGAGTAGATTTAACATCAACCTTGCCTGCTATAGATACAACTATATTCTTTGTTACATAGTTTGCATTATAAAAATTTATTATATCTTCCCTTGTAAACTTCTCAATATTCTCTCTTATACCTAAAGCAGGACGTCCATAGGGATGCCTCTGATAAAGTGTGGCATTGAACATATCGTTTAATCTGGCAAAAGGTCTGTTCTGCTGTTTTTCCATTTCAAGAAGAATATTCTGTCTTTCTTTATCTATTTCTTCCTGAAGAAAAGCAGGGTGGATTATTATATCCGATATAATTCTGAGATCTGTATCAAAATACTCTGATGTGCTTACGATATAATATTCGGAATAATCCTGGTTACTTATTGCCTGAATTGTTCCTCCCAGGGATTCTATTTCCATATTTATATCTCTGGCACTTACAGTGTTTGTTCCTCTGAGCATTAAAGGAGTAATTAAACCACTGATACCGCACTGACTCTTTTCTTCATTCATTACACCTGTTTTTACAAAAACCTCTATGGCAGTAATGTCCTCATCAACAGGCTGTATAAGAACAGTCATACCGCTCGGAAGTACTTCTTTATGCACTGTTTCGGCAGCAAAAGAAGAAGTCAGAGAAAAAATTATAAACAGTAGAATAAAAAATGCTTTTTTCAACAGTAAGACTCCTTTCATCAGTTGGCCCGATTATTTCAAAACCGATATGGTATAATTACCGGATCCGAAATATTTCTTTGCAACTCTCATTATATCTTCCTGAGTCACCTTACGAATATTCTGAACATAGGTTTTTGAAAAATCTACATTATCTGCAAGTATTTCATAATAACCATAGGTTCCTGCAAGGCCGTCAGCAGTTTCATTTCCGAAGATATAACTGCTTTCCAGTAAAATTCTGGCTCTGTTTAATTCTTTTTCGCTTACAGGTTCTTCTGACAGTCTTCTGAATTGTTCTTTAAGTTCTTCTTCAAGTAAAGGAACTTTATTCTTGTCCGTCACTGCCCATACATAAAAAGGACTCGGATAACGGCTTGTAAGATAAACGACCTGAAGTTCATCAACCAGATCTTTTTCATCTTTCAATTCTCTGATAAACCGGGAACTCTGTCCCCAGCCAAGCAGAAAAGCCATTACATCTACAGAACATATATCTTCAGGGTCAGACAGAATGCCAGGCCCGTTAAACCCGAATATAACAGTGGCCTGGGGTAATCCCATATCATCCTGCGCTCTCTTTACTTCATTAACAGGTTCATCGAGTGACACTTTAAGGGGTGGAACTGTAGTATTTTCAAATTTAGAAAAAATATCTTTAATCTGAGGAAGTATTTTGTCTGTTTCGAAATCACCGACTATAACAACGCACATATTATTAGGTCTGTAATAACTTTTCTGATACTTTATAAAATCTTCTCTTGTTATGGATTTAACAGTATCTTCATAACCTATGACGGGCCATTTATAAGGATTTTTATCCATAAGCGTTCCTGAAAACATATCAAAGACATAATTCTCGGGATTATTTACAGTACTGTTAAGTTCTTCAAGCACTATACTTCTTTCTACTTCTATTTCCGTCGGGTCAAACTGTGTATTTATAACACCTTCTGCCATTAATTTCAGGGCATCCATGGCATATTTTTTATCAACCACAAAATAATACTGGGTATAATCCTTTGACGTAACGGCATTTACCGTACCACCCCATTTTTCTATTGTACGGTTTATCTCTCCAACTCTTACATCATTGGTACCTCTGAAAATCATATGTTCATAAAAATGAGAAATACCCCGGAGATTTTGAGGCTCATATATGGAACCACATCTGACCCAGATATGAATAGATATTAAAGGATTGTCATGTTTTTCATGTGTCAGCACTACAAGGCCGTTATCGAAAACAGTACGTTTCAAATTCGAATCAGGCATATCGGCCTTCACATTAGCTGTGAGGAAATAAAATATGGCACAAATAAAGAAAATTTTATGTAATAACTTCATAATCTTTCTCTCCCTTTTTTAAGGATAAAATAAAATACCCGCTTTATGGCGGGTATTTTATTATAGCCCCAGGGGAATTCGAATCCCCGTTACCGACGTGAGAGGCCGGCGTCCTAGGCCACTAGACGATGGGGCCATGCTACCTGCCAGTGGAGGACTCGAACCCCCACAAACAGATCCAGAGTCTGCTGTCCTACCATTAGACGAACTGGCATCAAAACTTAATTTCAATTGATTATACAGAAAACTTTTATAAATGTCAAGAAATTTAACCACGATTTTCAAGATTTTTAAAAGAGATTTTCAGGATTGTTTAAATCATCCGGATTACTCATCAGGAGTTTTATCGTTTACTATTATTTTATCCCTGTCTTTAATGGATTTATCAAAGTCTTTCGCCAGGTCTTCAAAGGTTTTACCGTAAACCTTGTTAAATGCTCTGTCCATATCCTCTGCTACCCATACCTTCTTAAAGAGCCCGAGGCCGTATTTACTTATTAAAAAATTAACAAAAGCAGCACTTTCTTTAAAGGAAATATCACCGGGATAATGATAAAAATCATTCTTCAATGTTATAAGAGGAACAAATTTCTCATCTTTTTTCAATTCTATAATATTCTGTTCAAAATTTTCTCCCCTTGAAGAAAGATATTCGGCAAATCCCCAGTGAAAAAACGGCTCTCTGTTTCTCGTTTTACCTGTATAAAAAGACAGAACCATACCTATATGTCTTCCCGGAGGATCCTTTTCTTCAGTACTATATAAACAGTAGATCTGCTTCACCTGAGGCCGGGAGAAACCCGGGGCTACCCCCATAATATCCTTTGCCTTTTCTACGGACGGGAAAAGATAGCATTGTATTTTATCATTCACTCCAAGACCGAGAAAAGTACTTATCTCTGAATATTTCTTCTGGTACTCCATAGAAATTTCATCTATATTTCTATCTGCTATACCACCTTCGGGATAGGAAAAAACAAAATGCAAAGTTTCCTTATGTTTCCACTGTACAAGAATCTTTCTACCGTAAGCTTCCTGAAGGGAATTCCGAGTGGTATTTAATTTTACCGCCCTGTCATACTCTTTAAAAGCCAGAGAATAATCTCCTCTTTTTTCATAGATTTCACCGAGACAGATTCTGGTCCATGCCTCAACCCAGGCTTTTTGAGGATCAAGAGAAAGGGTTTTTTTCAATTCTTTAAAGGATTTTTCATAATCTCCCATTTCAAAAAACAGTCTTCCGACTGCGGAATGATATTCAGGATTATTCGGATCTTCTTCTGCAGCTTCCTGAAACAATTTCAGAGCTTCAGGATATTTATTAAAATTACCTGACATCCAGATATTATAACCTTTTCGCGTAATTCTATCCAGATCGGAAGAATAGGACGGAGAAAAAACTGTAAAGAAAAAAATTACCGGCAGTAAAACAATCATTCTTAACATCATAAATATAATCACCTCAAAAAATTAATTTCTACTGTGCAGGATAAAGTCCTTTATCTGTAAAATATCTGACATATTAATTCGCTATGGTTCTTGCTGAAAATTATGAAAGCCAGAACAAATGAAAAATCTATCCCTCTGTAACAGGGGCCATTATGAAAATAGAAAATAACCCGTACAACATACCGGAAAAATACAGAGACCCTGCTTATATAGTGCTACTCATTATAATTACTTTAATTACTTTCTGCAATAGTTTTTATAATGATTTTGCATGGGAAGACGAAAGGGATATAATAAATAATCCTTATATAAGAAACGTATCTGCGGAAAATCTCGACCAGATACTATTTAAAAAATATGATACAAGTATATATCAGCCCGTATCAGGGATAACCACATTGATTGCTTTTCAGCTATGGGGATTAAATCCCATGTATTACCATATATGGAGTGTGGTTATTTATACAATCAATGTAATACTCATTTATTTTTTTATCCTCTCTATAACAAAAAACCGGGAAAAATCATTCCTTACTTCATTATTTTTCTCCATTCATCCCATACACAGTGAAGTAGTATCTGCAATTTTCGGTAGCTGCTATATATATTCATTTATCTTTCTCATTATGTCATTTCTCTGTTTTATCAAATATATACAAGGGGAAAAGAAAAAGATATTTTACCTGTTATCTATTTTTCTTTATTTTATATCCATT
>JBEHWO010000115.1:0-16972 GCA_040217695.1 Vulcanimicrobiota bacterium | reverse complement strand
ATTCTGCAGGTCAGTACGTTTTTCTCCTATGTTCCATGCTTTAAGACCTGAGTCCAGAATTGTATAAATGGCAACCAGAATAAATGAAAAAATCGCTATTACTATAGCCAGTTCAGCAATGGAAAATCCACCTTTTTTATGTGACCGTCGCGGCATAAAGCGCGTATTTTGCGATAGTAATGACCGTTTACTTGAAAACTTTATCATTAAAAATTTTTCCTGCCTTTGCTACTGATGTCTGGATACGAGACTTTCCAGAAAAATTTTTTTAGAACCAACTTTACCTTCCAGCCAGTATACTTCAATACTGACTTTTTTTATATTATCAGCGTAGTCTGTTAAAGCATATATGTAATTGAAATCTCCTGTACCTTTTATTGCAACAGTTCCTTCTGCTTCTACAGAAACACCGCCGGGATCCCATATGGGATAATTTTCTGCCGGATTAACATTGCTCCCGTTAAACTTTATTACCCTGTTATCGGAAATAATAGCACTCAATTTATCACCTTTTATTTCTCCTTCAGGTGTTAATGTTTTCATCATATTATGAGATTCAGAAATTTTTCTGTCAGCAAGATTTAATGCCGTAGTCCTTATACGGCCTTTTTCTATGGCATTAAGACCATAGACAAATACACCGCACATCATTACGAGTAACACACCTGCCAGACCTGTACCGAGTAAGATTTCAATAAGAGTAAACCCTTTTTTCATCAGGAATAAATAGTTCCTTTCACATTTAAGAAAATTTATATCCTTTAATCTTTCTATTCAATCTATAAAGAATATTTGTATCTTCGCGAAAATTTATATAAAGATTATAACAGTTTTTTGTACTTACTGCAAGTAAAAAAAAATTTTGCATTATAAAACAATTACGGTAAGCTATTAAATAATTGAATTTTATGCTATATTATTTATACTATACTTTTGCAGATTTCTTAAAAACAGTTGTAATTCTTAAATTTAAGGCTAATTAGCTATTAGCAGTTAGCTATTAGCAATTAGACTAAAGAGCATAAGCTAAAAGCTAAAAGCTAATAGCTCTTTGAGCCTTACATAATTTTATTCAACTATGTAAGAAATTATAATTTTTTAAAAAGTGCAAAACTATAGATTTATAGTGTATTTCATAACCTGATATACTGTAAGTGAGTAGTGATTATCTCCTGTTTTACTCACTGCTCACATCAGTAAATAATAAGAACATACAGTATGTAACGTATAAACTTACTGAGGTAAGCATAAATAATACATATATGCTCCCGTGACGCGTGACGGGAGAAAAACCTTTATTACATGCTTATGCTCAGGTCAGTAAAAGGAACCTCTATTACAATGTATATAAAGCAGATGACAAAAGCGTGGCTCCTTATTATAGCTATAGTTTTTTATATCTTCGGCGTGCTTATTTATACAATGTGGAATTATTTTTCACTTAAAGCAGATATAATGAAAAATATCGATAACAGGCTTTATATAGGTGCAAATGCAATAAAATACATTCTTCCTGAAGATTTCCATGACAGAGCAGTAGATAAACAATCCATAACAGAGAGGGAAGACAGAAATAATATAACATTACTTTCCGATTATGCAAACAGCGCAGGTTTTAAATATCTTTATACGGTAATTAAATCAGACGGTCATATATATATTACGTCTTCAAGTGCTACAGAAGAAGAATTAAAAGAAAAAAATGAAGTGACCTATTTCAGCATATATGATGATTGCAGTGATGAATTGAAAGAGACCTTTGATAAAAAAGAACCTGTCTATGTCACCTATACAGACAGATGGGGTACTTTTCGCACAGTAATAATTCCTGAAATATCAAAAAAAGGACATATTTATCTTTCAGGAGCGGAATATAATATCAGTTATGTTCACAGATTTCTGGAAAAGCATCTGTTCATATCTTTCCTCTGGGGTATTTTCTTTCTCCTTCTGGCAATTCCGTTGATTTTAAACTACAGTTATATGCAGAAATTATATATAAAAGGAATCCGGAGAGAAATAGCAGAGAAGACTGAAGCAGAAAAGAATTTAAAAATTACTTCGGAACAGTTAAAATTAAAGGAAAAACAGCAGAGAGCATTACTCGATAATATTCCCGATATAGCATGGCTGAAAAACAGTGATGGTCTTTATATAGCTGTAAATGAACCTTTTCTGAATACCTGTGGTATTCAGGATGTAATAAATAAAAGCGATCATGACATATGGCCTTCTCATATGTCGGAAAAATATATAAAAGATGACAGAGAAATTATGAATTCATGCCTGAGAAAAGTAATGGAAGAGCCTATTGTCGATAAAACAAAGAGAATGGAATGGGTTGAAACCATTAAAAGTCCTATTTATGATGATAAAGGTTCTGTCATAGGTATAGCGGGAATTTCCAGAGATATTACCCTTCGTAAGGAAGCACAGGAATTACTCATAAAATCCAAAGAAGAGCTTGAAAGTATTGTAAGTGATAGGACCAAAGAACTGGCCATCACCAATGAACAGTTGCTTAAAGCAAAGGAAACGGCAGAAGCTGCCAGTATTGCCAAAAGTCAGTTTCTCGCCAATATGAGTCATGAAATTCGTACGCCCATGAATGGCATTATTGGTGCCATAGGATTGCTTGTCGATACGGAGTTGAAAAGAGAACAGAAGGATCTGGCACATATAATAAAAACCTCTGCTACATCACTTTTGAATATAATCAATGATATACTGGATTTCTCTAAAATCGAATCAGGGAAACTGGAACTTGAAGAGATTAATTTCAATTTGAGACTTGTTATTGAAGATATAATGGATATGCTGGCATTAAAAGGACAGAAAAAGGATCTGGAAATATCGTACCTTATTGATGTTAACGTTCCTGTCTATCTGAAAGGTGACCCTGGAAGATTATGTCAGATTTTAATTAATCTTATGGGTAATGCAATCAAATTTACGGAAAAAGGAGATATATCCCTGAGAGTTAATCAGGAAGAAGAAAGAGATGGAGAAAGTCTTCTGAAATTTACCGTACGGGATACAGGTATCGGAATTCCTCAGAGCCGTATGGACAGGCTCTTTAAATCTTTCTCACAGATAGATGCTTCAACAACGAGAGAATATGGCGGAACAGGACTGGGTCTGGCTATCTCGAAATATCTTGTGGAAATGATGAAAGGTCGTATAGGAGTTGTCAGTGAAGAAGGTAAAGGCTCCAGTTTTTTCTTTACTGCTTTATTTGAACATCAGAAAGAGGCTGAGAAAAAATCAGATATTACCGGTGATCTTACAGGTAACCATATACTTATAGTAGATGATAATGAAACAAACCGTTATATACTCAGAGAATATTTAACATTATGGCACTGTCTGTTTGATGAAGCAGAAGATGCTTTTATAGCCCTGAAAAAATTAAAAGATGCATATCTTCAGGGATGTCCTTTCGAAGTTGTCCTCGTAGATATGCAGATGCCTAAAATGGACGGTCTCTCTTTATGTGAGGAAATTATTAAAGAACCGGCCCTGAAGGATACATTCCTTATAGTTCTTACTTCTATTGACAGACCTGTAGACAGAGAATATCTTGGTAAATATGGAATTACCTTTTATCTTACAAAACCGATAAAACCTTCACAGCTTTATGATTGTCTGGTAACGGCTCTGGTAAAGAAAGAAGAAGGGGAAACCCTTATAGCTCCGGTATATAAAAAACAGAAACGATATAAAACCAGGATTCTTCTTGTGGAAGATAATAATATTAATCAAAAAATAGTAATTCAGATACTGAATAAACTCGGTTACAGTGCAGATGTGGCAGCAAACGGAAGAGAGGCTATAAACATTCTTTCAAAAGAAGTCTATGATATAGTGCTTATGGATATTCAGATGCCGGAGATGGACGGACTGGAAGCCACCGGAATAATCAGAGATGAACATTCGAAGGTGCTCAGTCATAAAGTACCTGTTATTGCTATGACTGCTCATGCAATTAAAGGTGACAGAGAAAAGTGTATTAAAGCAGGAATGAATGGTTATATATCAAAACCGATAAATCCGGAAGATCTTCTTTCTGCAATAACATCCAATATTAATAAAGAACCTTCAGTAAAAGAGGAAAAAGAAGGAAAAGTCCTGAACTGGAAGGTATTTCTCAGGCGTACCGGCGGTGATGAGCAATTTTGCAAAGAGATACTTCTCGAGAGTATAACTGATCTGGATAATAATATTCAGGAACTTAAAAATAGCCTTTCCGACGGAAATAAAGAAGCAATCATATATCTGGCTCATACTATTAAAGGAACTTCCCGTAATATAGAAGCGAGAACAGTCGGTATGGCTGCATTTAACATTGAGACCATGGCGAAAGAAAACAGGACGGAACATATCGATACTGTAGAACTGGAAGAAGAATTTAAAAAATTAAAGACGACGGCAGAAGAGTTATTGAATAGAAATGAAATAACTTAATAAAACAGCAGGGTGTTTAACCTTAGTGCCTGTTCCGTCAACAATCTGTACCTTACAGGTGCCGCAATCGGTCAGGACAAGTGAAATACCGCTGTCTTTTATGGCTTTGAATAAGGAAGAGCCGATTTCAAGTGAGAGATTATGTTTTTCTTTCTTAAACCCGTAAGTTCCTGCTATGCCGCAGCAATAACTGTCTTCAACCGTTAATTCATCTACTGCAAAGTCCCTTAAAATATTTGCCGCCGGTATACCTGTGCCCTGGGCTTTTAAGTGACATGGCACATGGTAAAAAGCTTTTTCTATTTTCTTTTTATTCCTGTCAAAAGGAAGAGTTTCTTCTTCTTCGAGTAATTCAAATAGATCCCATACGTTTTTTGCAAGTTTTTCACTGTCTTCGTTTTCCAGAAGATCTTTATATTCCTGTTTTAAGGCAAGGCCGCAGCTTGAACATGTAGTAATTATTCTGTAATCTTTTTCTATATATTTCAGAAAAATGTCTGTGTTTTTCTTTGCAAGATTTTTTGTTTCATTGAAGAGAGCATTTGTGACCATAGGTGTTCCGCAGCAGTCTACAGGGGCAATTTCTACCTGATAATTGCAGGACTCAAGGATATTTATTGTGGATTGAATAATTTCCGACTCATTAAAAGAAGCGAAACAGCCCGGATAATAAAGGGCTTTTTTACTTTTTTCTTCTTTTTTAATCTTTAAGGAAGTCTGTTTTTTATAGGCAGGCAGATTTCTGTTCGCTATGCCGAAAAGTCCCATTCCAAATTTTGTCAGTGGAAATTGAAGGGCAAAATTACTGAATCCCGGAACAATTGTTGCTATTTTCCCCCACCATACATTATGGGCAAGAATCCAGTTTCTTAACTGTTCCGAAGGATGTAAAGGGAGTCTTTCTTTGTTTTTAAGGTTGTAATAAGAAGGTTTTACGCCATGAGGACAGGCTGCATCACATCTTTTACAGTTCGTGCAGTAAGAGAGGATATTATCTATTTCCAGCACTTCTCCTTCCCCTCTTGCAAGCCTCAGTCTTTCAAGCTCGGGCCCTAACTGTTTCGGCCCCGGGAAAGCAGGATAGCTCATTACCACAGGACACTGGGTATGACATATACTGCATTTAAGACAGTGATCGAGATTGTGATTGTCACTCATATTTTTCACCTGCACGCCATTAATCCGGCTTTATACCCTGTAGAAAGTGCCACGCCGTTCCCGCTTTTTTCAAGGAACGGATCGTACCCGTAAAGAGTTGCTCCTGCAACAAAAAGATTTTCAAATATTATTTTGCCTGAACTATCCAGAGGTTGAAGATTACCGTTTGCCTGAACTCCTGCATAAGATAAAGGCTGACCGTCCGGATTGAAGAAATCTTCCGTAGATAAAGGACTGTGAGACAATACAGGGAGATTAAATACTGTTTCTTTAATTTCCCCGGGACAGACGGAAAGGCCCTCTCCGAGTATGCCTCCTGTGGCAAGGATGAAATTCTTTCCTCTGAATTTTTTTACCCTGCCGCTTGCCCCCGTAATACCGACTTCTTCAATATATTTATCACCTTTAAAATAATCTACGCCATTGCCTATAATTATCTCCACACCTTTATGTTTTAAATAGGAAAGCAATGCTTCTCCCAGTCTGTATCCCATAACCGACGGAGGAAGGGTGGGAATTTCAAGTACCCTGCTCTGAAGATTCTGTTCTATAGATGTGATGATTTCTTTCCATTTTGTTACTCCCATGACTGCAGGGATCAGTATGAGGGTGGCGGGAGAAAGGGATTTTAATTGTTTTATGAACATATCTCTTATGTTTTCCTGTTCCATAAAAAGAGCAATATCATAACTGTTCAGCTCTCTGTCCATTTTTAATCCCAGATCTACTCTGAGGAAATCTACTTTTCTGCCCAGGTAAACCTCCATGTTTGATGCACAGTAGGAGGGAAAGAAATCTATCAGTTCTTTTATCCCCGTTACTACTATTTTTTGAAAGCTGTTTAAATCCCTGTCGGCAGTTTTGGGAAAGAGTGTCGTAGGTACAAGAGAACCCGCTGCAGTGGGCATAAGCATATTCTTTTCCAGAGATCCGCAGTAGGGAAGACCCATGTCGGAACTTATTGAGAGAAAATATGAAAAAGCTTCTTTAATCATATCTATGCCTGTTATGCTGTAAGGATGGTATGGCTTTTCAGTCATCAATTTTTCAAGGGATAAAACAGGTGACATGACAGGCTTTTTCTCTGTAACAGGATAATAACCGAGTAAATCTATATACCCGGAAGAAGAATAAAGATTGCCGAGACCTCTGGAAAGTATAACAGGTTTTTTACCTGATTTTATTACCGATAAAGCAGCAGAACACCCTGCAAGACCTGCTCCTATAATTACTGTGTTATACATCATTTCATTACATTGTTCCTTGATTTTTCTGTCTATTATAACATAATTTTTTTATTATTCCACCGGTCTGAGCGTAAGCATGTAATAAAAATTTTTCCTCCCGTCACGTGTTACGCGTTACGCGTTACGATTCTCATATAAAAACCTCATAATTCTTTATAATCTACCCACCGGCTTAATATGGCGGAAATAATCTCCTGAACCCGTGAAAGAGGACAATACCAGTAAAGAAGATATTTCTTATGAAAGAAGCGGCAAAATTCAATTTCGCTCCGGTATTTTTATTATTTTCACCGAGGCTTCTGCCCAGTTCTTCGAGCCATTTTACCGATATGGGCCAATCCCATATATTGTTAAGCCATTCTTCCGGTATAACTGCTTTCCCTCCTCCGGCACCTGTAATGGCTCCCAGTATTGCTCCCGTAGTATCCGTATCTCCGCCGCATCTTACCATATCTGTGAGACTGTCACGAAAATTTTTTTTGTGTTTGAACCAGCAGTAAAGCACTGCCGGAACCGTGTGGTAAATATAACCGCTTATACCTCTCCCCAGTCCCAGGGATACCGCAAAATCTTCAGTGCTTTTTCCTGCGGAAACAAATTCTACGGCTTTCTTTACCGGCTTCAGCAATTCTTCCCCTTCTTTTCCGATAAGCTGTTCCAGTTCTCTGTAATATTCTTCAGGTGAAGCATCTGAAAGGTGAGCGGCGAGGGCAACTGCCAGAGCGCCGTATTCTGCTTTCGGATCCCTGTGGGTTATACCTGTGGAAGCTTTCACCAGTTCTCTCATTTTTTCCCTGTCTTCACCATACATAACACCTATAATGGCGCTTCTCATGGCAGGGCCGTTCCCTGCGGAGAAAATTCCGCTTTTATCTCCCGGCCAGCCGAGACACAGTTTTATACAGGCTTTAAGTGTTGCCATACCGATACCGGCAGGGAGAGACATAAACCAGAAACGAAATTTCCATGAAAGATTTGTTGTGAAGGATTTTACTTCACCATCTGTTTCCAGAAGGGCTTTTGCTACCATGGCAGTATGTTCCGTATCATCTGATACCATGCCTTTATTGAAGAAAAAAGAATGACCTTTTATTTCCCCGTAGATTTTCTTCAATCTTCTTTTCGAAAGTCCTTCACAGGGAAGGCCGATGCTGTCTCCTGCAGCTGTTCCCAGGAGACAGCCCTTTATTTTCTCTTTTTTATTATTCATAGATTATTCCTGTTTATATTAAAGTGTATTTTATAACTTAGTACCGTAACAGATAAATTTATATGAGAATCGTGACGTGTGACGCGTAACGCGTGACGGGAGGAACAAATTCTCATTCTTCGTTGTGACTGCTCCGGTCATGCCTGTTAGTAACCAAAATCTTATATATCGTGACGCGTTACGGGAGCAGAAACTTTATATAAGCACATGATACGTAATTTTTTGGATACTCTTTTACCTGGTGTGGTAATTAGGGACTGTAAGAAAATAACTCCGGTAAATTATGGTTATTGTCCTCGCGTCACTCGTTACGATTATAAATATATGGTTATTTTTTTTCAACCCCTTATTTGAATCTGCCTGATTGGCTGTAATATATATAGTTTTATTATATACGTTTTTAATCTAAACAATGTATATATTTGTAATCTATATATTTTTATTATATATATTTTAAATCTATACAGTTGGGTTATATAAAGAATTTTCCCTGCCACAGATCTCTTTCTACGAGTTTTTTTTCTATCAGCGACAGAGTTTTCTGTTTGTTCATAGTCCACTGAGGTTCTACCAGTTCTCCTTTTTTCGGGTCTCCCGTAAGTCTCTGTATCACAACTTTTTCCGGGAGCAGTGCAATTGCTTCACATACAATATTTACATATTCTTCTTCTGTGATTGGTTTGTAAATACCTTCTTCCAGGAGTTTTTCCATAGGAGTTCCTTTGACTACATAAAGACTGTGAAATTTAATGCCGTCAACAGGGAGTTTTGAAATTTTTTTTGCAGTTTCTATCATTTCTTCGTGACCTTCTCCGGGAAGTCCGAAGATTATATGAGTGCAGACAAGTAAACCTCTTTCTTTTGCCCTGTCCAGGGTATAGAGAAAATCCTCAAAGCTGTGATGTCGATTTATGAATTCCAGGGTTTTATTGTGTACTGACTGAAGACCTGTTTCGAGCCAGACCATATAATTTTTTTTCTGATAATCTTCCAGAAGGTCAAGAACTTCTTTATTCAGGCAGTCAGGTCTTGTTCCTACAGAAAGTCCGACTACTCTTTCATCTATAAGAGATGAGTCGTATAATTCTTTTAATTTTTCTGCAGTACTGTAGCTGCCGGAATAGGATTGAAAATAGGCTATGAATTTTTTCGCTTTAAATCTTTTTGAAAGGTAATTTATTCCTTCTTCCATCTGTTTTTCAATGGATTTGCCTTCCAGTGAGGCACCGGTTCCTGCGCCAAGACTGTTGCAGTATATACAGCCGCCCGTACTTTTGGAACCATCTCTGTTCGGACAGGTAAAACCTCCGTCAAGAGGTACTTTATGTACCCTGGTTCCGAATTTTTCCTTCAAAAAATTATTAAGACTGACGTATCGTTTCAGATTTTTAGCTATCATTTCTAAATCCCTGTGATAATATTTTTTCAAACATTTCTATGAGTTCTTTTATTTCAAATGGTTTTTGTAGAAACTCATCTGTATTTTCATCTATATAATCCTTGAATGCAGCCTTACCTTCGTAACCGCTGGTAAGTATAATTTTCACTTTATTGTTTATGAGACGTATTTCTTTCAGTGCTTCTATGCCGCTCATCTTCGGCATAGTTATATCAAGTATTATGGCACATATTTCTTTGTCATGTTTTTTGAATAATTCTACTCCCTCCCTGCCGTTACCGGCTATTATTGTCGTAAAGCCCAGTTCTTCCAGTATGGCTTTAGTTACAATACAGATACATTCTTCATCATCGACTATCAGTATCGTTCCTTTCCATTGCCTCAGGCTTATTTCATTTTTTTCTTTCTCTTCCGTAATAAGACTGAAAGCGGGAAAAAGTAATTTTATTGTTGTTCCTATGTCCGGTTTGCTTTTTATCTTTATTGTTCCTTTGTGATATCTTATAATACCGAGTACTGCCGCAAGTCCGAGACCTCTTCCTGTAAATTTAGTAGTAAAGAAGGGATCGAAAATTTTGTCCTGATTTTCTTTTGGTATTCCGCATCCGGTATCAGTCACCTCAAGATAAATATAAAGACCTCCGGAAAGATTTTCATGAAGATAAGTTTCAGCTAAATAAGATGCATCGCATTTCATTTTTCCTGTACTTATTTTAATTATTCCGTCTTTTTCTCCGATAGCTTCAGAGGCGTTTATTATCAGGTTCGTGATTACCTGACGTAAATGTGCCATATCACCGTAGAAAAGGGGGAGATTTTTCTGAAAATTATATTTTAATATATGTTTTGTAGAAATAGATAGTTCCATTAATTTTGCTGTATCTTCTGCCAGAGCTGAAAGATTTACAGGCTGAATTGAAAATTTGCCGAGTCCTGCATAGGCAAGCATCTGTCTGGTCAGTTCCGATGCTCTTATTGAAGAGGTACGAATCTGTTCCAGTCTGTTTCTTAAGTTTGGCCCGACAGAAGGATCTGTCAGGGCAAGATCTATATGTCCTAAAATGCCTGCCAGTATGTTGTTAAAGTCATGGGCAATACCTCCTGCAAGAATACCCAGGCTTTCAAGCTTTTGAGCATGAAGTATCTGTGATTGGAGTTTTTTCTTTTCTTCTTCTGCTTTTATTCTTTCTGTTATATCTCTTGCTACTATGACGGCATAGACTATATTGTTGAAATTTACAATCCGTACAGTCATTTCTACAGGCAAATCGTGACCGTTGCTTTTCTTCATTATTATATTTAATGTCTGTCTTTCTCCCTGAAGGATTTTCCCATTTCCCAGAAATGTTTCTATCCTTCCGTCATCTGTAATATTTCCCATAGGTCTGTTCAGTAGATCTTCTTTTTTATAACCAAGCTGACTGCAGGCAGATTCATTCACATCCATAAGCATACCGGAAGGGATTTGTACCAGAAATATGGCATCATTGCTCTGATCCAGGAGAGAACGAAATTTTTCCAGTTCTGCAAGTCTTTCCTGAAGTTCAGGGTAATAGCTTTTCCTTACGGAATGTTCACCGAGTCCTATAATTCTTTCGCGAAGAGATTCATATTTATTTTCTTCATCATAAGGCCTGTTCATAAATTGTTTCTATATCCTTCTGTTCCGCTTTTTTCGGATTTGTTACTATACATGCATCTCTTATGGCATTATAAGCCAGCTGTGGCATGTCACTTTTCTTCATGCCTTTTTGCCCCAGTGTGGACGTAATACCTGCGTCAGTTCTTAATTGAACTATTTTTTCACAGATAGATTTTTTTCTGTCACCGTTTAATTTAAGTCCCATCCATTCTCCTATCCTGTCATAACGTTCAGGAGCCGAATCATAATTGAAAGATATTACATGACTTAACAGAATAGCATTTGCTTCTCCATGGGGAAAATCCAGAAAACCTCCGAGACTGTGAGCCATGGCGTGTACTGCTCCCAGGCTTGCATTGGAAAAGGCAAGCCCTGCAAGGAGACTGGCCAGCATCATGTTATCCCTGTATTTCATGCAAAGGGGATTATTGATTGATTCTATTAAATTTTCTGTTATCAGTCTTATTGCTTCAAGGGCATTGAGATCCGTAACAGGTGAACTGGCATTGGATACATATGCCTCGATTGCATGACACAGGGCGTCCATACCTGTACAGGCAGTGAGATATGAGTCCATAGTTGTTAAGGTGAAAGGATCTATCAGGGCTATATCAGGGACAACTGCTTTACTGACAATAGCAATCTTTACTTTTCTTTCCATGTCCGTAATGATGGCAAACTGTGAGACATCTGCCGATGTTCCTGCCGTAGTGGGGATACATATGAGCGGAGGACAGGGGATTGAAACCATATCAACACCTTCGAAGTGAAGAACATGTTCTTTATTGGAAGTGACTATGCCGATACCTTTTGCGCAGTCCATAGGACTGCCCCCTCCTACGGATACTATGATATTACATCCTTCTTCCCTGTATATTTCTGCTCCCTTCATAGCTTCTTCTGCCCTGGGGTTCGGACTGATGTCAGAAAAAATCTCCCATGACAGACCTTCTTTTTTCAGGCATTGAGCTATTTCTTCTGCCCATCCTGCAGCAATTACACCTTTATCTGTTACGAGTAAAACCTTTCTGGCACCTAAATGCCTGGCATATCTGCCTGCCTGTAATCTTGCACCTTCTCCGAAAATGAATTCAGGAGCAACAAATTTTCTTAACTCCATATGTTCCCCTTCCCTTCTGTATGAATATAAAATATAATGTTCTGGACTTATTGTTTTCGTGACGCGTAACGCGTGACGGGAGGATTGTCTATGGATTGTTATGTTATTAATTATTATAGAATTATTTCAAAAAAATAGCAAATTTATCATGAAACCCGAAGAATAATGATTGTGTTTAAAAATGGCGGGTAATTTTATATATAAATGAAAATTAATTAAATGTCTCAGATTTTGGGTTTTGGGTTCTGGATTTTTTTAACCCATCACCCTCATCAATTAATAGATTTATGAAATCAATTATAATTTCCAGTAAAAGTAAATCTACCTGTCGTAAAAAAACACTATGAAAAATACAATTACATTAAAAGATTGCAAATTTTTGCCTGGTAATTTATAATCTATTTGAGAAAATGTAATATCGTAGCAGACAGTAAGAACAGGTTTTTTTGCATGAGGATTATAGATTTTTCGGAAGAGTCTCACCAGGACATTTGATGATTGTTCGGATAGGTTCTTGCTGATCTGAGCATAAGCATGTAACAAAATCATTCCTCCCGTCACGCGTTACGCATTACGCATCACGAGAGCTTATATGTATTATTTATGCTCACCTCAGTAATATAGACAGGCGGAATTGCCTGCAGTAATATGATTGATTTTTTTACAAAAAAATATTTATGGAGATTATAATTTATGCTGAATTCACTCTTTTCTCCCAGGGGAAAACAGCTTTTCCAGGAAGGACTTGCACTATCAAAGCTCGGAAGATATGAAGATGCCATATCATTTTTTGATCAGGCTTTAGAGCTTTCTCCCAATTATCCCGAAGCCATTGTTAACAAGGGAAAATCCCTGACAAACCTGGGCAGATACGGGGAGGCTATAAAATGTTTTGACAGAACCCTGGATTTGAGCCCAAGAAATGTTGATGCATGGTTCTGCAAGGGACTGGCTTTATTTTATCAGGAAAAATATGACCAGGCTATTTATTATTTTGATAACGTAATCTCTGTTTATCCTGATGACGTTAACACCTGGCTTGAAAAGGGATCTGCATTGTTTTATCAGGATAAATATGAAGAAGCTGTCAGCTGTTTTGACAGAGTTATTTCCATGGATCCGGGAAATGAAACAGCCAGATGTAACAGGGAAGATGCTATGGCTGCTTTAGAGAAGAAATCTTTACGATAAACTTTTTATATATAAATATTTACTGAGCTGAGCATAGGCATGTAATAAAAATTTTTCTCCCGTCACGCGTTACCCGTTACGAGAAGCTTATATGTATTATCTATGCTCAACGCAGTAGAAAGTGGTGTTATTTTGGAACTATTAGAAATGACGTGGCACGAAGTGGAAAAATATCTGGAAAGCAGAAAAGCTATTATAATACCGGTAGGGAGCATTGCACAGCACAGCCTTTCGCTGCCACTGGGAACAGACAGTTATATTGCTGAAAAGATAGCCCTTGAAGTTGGAAACAGAACTTTTACTATAGTGGTACCATGTATAAAATTTGGCCTGTCCATGGTGCCACATATGGCTTTCACCGGCACTGTAACAGTGAGACCTGAAACCCTTCAGAAACTTATAGAAGATACTGTAAGATCCCTTTATCTGCACGGATTTCGTCAGTTTCTTATGGTCAATGGCCATGGCCTGAATGAAGCAAGCATAATCTGTGCCTTTCAGAACCTCTGCTTCGAATTACCGGGTGTAAGCTATTATTCCGTTGCATGGTGGGATATTAAAAAAGTTCAGAGTCTGCGAACGGTATATTTTTCATCATCAGGCCATGCCACAGCGGAAGAGGTATCTATGATGCTTTATCTTTACGAGAAAATGGTAAAAAAGGAACATTTTGAGAAACATAATCCTCCCTATACCTATTTTACAAGTCTTGATAAAACGAGAGCCTATACCTCTACAGGTGTTATAAACGGAGACCAGGGGGAAGCCGATAAGGAACTGGGAAGACAGTTATTTAATGAAGCAGTTCAGGGATATATTCAGATGCTCAATGATTTGATAAGCAGCGACCACTGACCGGCGAAATTACTTGTTACTGATCTGAGCTAAAGACCGAAACAGGTAAATTAGTAACCAAAATCTTATATATCGTGACGCGTTACGCGTTACGATTCTCATATAGATATTTCTACTGTTCCGTTATTTCCGTCTACCCTTATGAGCTGACCTGTCTTTATAATCTTTGTGGCAGGCCCAACATTCACTACGGCAGGTATGGCAAGTTCCCTGGCGACAATACTGCCATGGCTGAGCATACCTCCCATGTCCATGACTATTGCAGATGCAGAAATGAAGTAAGGAGTCCAGCCCGGGTCTGTAAAAGGAGCAACAAGAATTTCGCCAGGGAGAATTTTTTCGTCTCTGTCACTGTTAAGTATAACCCTGGCATGGCCTGTTACAACGCCGGGACTTACTGCGATTCCATTAAAAATTTCATTACTCACGTTAATATCTTCGGTGACAAAACAGTCGAAATTTCCTTTTATAACAGGAGGCGGAGTGATTTTTAGATTTTTTTCATAGTCATATCTTCTTTCCCTTATTATTTCTCCTCTATTATTTAATCTACTTTTAAATAAATCTTCTATTTCCTGAAGTTCCAGAAAAAAAATATCATCATCTTTTTCCATGATCCCTTTTCCGTGAAACCTGCGGCCAGCTTCCAGGAGAATGAGCCTGCATATGAAGATCCTTTTTACTGCTTCACTTTTAATGTTTTCTCTGAATACAAGCCCTGAAGAGGCCTGGAGAAGAACATGATTGAAGATATATCTTTTTAATGGATTATTTAACATTTTTCTGAGCTTTTTTACTAAAAAATCTCTTTCTTCAGCCCTTTTTTCATATTCTTTTACAGTATTACAGGTATCTTTCTGGTTTATGAAAAATCTTACTCTATCCAGTATACAGTCAGGTTCTTCAGCCCATCTTTTATTATAAAGTTCTATTTCTCCTCTTGTATGATGACCATGGTTTTTTATGAAATTATTCCATTTTGATAAAAATTCTCTTCCCTGCGGAATTTTTTTGAGTAATATCTCTGTTTCCTCAAAATTATGTTCGGACATAATAATGGTTTTTACTTGTTCATGTTCAGAGGCAAAAATAGATAGTTTCCATAGATCCAGCCCGCTCAGAGCGGATTCCATATTACCCATACCGGACATAAGACTGTTTGAAATTGAAGAATCACTATCGGAAAGCCAGTGACGGCAGATTTTGTTAAGAATATTAAAGTAACTCATTCCGCTTCCTGCACAGGAAACAAGTTGTGCGATATTATGAAATTTCTCCATTATGTTATGGAAATGGTCGAATAGCTCTTCATCTGTCATAGAGGAAATATCTTTTTCCATTAACAGGTCAGTGTCTTTTCTGAGTATATCTATAAAGGGAAAGCCTTTTGAAGGAGGATTAAGTATAAACCATAGAAGAAGAGCAGGTAATCTGAATAGAACCTTCCATGGGTTTATTTTAAATCTTACTATATCTTCAGGTAATATTTCAGGCAGACCTTCTATTTTTTTCCCCTGCATGCCTCCCAGAACATCACTGAATTCCCTGTCTTTCAGCCCCGGCACAGCTTTAAATATACCTGTAACCACATTTAAATTGAAATAAATCCTTCCTCCTATGAGTTTTATTATCTCTGTATTATCGAGTTCTATGCCTGTCAGGGTAAGAATCTGACGGAAAATTTCTTTTATGAATAGCCTTGCTACAGACCATGTTACAGGGGTGGCAACATCAGGCAGAACTTCTCCGGTATTTGCATTTGTCCATATAGAATTATCTTCACTTAAAGTGCTGACAGGTCTTGATTGAAGAAAATATATTTCTTTATTTTTTATGGCCCATTCTATGTCCCGGGGACTCCTAAAAAACTCTTCAATTTTTAATGAATCTTCTACCAGTTTTTTGAGAAGCTCTTCGGAAAATTCCCTTTTTGTCTCTTCAATGATTTTCAGATTTTTTTTATCTATGATTATTCTCTCAGGTGTTATTCTGCCGGATACAAGAGCTTCTCCCTGCCCCCGGCAATATTCCATTACAATTCTGTCTTTTTTACCTTTTGCCGGATCAACAGTAAACAGTACGCCCGAAAAATCCGGTTCTATTAAAATCTGAACAATAACTGCCATGGATATTTCTCTGTGATTGATTTTATATTTTTCCCTGTAATGAAAAACTCTTTCATTCCATAGAGAAGCCCAGCATTTTTTTATGGATAGAATGCAATCTTCGACTGTGGTTATGCCAATAAATGTGTCATATTGACCTGCAAAGGAATTTTTCTGTAGATCTTCTGCCGTACATGACGATCGGACTGCAACTGATTTGCTTCCAAGAAGGTGAAAATGTTCCTCTATTTCTTTTTTTAAATTTCCATTTAACGGTAAATTAATAATTTTTTCTCTTATATCGTTCAGAATATCGGCTATCTCTTCAGGAGAATTTTTTATTTCTATGTTATTTATACCGGATTTTTCAATATGTTCATGATAGATTTCCGATGTGATGCAGAAACCGGGTGGTACATTAAAACCGAGATGAAGCAATTTGTTGAGATTGGATGCCTTGGTCCCCATAAGGACAGTCAGGTCAGGTTTTTCTGAAGCAAGATAAATGATATAACTCATATATTTTAATTGTGAGTATTGATTCGTGAGTTAAATAATCTCATAAAAAAACAAGACACACT
>JBEHWO010000114.1:0-17048 GCA_040217695.1 Vulcanimicrobiota bacterium | reverse complement strand
ATTCCTCTCAACTTCCTTTATGGCATCAATTCCACGACCTACAGTAACTACATGATAACCTCTTTTCTGAAGTGTTAAAAACAGTAATTTCAAAATATCCGGATCATCATCAACAATTAAAATACAAGACTTCGTTAGCATTCTAACCTTCTCTCCTAAATCTACTGAAAAATATTTCTCTTGTTTTCGCCAAAACTAAAATTACTCCTTCTTATTATAAGAAATGTAAAGGAGATAACAAAAAACACTCTTACCTGTAGCAATTTTATAATTATATCATAAAATAAAAAAAAGGCAATTAAGTTTGTAAGTTTCCTTACAAACTCGTGAGTCGCAAAAGGAATTGTCATTACAGTGGTGAATAATAAAGTAGTGAGTAGTGAAACACACGTTACAGGTCACAATTATAGTGAACAGTCATGTTAAAGAATAAAAAAAGAAAAAACTGGTTGGAGAAATAAATGGAAAGATATAATTCTGAATATTCTACAGAACTGATTAACAAAATGAACATAGTGCTCGAAGGAGAAGAAAGATATATACTGGTAGAATATCTTGAAAAAACCGAAAGTGCAATGAAAACTTTATTGAGGAAAATAAAGATAAATTTAAAAAAAGGCGGGACAGAAGAACAAAAAGATCTGCTGTTAAAATATATTGACACAATAAAAGAATATATTGATATGCTGGACGATATAAACCTGTTCATTGAAGATGACAGCACTGAAGCAGGTGAGCTTGAAGAGAAAATCAATAAGATAGAAGAAATAAATAAAATATTATTAAATATTGATTCAGAACTTCATAATATTCCTTCGAAACAAATAACCGGAGCAGTTGAAATACAGGAAATCATACCTAGAGAAACACTTGCTCCCAATGAACCATGGCATGAAATAGACAGAGAGGTCATAGATAATTTAAAGCAAACTCATTTAAATTCACTGAAACTGAATGCTCTGGAAAATTATTTGAAGCACAAAAAACTTTCAGCCAGAGGTTTAACTAACGCACTAACACAGTTAGGCTATAATCAGGATGAAATAGATTTAATTTTAAAAAATTCGGAAAAAAAACCTTCTATTACTCTTAAAATTCCCAGAGATAGAATAGAATCAAAAGAGATTGAACATCATTCTTCCCTGGAAATATTGAAGATTACCCGTCCGCCGATAGAACGTAAAGAGTTAACAGAAAAGCAATATGAAGATTTAAATAATAAATTGCAGAATATGGGAATAAATTTATCGGAATCTGAAATAAAACTTCTGGCTGAATGCGGTTTCCAGCAGCGTATAAATATGACTGTATTAAATAGAATACTGAATACACTTGAAGATGTACTTTCAAATTACGGAGAAATATTTCTTGAGAGAGTAAAAACTCTTTTATTCCTTGTAGCATCAAATTACCTTTTCATATACGACATATCAAAATTCTATATAAATTTTCAGGATACAAGGACAGAAACGATGGATAAAATAGTAGCCACATTAAATGCAGGGCTCAGTATAGCCGAATATCTCAGTTCTATCATGAAAGTAATAGAAATAGCCCAGGTAGAAGAGAGCGAATTACTTGAAGATGCCATCATAATTAAAGCCGATGAACTGCCCTATGATGAATGGATAAGAGTAAATGAATATGAAATAAATATGAGATACAAAATAAGTGATCTCTGGAAAAACTGGTATAATCTGGAAGAAGATCCTTACTCATGTGATGAAGATGATTATATACTGTCCGATGAAAACGTGGAAGAATTATTCGATAAATTAACCTATCTGGAGTTAAAAATAGAAAGACTTCCCCATGCCCTGGAAAGTCCATGGGAACTCAGCGGATGGATAAAAGAACTGTTCACTGCTTTAAGAGATCACTCCTTAAAACTGCAGCAGTGGAGTAAAATAAAAAAAGCAGAATCCATAAGCGGTCTTATAACACTGGTAGAAGAATGTTTCGCCAATCCAAATCTATACAGTCCCAAAGGGGAAAATACATTACTAAAACTCAGTAAAAGAGTGGAATTCATGCAGAATAATATCCTGATTTTTTTGAGACAGACAGTGGACAGTATAACCAATTACTGGGATACATACAGATTTCCGCAGAATCTGACCTATCTGGAACAGTGGATACTTGAAAAAGGACTTATAGCCATAACCTTTACTCAGACAGCAATAGATCAAATACAGACTTTCTATCAGAATAAAAACATGCTGGAACTTGTATTCAGCACACAGGTGCTTACTATATCAAACAAACTCCTGACGTTAGGGCTTGAATATAAAATAGCACCACTCTACAACAGCAGTCTGGAAGATTTTATGGATAATTTCATAGGGTTTCACATAGGTCAGGTAAGCCAGGAAGTATTTCTGGAAAAAATTTCTTTACTGGCCGGCCTGGTTCATAACATTTCAGAAAAAAACCGGATGTTAAACGATATAGACGATACGGATTCAATAGTCAAAATATTTATACAGAAAGCTCTCGGTGAATATATGCAGGCCCAGAGTGATATAGAAATGTATAAAACAACTCACCTGAGATTATTCTTACTTACGACCTATTATTCCCTTCTTCAGGCTACAAATAGATTGATGGTAATAAAAGAACTAAAAGACGAATATACACCGGAAGAAGAAAGTTACAAATATTTTGACATAATATCGGATGTACTGAATATGATTTAAAACAGTGAAAAGTCGTGAGTCGTGAGTCGTCACGGGAGGAAGACCTTTATTACATGCTTATACTCGGGTCAATAAAAAGGATAAAAGAGAGAATCGTCGAAATTATCGAAATTATAGAGTTTGTGACGCATCACGCATCACGCATCACGCATTTAAGGAGAGATATTTAAGTGAAAGAACAGGATAGTCTCCGGGAAAACAAAATAAAAGAGCTGATAAAAAAACTTGGCAATAAAAATATAAATGAAATATATAAAGCACAGGAAGAGTTAAAAAACATGGGAGAAAAAGCTCTTCCATTACTGCTGGAAGCACTGGAAAACAGTGATTGCAGTATAAGGTACCGCATACCTGTGATTCTGGGCAAATTAAAGAATAAACTCTCAGTAAATCCTCTTATAAAAGCATTGAAAGACGAAGAAAAAATTGTAAGAAGAACAGCAGCTATAGCTCTCGGAGAAATAGGTGATATAAGTGCGGTAGAACCTCTCATTAAAGCACTTGAAAATGGTAACAGCGGAGCAGCTATAGCTCTCGGAGAGTTTAAAGATCCCGGAGCTATTGAGCCGCTTATAAAATCATTGCAAAAAAAAGAGCCTGATCTTGTAGAAGAAGCCGCTTCTGCTCTCTCCGGATTTGGCAATTCAGAAGCTGTAGATGCACTTATTGAAGCCCTTAAGGCAGGCAATACGGCAGCAGCTATCGGTCTCGGGAATCTTGGAATTGACAGGGCATTATACCCTCTGATAGAATCTCTCAAAAATGGTAATATCGGTGCAGGTATCGGCCTCGGAGAACTTAAAAACAGACAGGCCATAGATCCTTTGCTGGAAGCTCTCAGAGAAGGTAATGCCGGCGCTGCTATAGCACTGGGAGATATAGGAGATGAAAGAGCTGTACCGACACTTATTGAATCACTGAAAACAAATGATAATGATCTAAAAATGAAAGTCATTACGTCTCTCGGCAAAATAGGAGATAAAAGAGCTGTATTACCGTTAACTGAAATACTGAAGGATAATGATAGAGTAGTTCGTTTCCATGCATCTTCTGTTCTTTCTAAAATGGGAGATGAAAAATCTGTGGAACCTATGATAGAAGCACTGAAAGATGAATATTTTTCAGTAAGAGGGAACGCCGCTTCAGGTCTCGGAAAGTCAGGTGATAAGAGGGCCATTAAACCTCTGATTGCCTGCCTCAGCGACAATACCTGGGTAGTCAGGTTTGATGCTGTATGCGCTCTCGGCAAACTTGGTAATAAAGAAATCCTGAAAGAACTGCAGAATGCTCTGGAACAGGAAAATAAAAAGGAAGTAAAAGATAAAATTAAAGAAGTAATTGAGAAGTTGAGTATTGAAGGTTTATAAAATGAAAACACTCTGAACACTTTAAATACTCAACTCTGACGGCCATGACTGGACGGTCACAACGAAGAATGAAAATCTGTTCTCACGCAACGCTTACGCGTTACCCGTTACGATTTTCATATAAATAAGGAGGCAATCCTATGGGTATGTTAGAAGACTCGGCAGAAACTGCCAGATTGTACATTGAGCTTGGCGAATTGCATGAAAAGAAAAGGGAATTCCTGATGCAGGCAGGGCTTAAAGCATTTGAACTTTTCAAAAAAAAAGGACTGGAAAGCGATACGATTCACAGATTATCAGATGATATAACAGAAATTAACAATGCCATTCAGGTAGCAGGTCAGGAAGCCAATCTGGAAAAAAGAAGAGAAATTGCGGAAAATATACCTCAGTGGAAGAAAATTATGGATGATATCATATATAAACTGCTGAATTCAGCAGAACGTATGGAAGCAAAAAGAAGATATGATGCCCTCGTATTAAGAGGACAGGATATGCTGGAAGAAGCAGGAAAAGTAGCACTGGGACTGGCAAAAAATAATGAAATAGAGCCAATTTGCGTCAGGGTCAGGGAAGTAGAAAGAAAGATCAATGAAACCACACATGTAATACAGAAAAGAGAAAAAGACGGTACTGCAGGCCTGAGTGTTATAGTAGGTATTATATCTTTCGGAAGTTCTTTTGCTAAATTTTTCAAAACAAAATTTTAACATAATTACAGGGGAAACCGTTTATGAAACTCTCTGAATTCGATTATTATCTGCCTCAGGAACTGATAGCACAGGAACCTCTTCAGAAAAGAGAACATTCCAGACTTCTGCTGTTTAAGGATAATAAATTTTCCCATAAAACCTTTACCGATTGCATAGATTATCTGAATAAAGGTGACATGCTTGTCCTGAATAATTCAAGGGTAATTCCTGCAAGACTCTTCGGAGAAAAAATTCCTACAGGTGGAAAAATAGAATTACTTTTAATAGAAGAAATAGAAAAAGGGACATGGAAATGTCTTGCCAATCCTTCCAGAAGGATAAAATCCGGTCATAAAATCCTCTTTTCCGGCGGAATGCTGGAAGGAGAAATAATCGGAAGAGAAAACAACGGAACAAGAATAATATCATTCAAGGATCCGGATTATTATGAAAAATTATTGCAAATAGGCCATATGCCATTGCCCCCTTATATAAAAAAACATCTTGAAGACAGAGAAAGATATCAGACTATTTATTCAAAGGTTCCCGGCTCAATTGCAGCTCCCACTGCAGGATTGCATTTTACAGAAGAACTTCTGAAAAAAATTGAAGATAAAGGAGTACATATAATAAAAATAACACTTCATGTTGTACTGGTAAAATTTCCACCTTAAAAAACCGACTCTATAGAAGCTCACAAAATGGAAAAAGAACTCGCAGTAATAACAAAAGAGCAGATAGAAAAAATAAACTCTGTCAGAGAAAAAGGCGGTAAAATAATAGCCGTAGGTACTACATCTGTGAGAACTCTTGAAAGTGCTGCCGGTGAAGATGGAAAAATTGATGAAATGAACAGTAAAACTGATTTATTTATCTATCCGGGATACAGATTTAAAATGGTAGATGGTATTATAACAAACTTTCATCTGCCAAAATCCACACTTTTTATGCTTGTATGTGCTTTTATAGGTACAGAAAAAACACATGCTCTCTATAAAGAAGCAATAAAAGAAAATTATCGTTTTTACAGCTTCGGAGATGCCTCTATGTTGTTAAGGGGTTGTCGAGAAAGAACTACATCATAGTTACAGGTTGTATCGTAACGCGTGACGCGTGACGCGTGACGCGTGTTAACCCGACACCCTCATCTGCGACAGTTATTTTCAACAGGAGTTACGCATTTTGTCATTGCGAGGAGCGGAGAGACGAAGCAATCCCAACAATTTCTGTTGTAATAATGGGATTGCTTCGCTTCGCTCGCAATGACTGCTTCTTCTGTATTTTTTGCGTAAGTCCTGTTTCAATTCATTCCTGAAATAAAAAGGGCTTCACCGAAGCCCCTTTTTTAAATAAAAATAAAAATCTCTGTTCTCAATCTTCTCCCTTGAAGAGACCTCCTGCATAAGTATAATATGGCTTCAACGGAGAAAGTCCTAGCAATGGATGACCTGAACGGCAGGATATGGTAAAATTATCCCTCTTTGGATTTGGCTGATATACATATAATTCTTTCGAATCAGGGCAAAAAAGTTTATTTTTTGCAGCCGTATATTCAGGGGTAAGTTTGTTATAAGGCAATAAATTGCTGAGACTGCCATTTGCATCAGGATCAGGGAAAAGCTTCCATTCAATATAATAAACCTGTATCATAGTGGCAAACTGCCTCTGATTATTCATACAATCAGAAACTTTTGCATTGGCCAGAGACCTTTTGAAATGCGGAAACATAAGGGTTGCAAGAGCAGCTATTATCAGTATAATAGTTAATAATTCTGTCATAGTAAAACCTTTATTCCCGGTTCTGGAAAAATAATTACGCATATACACTTCTCCTATAATAAAAGATTTTTTATTATACCTAACCTGATTATACCCATATTAATAATCTTTTAGACATAAAAAATTAAGGTCTATAGCTTAAATCTGTCACCGCACTATAGACCTTAATTATAAATAAATATTAAGCCTTTACAGACTCCATACCTTTTATAATAGCCTGTTCATTGAGAGGTATGAGATTTTTCCGGCTTATTGTATCGGAGAGGGCTTTAACCACATCATCCTTCTCTAAAATTCCTGTATAACCTATATAAGCCCCGAGGGCAACCATGTTGGCTACTCGCACATTACCGAGTTCATCTGCAATATCCGTCGCATTGACAGGAACTATTTCCACATCTGTTCTTTCAGGAGTAACATCTATGAGAGAACTGTTATAAAATATAACTCCTCCCGGTGCAACATCTGCTTCGAACCTGTCCAGAGACGGTCTGTTCATAGCGATAAGTACCTTTGGATTGGTTGCCATAGGCGATCCTATTTTACCTTTCTGTATTATAACAGAACAGTTGGCAGTACCGCCTCTCATTTCAGGACCGTAAGAAGGCAGCCAGGAAACCTGATAGTCTTTTAACATTGCAGCCTTTGCAAGCACTTCTCCCAGCAATAGAACACCCTGTCCTCCGAAACCGGCAACTTTAATTGAAGGATCTTTATATTTATCCTTCGGCATTTTAACAGCACCGGTAGACGGGAGAGTCTCTTTATTTAAACCGAGTTTCTCCAGTACTTCCTTCTGCCCGGTGATTCTCTCAGGTCTTACAATAGGTTCTCTTTCTTCTGCAATATCTTTAAAAACTCCGAGTTTAAAATAAGGGAACATCCGTTCTTCAATCCATTTTGCCGCATCTACCGGTTCTACCCCCCATCCTGTAGGGCATGGAGACAGAATTTCTACAAGAGAAAAGCCTTTTTTATTTATCTGGTTGGTTATAGCTTTTCTTATAGCCTGCCTGGCTTTCGTTATATGTTTTGCATCCGTAAGGGCAACTCTTTCAAGATAAACAGGAGCTTCGAGAGTGGCAAGCATTTCACATACCTTTACAGGATAGCCTTCATTTTGAGGATTTCTGCCATAAGGAGTTGTCATGGTTTTCTGGCCCACAAGAGTCGTAGGAGCCATCTGACCTCCTGTCATACCATAAATGGCATTATTGACAAAAAATATGGTCATATTCTCCCCTCTGTTGGCAGAATGTATAAGTTCGGCTGTACCTATAGCAGCCAGATCTCCGTCTCCCTGATAGGAAATGACTATACTGTCAGGATTGGCTCTTGAGAGGGCAGTTCCTACGGCAGGAGCTCTGCCGTGGGCAACCTGAACATTACCACAGTGAAAATAATAATAGGCAAAAACGCTGCATCCAACAGGATTTACAATAATAGCTCTGTCTGTGACACCGAAATCCTCCAGAGCTTCTGCAATTAATTTATGAACATTACCATGACCGCATCCGGGGCAGTAATGGGTTGTTATTTTATCATGACCTGGTTTTCTTTCATAGGTATTCCAGAAAGAAGATGGTTTTTTAATAGCTAATTTCTGAGCCATACATTTCACCTCACGTCTTCAACTTTTTGCATGATTTCTTCAATGGATGGCACCATGCCGCCAAGCCTGTAATAAAGATCAACAGGTTTTTTGCCGTTAACAGCAAGCCTGACATCCTGTACAAGCTGTCCTGTGCTCATTTCCACTACAAGGAATTTTTTTACCTTATCAGCAAGTTCTCCTATTCTTTCAGAAGGGAATGGCCACAGAGTAACAGGTCTCATAAGGCCGGCTTTAATACCCTTTTCCCTGAGTCTATCTACAACGGTACGGAGAATTCTGCTTATTACTGAATAACCTACGAGAGCTATCTCTGCATCTTCCATAAGATATTCTTCATATCTGACTTCTTTTTCTTCTATTTCCTTATATTTTCTGTCCAGTTTAAGTATATGCTGTTCTAAATCTTCATGATCCATATAAATGGACGTAATCAGATTGGAAGCAGAGCATGAAGTTCCTTTAACTGCCCAGTCCTTTTCTGGTATATCTTTAACTGGAGAAGGAACGTCTACAGGTTCCATCATCTGACCTATAACACCGTCTGTAAGTATATAAACAGGTGTTCTATATTTATCTGCAAGTTCGAAGGCCACCATTGTAAGATCGCACATTTCCTGTGACGAGGCAGGAGAAAGCACTATAACCTTATAATTTCCATGACCTCCGCCCTTTACTACCTGATTGTAATCTCCCTGTTCAGGGCCAATATTTCCGAGACCGGGCCCTCCTCTTACTATATCTACTATAACACATGGAAGTTCTGCACCGGCACAGTAGGAAACTCCCTCCTGTTTCAAACTTATTCCCGGCCCTGAAGAAGCAGTCATACACCTCTGCCCTGCAGAAGAAGCTCCGTAAACCATATTAATAGCAGCAACTTCACTCTCTGCCTGAACAAAAGTCCTGCCAAGAAGAGGGAAATTTTTGGCAGCGGCATGAGCTATTTCACTTGCAGGGGTTATGGGATACCCGTAATAAGCAGTACATCCTGCAAGTATAGCACCGAGAACTGCTGCATCATTACCTTTAATTAATACTTTACTCATAATCATTCACCTTCTTTGATTTATTCCTCTACTCAGGAGAAAAATTACGGTTTTCACCGCACCTGTAATCCGGTTATTGACCTTCGACAAACCCCTTTTTATATACTGCTATGGCGGCAGGTTCGGGGCAGGCATAAAAACATATGGCACATCCTATACATTTTCCCTCATCCTTAAATTGTGTGGGGTGATATCCCCTTTCATTTAATTTATGGGATTGGAACAACTCTCCTTTAGGACAGGCTTTAATACATAATCCGCAACCTTTACATACATCAAAATCAATAACAACTTTCGGACGTTCAAGACCTGTTTTCTCTTCCATCATTAATCCTCCTCTCTATAGATAGTGAAAAGTGAGCAGTGAAAAGTGAATAGTGACAGGTATGTTTCTATTCACTATTCACTTTTCACTTTTCACTTAATTAACGATAGGCAGTAAAAAACTGAATTTGCTGCCCTTACCTTCTTCACTCTGAAGCCATATCTTTCCACCGTGGAGATTGACTATTTTTTTACAGATAGAAAGACCGAGACCTGTCCCTTCATGTTCTTTTCCATCAGGGGTTTTGAATTTTTTAAACTCTTTAAAAAGTTCATCCTGTTTTGATTTTTCTATTCCTGGCCCTGTATCTATAACACTTACCCAGAGTTTGTTCTTTCCCTTATAAACCCTGAGACGAACCTGTCCTTCGTTAGAAGTAAACTTGATGGCATTACTTAAAAGATTTATTATAACCTGTCTTATTTTACTTTTATCAAGAAATGTAGCGGGAAGATCCGGTTCAATCTCTACAGTGTAGTCAAGCTGTTTTTCAGAAGCAAGTATTTTCATTTCCTCAAAACATTCTCTTCCTATTTCTCCCAGATCCGTTACCTCACCGTTAAGAGCCATCTTACCTTCTTTTATCTTCTGTTCATCCAGTATATCATTAATCAAATTAAGCATGCGAAAAGACTGATTTAATATTCTGTCCGTATAATCTTTTATTTTCTCTTCACCCATATCTTCAAGGGATTTATATTGAATGGTAGATGCATATCCTATTATGGCAGTCAGGGGGGATTTCAAATCATGACTTACAAGGGACACCAGTTCATCTTTTAATTTATCAAGACGTTTCAGTTCAATATTGGCTTTATTTAAATCCTGGTTTAACATTTCCAGTTCTCTGGTTCTTTCTCTGACTTTTTCTTCCAGGAGGAGATTTGCACTTTCCAGGTCTTTATTTGCTCTTGTAAGTTCTTCCAGCAATTGTTTATTTTCCATAGATAATCTCTGTTTATCCAGAGCCTTCCTCATAGTAATAAGTAATTCGCTTAATTCGAATGGTTTTATTATATAAGAAAAAGCTCCTTCCTTCATTGCTGTAATAGAACTATCAAGGCTTGCATAACCGGTAACCATGATAACCATAGTTTCGGGACTGACTTTACGGATAAACTTTAATATCTGCAGTCCGTCAATATCGGGAAGCATAATGTCCAGTATAACAAGATTAAAAAAAATACTTTCTATTAACTTAAGAGCTTCCTGACCTCTGGCAGCCTGATATACTTCATAACCTTCACATTCGAGATTAATGGTTATGAAACTGCGAATAGAATCCACATCGTCTACTACTAAAATCTGTTCTTTATCCATTACTATATCTCCTTGAAAGATTATAGAGTGAAAAGTGAAAAGTGAAAAGTGAAAAAAACAGGACATTACTCACTATTCACTACTTCTTAATTATAAATTTTATTGTTATGGAATTCGACATATAAAAACAGTTTCCTCCGAGTTGACAATAAAGAAGTTAGATGATAATATATTCGTGACGCGTAACGCGTGACGCGTGACGCGAAGCCGGTAAAAGCGGTTTTTTAGAAATAGCAGAAAATTGAAAGGAATATAAAAAAATGGCTGAAAAGAATTTTTTACAGGATCTTCTGTCTAAATTATCAATAAAAGTCGATAAGGTCGGATTTGAAGTCAGCAATGTTTCCCTTGATATGAGCGACAAATCTACTACCGTAGAATCAGTGGATTTTACTGTTTCCAATATATATAAAGGCGATACCCTCATAACCCCGAAAATAAATATGAGCGCAGCCGATATAAATATACCGCTGGAAGATATTTATCCCTTAATAGAAGAAAAACTTAAAGGAAGCAAAGAGAAAAAAGAAGAGTAATTATAATCGTAATGCGTGATGCGTGATGCGTGATGCGTGATGCGTGAGAACCCTTTTCACTTTTCACTTTTCACGACCGTAACAGGATTTAACTCTATTTCATATTCATAACTCAGGGCAAAAGTCCAGAGTTCTACAAGTCTTTGAGTAATATCCTTATCATATCTGGAAGCAATTAACTCTTTAATATTTATATTATTAATATCTTTTTTCCTTGAAAAAGCATATTTTTTCCATATAGCCCCTGTGGCTGCTTCTATATCGGAAGAAAAGAAAAGTCCATATCTGTCTGCAGTAAAATCCAGACCCATCAAGGCCCTGTCAAAATCCAGATCGCCTGCTTCATGTCCTTTTGCCCAGTTTTTCAGTACAGACGGTAAAGGAACGGGAATCTTGCTGAATAGTATACTGGAAGTAAAACCGAGAGTCCAGTTTAAAATCCTGTCTTTTATTTTATAATAAAGATGATGTTCTCTCTTTATATGACAGAGTTCATGGGCAATAAGAAAGAGTATTTCTCTTTCATTCAGCAATTTCAGAAAATCTTCATGAAAGATAATATAGGAATCGTCAGGAGCAATACATGAAACAAGTGAAAAACTGCTTTTGTTCCCGTAATAAACATAGGCAGGTATTTCTCCGAGACCTATCTTTTTTGAACACCAGTGAACCATATCTTTAATCTCTGTCCTGTGGCTCTCATTTACCATACTGGCATTGCGAAGTATTTCATTATTTATGTTAGGAGCATATAACTTCTCACACCATATTCTGGCCCATGCCAGATAAGGATGAAGTTTTTTTTCATTTTTATGAACAAGAAGTTCTTCATTTTCCCTTTCCCAGTGGATGGATTGTTTTACCGCCGGAAGAGTATGGGAAGAGAAAAATTCTTTACATGCTTTATTTTCAGGGAACAATAATTTTAATATGGTATAAGCCTGTGTGGCAGGAAGAATTTTGCCTTCTTCGACTAAAATCCCTGCAAGTTCCTGATAAGCCATTTCATAAGAGAGATCTTTAAATATCAAATTTCTGAGTTTTTCTTTTGCCGCAGAAAAATCTTTTTTATTCTTTAATAGTTTTGCCATTTCAATCCAGGCATTATTTTCTCCGGGAGACAGTTTTAAAATTTCAGTCAGACATTCTTCTGCTTTTTCATAATCATGTAATCTGCGCCAGTAGAGGTCTGCTATTTTATAAAGGTAATAAATTCTTTTCTTTGGTTTTGAAGAGAACTGATTTATCTGATTCGAATAAATACTCTGCAGTGCAAGCCAGTTTTCACCATATTCATAAACCTGTTCAAGAGCAGAAAGTGCGGAAAGAAGATTGGGATTTTCCTTTAAAGCTTTCATGTAGAGACTTTCGGCTCTGACAATATCTGAAAGCTCCTTCTCTGCATAACCGGCCAGTCTCATACAGGCATGATCCGATGGAAATCTGGAGACTATTTTTTCTGCGAGAAAAAAATCTTCTTTAGTCCATGCCAGTTCTTTCGAGAAAAAGATTTTTTTTGCCATTTTCAATCCTTCTGCATGTTCAGGAACATTATGAAGGTGTATTTTGAGTTTCTCTGCAGCATTTCTATAGTCAGCCCCCTTGTAATAACAATAAGCAAGTTCAAATTCAGGCCAGTGGTTTTCACAGGAGAATCCTGAAGAAAGTGATGATTGAAAGTCTTCTATGGCCTTTTCCCATTTTCCCTGGAATTTCCATATAAGGCCTCTGTGAAAAAAAAGTTCCCCTTTATCGTCTTCAATCTGCAAGAAATAATTATAAAGCTCGAGAGCAAGGCTGTCAGAAACTTCATCTCTCAGTATAAAGAGATTTTTAAGATACATGCTGTTCTTTTGATCGGAAGGGTCAATTTTGAAGGCACTTCTATAAACCTTCATAGAGATTTCATCTTTAAAACCTTTTACTCTGAGAGATTTTGCAAGGTACATAACAAGAGAAGCATCATTACTGTCAAGGTCAAAAGCTCTTTTTAATATGTCAAGAGCTTTTTCATCATGCCTGTCACTCAGTCTGTATACCTTCGCAAGATTAATAACTGCCAGGGGATAGCCGGGTTTTAATTTCAAAATTTCCCTGTAACATTCTTCTGACCTTAAAAAGTTCTTTTCCGTCAGATAAATAATTGCAAATTTCTCCAGAAGCCACAATTTAAGACTGTTTCTGTTTATTCTTTCATAGAGCTTTTCAAAAAAGACAAGACCATCGTTCCAGTTTTTCATTTTTTCATAAAGGCCGTAAAGGCTTTCCCAGGATTTTTTACACAGCGGATCCAGTTCTATGGACTTCTGATAAGAAATTTGAGCCATAAGAAATTCTTCTTTTTTTTCCCATGCCTGGCCCGTATAAAAAACTGCATCCTTGCAGTCAGGCTTCAGTTCCAGAGATTTTTCAAATTCTTTAATTGCATCATCTATATTACCCTGCCTTAAACATTCTCTTCCCCTCAAATAAAATTCCTTATAATTCAGTTCCATGCTCCATTTTCTCCTTAAATTCAGACATTTTTCTGTTTTGAAGTTTCTGAGAGATAAAAGTAAATTCCTTACCCAGTCTCATAAGAACAAGTTCATGTTCCAGTATTTTTCTCTCTTCTTCGGTAAGATCTTTTATTGCTTCAATTATATTGTTTAAAGTCATTTTCATAAAATATCCACTTCTTACGCATCACGCATCACGCATCACGCATTACGCCTATATTACCACAGGTATAATGTTTTTTCAATAAGGTTGAATTATAGGAGTAATTATGATATAGTGAAAATGAGAACAACTATAATGTAAAAAACCAGGTGATATTCCATGCCAGAAATAGAAGAGAAAATCAATGATATTGAAAGAGTTTTAATGAAACTGGCTTATATGCAGATGAATACTCAAATAAATCTGGATAATTTAAGTACAGAAATGAAAAATTTTAAAGAAGAAATAAGAAAAGATACTGAAGATTTTAAAGCACATACCGGTGCCACTATAGAGGATTTGAGTAAAGAAATGAAGCAGGAAACTGCAAATTTTAAAGCACATACCGGTGCCACTATAGAGGATTTGAGTAAAGAAATGAAGCAGGAAACTGCAAATTTTAAAGCACATACCAGAGCCACTATAGAGGATTTGAGTAAAGAAATGAAGCAGGAAACTGCAAATTTTAAATTACATACCGAGGCAACTATAGATAATCTGGGTAAAGAAATGGAAAAAAGTATAAGAGAGATGAATAAAAAATGGGGAGAACTGGCCAATAAATGGGGAACTATCGTAGAAGATCTCGTGTTGCCAAACATAAGAAATATAGCAGAGCAATACTTCAATTGTAAAAAAGAAGACTGCGAAGATTTTATGTTCAGGAGAACAAAGAAGGGAATAAAAGGTAAGGCCAGAGAATTTGACGTTATAGCAGTATATCCGGATAAAGTAATTTTAAATGAAACAAAAGCTTCTCCAAAACAGGATTATATAGATAAATTTATTACCTTTATAAAAGATAATACAATTTACGAATATTTTCCAGAATTTAAAGGAAAAAAAATTATTCCTTTATTTGCTTCTTTAAATATCCCGGAACATACACTTAAATACTTAACAGAAAATAACATCTATGCTATGGCTATGAAAGACGACATAATGGATATTCTTAACCCGGAATTAACCCTGAAGCTGTAGATAAGAAACGTGGACAAAATAAAAAACTGGACAATAAAAATTCTAAAAATCGTAATAAGCCTTTCTTTAATGGCCTATCTGCTATATAAAAATGACTGGAAATATATAATAATAAAAATAACTTCCATTGAAACATCTCCTGTGTTATATGCCCTGTTATTAATAGCCGTAATTATCCCTGTTCTTGCGTCATTGAGATGGAAAATCCTGGTTCAATCGGAAAAAAACATATCCTTTATGGATATAATAAAATTAAGCTATACAGGGCTTTTTTTCAGTCTTATTCTGCCAGGCAGCGTCGGAGGAGATGCAATCAAAGGTGCTCTCTTCTATAAAAAAACAGGAAACGGGGCTCTTGCAACAGGTTCTATAATACTGGACAGAATCATAGGACTTATAGGACTTACAATATTATCTGCCATTGCTTCTGTCGTTTATTATAACATAACGTCGGATCTGAGTTTCAGTCTTGAAGCGGGAGGTTTTCTGATAATACTCATCCTTTCCATGGTATTTTTCTCTCTTCCTTCTATTCAGGAATTTTTTTTATCTCTTCTTTCCCGTTTAAAGCTTGAAAAACTGAAAAGTTTTACAAAAAAGAATTTCGACTATCTCTCATGGCTTAAAGATCATCCGAAAATTTTATTATACACACTGGGCATTTCCTTTGTAATGCAGAGCATAGCTATATATGCCTGCTTTCTGACAGGGAATGCTCTCGGCATACATGTTTCCATAGGATATTATTTCCTCTTTCTTCCCATTATATCGCTCATTGCATCACTTCCCATATCCATAAGCGGTATAGGAGTAAGAGAAAGTTCTTTCGTGTATTTTTTCGCCAGAGCCGGTGTTCCCCAGGCAGAGTCAATGGCTCTTTCTTTAATATTCTTTTCTCTGGGAGTAATAAGCGGCATTGCAGGAGGTATTATATATACGCTGTCGTCTTTTGAGCCGGTTGCAGATTTAAGCAAGCAGAGAATGGTCAATAATGAGTAAAAAAAGATCCTTTCGACTCACTACTCACAATAATTTATATTTTCAGGCAGGATTTCGCCTTTATAATGTAGAAAGATTTTTAACTAAGAATAAACATAAAAGAAGGATTATCAGTATATTATGAGCAATGAACTATTACCGGGAACAATACTTTATGATCATTATAAAATAAGTGAATGTATATCTACTACTGAATTTTCAAATATTTACATAGCAGAACATTTAAAAGAAAACAATAAAAAAGTTATTATAAAAGAGTTACTCCATAAAGCCATAGGAACAAATGACAGAGCTAAAGCTCTGGAAAAATTCCAGGAAGAAATCGATATTTATAAAAAGCTGGACCATCCGAATATGGCAAAAATAATTGATAGTTTCTCTTCTGAAAGTGCGGTATATACGGAAAACAAACAGTTTATAGTAATGGAATACATAGAAGGTAAAACACTGAGGAAAATTAAAGAAGAACAAAAAGAAGACGTATCCCCCGATGATGCAGGTAAATGGCTCGGCCAGATTATAGAGGTCATAAAATACCTGTCCGAACAAAATCCTCCTGTAATATTTTATTATCTTACACCTGATCATGTAATGGTAACAGAAGAAGGAGAAGTAAAACTGATAAACTTCGGCCTTGGACGATTTTTCAGGACAGGTCCTTTTAAGAGCAATCAATATATGGGAATTGCCGGTTATGCCGCTCCGGAACAATACGGCATAAAGCCTGTAGATAACAGAGCAGATATATTCGGTGCCGGCGCAGTTATTTATTATATGCTCACACAGGATGATCCGGAAAAACATGCTCTCAATTTCTCTCCTGTAAGAACACTCAATCAGATGGTTTCAATGCAGTTTGCAAGGTTTATATCTAAATGTGTTCAGATGAAGGCAGAAGATAGATGTGAAAATATTAATGAAGTGATAGAAAAATTAAATTCCATAACCTTCGGTGATACTCAGGTAAGCCCCGATAAAATAAAGAAAAAAGA
>JBEHWO010000113.1:0-17093 GCA_040217695.1 Vulcanimicrobiota bacterium | reverse complement strand
TCCTGCGGGAAGATAATCATTTACTTCCATAAAACGAAGGGCAATAAAGCGGTTAAACCAGGTATAGGCACCTTCTTCCATGACCTGTTCATAACCCTTCTCCGAAACCATTCTTGCAAGATCTTCTCTCTGTTTTTTTATCTTTCTGATATGTACCCTGTCTCCTACGACAATACCATCTTCGGATTCACTCACAACAGGGTCTATCTTTTCTGATGTTATGCCGTAATATTCTGCTTTCTTAGCTACATGATAAAGAAGATTTTTTCTTGCTTCTACGGAGAAATTCTTTATGGCGCTTTTGTTCATTGATTATTCTATCCTTTCTTTTGTCTGAACCGGGATTTTCAGGATTTAAGGATTAACGGGATTATAATGAAATTCTTACATAAATTATATAAGTGTTTTAAAAATCCTGTTAAGACCTGTAACTATATGATAAAATTTACTATTTTTTAATGGTTTTCTCTTTATTTTGTTTATATCCACGTATATTTAAAAGCAGGAAAACAATTCTTTATGTCGAAATCTCAGTACACAAAAACATTTACCGGTTATACGGTTATGGCCTGGAAATCAAGTGCTTATTTGAATTTTCCTCAGAAATGTTTAAAATCTTCATGAATTGTTTGCAAACTAAAGCCGGTATTTGAAATCATAGTTTATTTGAAAGGAGGAAAAGACATAATTTTAGCAGATTAACTGTCTAAAAATGTCTTTTAGGGTGTGAAAAATAAAGATAACGAATATACTGCGGAAAATATTCAGATACTGGAAGGCCTTGAAGCAGTGAGAAGAAGGCCTGCCATGTATATTGGCAGCACAGATGGGAGAGGTCTTCATCACCTCGTATATGAAGTAGTCGATAACAGCATCGATGAAGCACTGGCCGGAGCCTGTGATAAGATTGTAGTTACCATAAATAAGGAAGGATCTGTTACTGTTGTTGATAACGGCAGAGGTATTCCTGTAGATATAGTGCCTGAAAAGAATAAAACAGGCGTGGAAGTCGTAATGACCATACTCCATGCAGGTGGTAAATTCGGCGGAGGAGGTTACAGTGTATCGGGAGGACTTCACGGAGTGGGCGTATCTGTGGTAAATGCTCTTTCCGAATGGCTGAAGGTGGAAGTTTACAGGAATGGTAAGATTTACCGCCAGGAATACAGAAGGGGAGACCCTGTGGCAGCTCTTACGCCGGACGGCACTACGAATAAGACAGGTACGAAAGTAACCTTCAAGCCTGATCCTGAGATCTTTGAAACAGTGGAATTCAATTATGATGTTCTTCAGAGGAGACTTAAAGAACAGGCCTATCTTAATAAAGGTCTCACCATAGTCCTGGAAGATGAAAATACCGGTGAGAGTAAAACCTTCTGTTTTGAAGGAGGCATAATATCTTTTGCAAAAGACCTTACGGAAGGAAAGGAACCCGTTCATCCCGATCCTGTTTATATATGTAAGACAGTGGACAACAATCTCGTAGAAGTAGCCTTTATATATACAGATACTTATAAAGATTTTATCCTTTCTTTTGCGAATAACATTAAAACCACTGAAGGTGGCACCCATCTTACAGGCTTTAAATCGGCCATTACAAGAAGCATTAATAAATATGCAAGAGCAAAGGCTCTGTTGAAACCGAATGATGAAAATTTCTCCGGTGAAGATGTAAGAGAAGGTATTACGGCGGTAATATCTGTGAAATTACCTAACCCCCAGTTTGAAGGACAGACGAAGACAAAACTTGGAAACAGTGAGATGCAGGGTATAGTTGATTCCATAGTAGACGAATATTTCAGCATGTTCCTTGAAGAAAACCCGAAAGCGGGAAAAGAAATAGTAAACAAAGCCTGCAAAGCTGCAAGGGCAAGGGAAGCAGCCAAAAGGGCAAGAGATATTATAAGAAGTAAACCCGGTTTTTCTAACGCACTGCCGGGTAAACTGGCAGACTGTTCCAGTAAAGATCCTTCAGAGTGTGAAATATATATTGTAGAGGGAGACTCCGCAGGAGGTAGCGCAAAACAGGGCCGTGACAGACACTTCCAGGCAGTGCTTCCTCTTCGCGGTAAGATACTGAATATTGAAAAAGCCAGAATTGACAGAATAATGGAAAATGAAGAAATAAAATCTATGTTTACAGCCATAGGAGTTGGCATGAAACTGTCTGCAGAGAATGGAGATAAAAATGATTTTGACCTTGAAAAACTCAGGTATGACAGGGTTATAATCATGACAGATGCAGATGTGGACGGTTCTCATATAAGAACATTACTTCTTACATTTTTCTACAGACATATGCCCCAGCTCCTGGAAAACGGAAATATTTATATAGCTCAACCGCCTTTGTATAAAGTATCAAAGAAAAAACAATTTGTTTATGCCTATAATGATGAAGAATTAAATAATGCAGTAAATAAGTTCAAAGACGGATATACAATACAGAGATACAAAGGTCTCGGTGAAATGAATGCAGACCAGTTATGGGAAACTACAATGAATCCCGAAACGAGAATTATTCAGCAGGTATCGATAGAAGATGCCGAAGATGCTGAAGAAATTTTTTCTATCCTTATGGGAAACCAGGTTCAACCGAGAAAAGAATTTATTCAGCGTTATGCCAAAAAAGTAAAGAATTTAGATATTTAGATTGGGGTCGTGGTTCTGTGGGACGGGCCTGTGGGGTTAATTAATACCCATCACCCATCACCCATCACCCATCACTCTCTATGAAGGAGTTTACATGTTTACAAATACTATTGCTAAAAGAATAATACCTGTTTCAATAACAGATGAAATGAAATCTTCCTATCTCGATTATGCCATGAGTGTTATCATAGCAAGAGCACTCCCTGATGTAAGAGACGGCCTTAAGCCTGTCCATCGCAGAATACTCTACTCTATGGATAATCTTTCTCTTTATCCCGATAGACCTCATAGAAAATCTGCTACCATAGTGGGTGACGTACTCGGTAAATATCATCCCCATGGTGATAGTTCTGTATATGATGCTCTTGTGAGAATGGCCCAGGATTTTTCCCTGAGATACCCTCTTGTAGACGGTCATGGAAATTTCGGGTCCGTAGACGGAGATCCTGCTGCAGCATATCGTTATACAGAAGCAAGACTTTCCTCCATAACACTTGAATTGCTCAGGGATCTGGATAAAGATACAGTTGAGTTTATATCTAATTTCGATAATTCCCTTAAAGAACCTACCGTGCTTCCTGCTCTTCTGCCGAATTTATTGATAGGAGGTTCTGACGGTATAGCAGTAGGCATGGCAACAAAAATACCTCCCCATAACCTGGGAGAAACACTTGATGCTATCGTGGCATATATTGATAATCCTGATATAACATTCGAAGAGCTCATGCATATTATGCCGGGACCTGATTTCCCTACAGGGGCACAGATTATAGGCAGAAAAGGCATAAGAGATGCCTATATGACAGGTCATGGCACTATAACTCAGAGGCCAAAGGTATCTTTTGAAAGAAATCCTAAAGGTACGAAGGATTTAATAGTTATTACAGAAATTCCATATCAGGTGAATAAAGCAAAACTTGTGGAAAAGATAGCAGAACTTGCAAGGGATAAAAAGATAAAAGGCATACAGGACCTCAGGGACGAATCTGACAGAACAGGTATGAGGATTGTTATTGAGGTTAAGAAAGATGTAAATACTCAGGTCGTATTGAATCAGCTCTATAAGAAAACTCCTCTCCAGTCTAATTTCAATGTAAATGCCCTTGCCCTTGTAGATGGTACTCCGAAGATACTTACACTGAAAGATATGATCCATTATTATCTGGAACATAGAAGGATCGTAGTAAAAAGAAGAACAGCTTTCCTTCTGAATAAAGCAAAGGCACGGGCCCATATAGTGGAAGGTCTTCAGATTGCCCTTGATCATCTTGATGAAGTTATACATATAATAAGAAATTCTAAAAATCCTGATATTGCAAGAACTTCTCTTATGGAATCCTTTGAGTTTACCCTTGAACAGGTAAATGCCATACTGGAAATGAGGCTTTCCCGTCTCACAGGACTTGAAGTGGATAAATTAAACCAGGAATATACTGAACTTCTTAAAGATATTGCAAAATATGAAGAAATACTTGCCAGTGAGAGAAGGCTTCTGGCGGAAATAAAACTTGAACTTTCCGCTATAAGAGATAAGTTTTCAGATGACAGGAAAACTGTTATAGTCGATGAAGAAGTAGAAATGGATGAAATAGATTTTATCGTAGAGTCAGATGTGGTTCTGACTATCACACATCACGGCTATATAAAGAAAATGCCTTTAAATACCTATAAGAGCCAGAGAAGAGGCGGTAAAGGCATCATAGGTATTGTAACAAAAGAAGGGGATTTTGTAGAACATATATTTGTTACATCAACACATCATAAACTGCTCTTCTTTACAAATATGGGTAAATGTTACAGGCTTATGGTTCACCATATAGGTGATGCAACACGCTATGCCAAAGGCACTGCCATTGTAAATCTTGTAAATATGCTTCCCAATGAAAAGATCACTGCCGTTATACCTGTGAAAGATTTTACAGATGATAAATATCTATTCATGGCTACAAGGAATGGATATGTAAAAAAGACTGAACTGAAAGAATATGATACGAGTTTTCGTAACGTCGGGCTGAATGCTATAAAGCTCTCAGACGGCGATGAGCTTATAGGTGTTGAAATGACATCGGGGAATCAGGAAATAATCCTCGGAACAAAGAACGGTATGGCCATACATTTTGATGAAGCCAATGCAAGACCTATGGGCAAGATGACAAGAGGTGTAAGAGGCATAAGGTTGAAAGAGGATGACAGTGTGGTTGCCATGGTTGTAATAAGAGAAGAAAGTTATTTGCTCACTGTTACCAGCTCAGGTTATGGTAAATTAACACTTATTTCTGCTTATTCCAAACAAAGGCGCGGCGGGAAGGGGCGTAAGAGTATAAATTTGAAGAAAGCCAGAGGCATTGTTGTCGGAATGAAGCAGGTATCACTTGAAGATGAAATATTTATAATTACAAAAGAACAGGGTAATATAATCAGAATTAAATTGAAAGGTATTTCTATAATAGGTAGAAACACCAGGGGTGTAAGGTTTATAAAATTGAAAGATCAGGATGAAGTGACAGCTATGGCTCTTATTACCGGTTCTAAAGAGGTTGAAGATGACGGAGAAATACAGGAAGATAGCCCTGTAGAACAGCTTATTTTCGGCGAACCGGGAGAAGTATATGAAGCACCTGTGGCAGAACTGACTGCAGATGAAGAAGATGACGAAGATGAAGAAGATATGGAAGAAGAAGAGGAAGAAGAACCGGATGATGAGATATACGAAGAAGATGAAGAATAAAGAACGTTAGTAACATAGAAAATTTATATGAGTAGTGAGTGGGAATACTTCCTGTCACTACTCATTGATTTTATATTTCTCGAAAGGAGGTGCCATAAATGTCAAAAAGATATGTATCTTTGTTGTTTTCCCTGTTTCTATTGACTTCCTTCTTACTGGGTTGTTACTGTGATCTTTATATTTATTGTGCCGATCATCATCACCACCATCATCATGACTGCAAATATGATATAGACCATAATAAATACTGTGATAATAAAGATTCTCTTCCGGAATTTAAAGAGCAATCAGTTTCTGTTTATCTGAGTAGAAATATCATTTCTGAGCATCAATTTGAATATTTATAGTAAATTTGAATTTTTTCTCAGGCAAAATTCGGGCATGGTAATGATATTTCTACTCTGGTAACAGTTTACCGGGGTTTTTATTTTCTGTTGCCTGAGATGATTTATGGAGGTACCTTATGGAAAATATTCTGAATGTCGACACAATTAAAGGCCTTTCCGGAACAGAAGCTTCCGAAAGGCTTAAAAAAGAAGGATACAATGAACTGCCTTCTGCCAGAAATCGAAGTATTTTAGCCATAGCTCTGGAGGTTATGAAAGAGCCTATGTTTCTTTTGCTTGTAGCATGCGGAGTTCTATATCTTATACTCGGCGATGTGGGAGAAGCTTTAATGCTCCTTGGTTTTGTATTTGTAGTCATAGGTATAACCCTTTATCAGGAAAGAAAAACGGAAAGAGCTCTTGAAGCACTCAGAGATCTTTCCAGTCCGAGAGCCCTTGTTATAAGAGACGGACAGGAGAAGCGTATAGCAGGCAGAGAAGTGGTGAGAGGCGATATACTTGTAATATCTGAAGGAGACAGAGTTCCCGCAGATGGTATCATACTCTCTTCCGTAAATCTCTCTGTAGACGAAGCACTTCTTACTGGAGAATCTGTACCTGTCCGAAAAATTTCTTCCGAAGAATCTCCTGAAATGGTCAGACCGGGGGGAGATGACTCTCCATGTGTTTATTCCAGTACTTTAGTCGTGCAGGGGCAGGCTATTGTAAGGGTTGAAGGTACAGGTATGAAAACAGAAATAGGTAAAATAGGGAAGGCTCTTCAAACACTTGAACCGGAAGGCACACTTTTACAGAAAGAAACAGGAAAACTTGTCCGTAATCTTGCCATTGCAGGTGCATGTCTTTTTGTTATTGTAGTGGTAGCATACGGACTTACAAGAGGTGACTGGCTGAACGGTTTTCTGGCAGGTATTACTCTTGCTATGGCTATATTGCCTGAAGAGTTCCCTGTTGTTCTTACTATTTTTCTTGCTCTCGGTGCATGGCGTATATCACAGAAACAGGTTCTTACCAGACGTATGCCTGCCATTGAAACACTCGGCTCTGCTACGGTGCTCTGTGTGGATAAAACAGGAACTCTTACCATGAATCAGATGTCTGTCAGCAAGATTTTTACAGGACGAGAATATTACAATTTAGTGGAGATGGAAAAAGAAAATATACCGGAAAAGTTTCATGAACTTATAGAATTCAGTATCCTTGCCAGTCAGATAGATCCTTTTGATCCTATGGAAAAAGCAATAAAATCCATGGGAGAGAAATATCTTTCAGGTACAGAACATATTCATAAGGACTGGCCTCTTGTTCATGAGTATCCTCTGTCGAAAAAACTGCTGGCTCTTTCCAGAGTATGGAAAGCAAGAGACAGAGAGGATTTTGTCATTGCCGCCAAAGGCGCTCCCGAAGCAATTGCAGATCTCTGTCATTTTGATGAAAAACAACTTGAAGAATTATTGTTGAATATAACTGCCATGGCAAATGACGGACTCCGCGTTCTCGGTGTCGCAAAAGCACCTTTCAGTGACAGGAATCTTCCCGGAGAACAGCATGATTTCAAATTCGAATTCCTTGGTTTAATAGGTCTTGCCGATCCGGTACGTCCGACAGTCCCATCTGCTATAAGGGAATGTTACAGCGCAGGAATAAGGGTCGTAATGATTACGGGAGATTATCCGGGAACTGCACAGAATATAGCCAGGCAGATAGGATTAAATCAGACAGATAAATTCATTACAGGCCCCGAACTGGAAGCTATGAGTGAAACAGAATTAAGGGAGCAAATAAAAAATGTAAATATCTTTGCCAGAGTTGTTCCTGAACAGAAACTATTACTGGTTAATGCCTTTAAAGCAAATAATGAAATAGTTGCCATGACCGGTGACGGAGTAAATGATGCGCCTGCTCTGAAATCTGCCCATATAGGTATTGCTATGGGAGGACGCGGGACAGATGTGGCCCGCGAATCTGCTTCCCTTGTAATTGTGGATGACGACTTTTTATCCATTGTTCAGTCCGTAAAAATGGGACGAAGAATCTTTGATAATATAAAAAAAGCTATGGCATATATTTTTGCCATACATGTGCCAATTGCAGGTATGTCGCTTATACCGGTAATTTTTAAATGGCCTCTTGTTCTTTTGCCTGTGCATATAGTATTTCTGGAACTGATTATAGATCCTGCCTGCTCGGTCGTATTTGAAGCAGAGCCGGAAGAAACAGATGTAATGAAAAGACCTCCGAGAAATCCCGGAGAACCTCTTTTAGGTATGAAGACTATAGGAATGAGTGTTTTACAGGGCTTGAGTGTACTTCTTATAGTTCTTGGAGTCTTTGTTTATTTCTTTGTCTATCGCATGGAAAGTGCAGAAGAAGCCAGAGCATTAAGTTTTACCACTCTGATTATTGCAAATCTCGGATTAATACTTACAAACCGATCATGGTCGAGGACTATTCTCGCTACTTTATTTACCCCGAACAGTGCACTGTGGTGGGTAATAGGCGGAGCTGTTTTTTTTCTTTCACTGGTTCTCTATATACCGGTGATCAGAGGTTTATTTAAATTCAGTTTCTTGCATACCAATGATCTGTTAATATGTATTACAGCAGGAATAACAAGTATTCTCTGGTTCGAAGGACTCAAGCTGTTTCATGCTGGTAAAAAGAATATTTAATGGTTAGTTCATAACAATGCATAACTAATGACTTCGTAAAGCGTAAAGCTTGATGCGTGATGCGAGGGGTAATAACCCATTACGCTTTACGCATCACGACGTATTTAAACAGGAGTTACGCACTTTGTCATTGCGAGGAGCGGAGCAACGAAGCAATCCCAGCAGTTTCTGTTGTAATAATGGGATTGCTTCGCTTCGCTCGGAATGACGAGGTTTGTCCGCTAAAATCAATGTGGTTAACTACTATTGACCGTTATAAGCTTCCCACAGTATTTTCTCAAGATCCTCTACGAGAGGATAACTGGCATTTGACACCACACATTGATCTTCAAAGGCAATTTCCGCCATTCTTTTAATCTCTGCTTTGAAAGCTTCTTCCGGTATGCCTGCTTCCCTCAGTGTTTTCGGTATTCCGACCTGTGATTTCAGATCTTCTATTGCTTTAATGAGACTCTCTACACCTTCTTCCGGCGTTGAACATTTAAGTTTTAAAGTATCGGCAATTTCGGCGTATCTTTCTCTGGATTTAGGATAGGTATAATTCGGGAAAGCAATGAGCTTTTTAGGCTGAGAAGCATTGTAACGTATTACAGGAACCATCATAAATGCATTTGCTCTGCCATGAGGAATATGGAATGTAGCCCCCAGGATATGTGCCAGAGCATGATTTATCCCGAGAAATGCATTGGTAAATGCCATGCCTGCAATAGTTGCTGCATTATGCATTCTCTCGCGGGCTTCGGCATCGTGACCGTTATTATATGCCTTCGGCAGATATTTAAATATTAACTGCATTGCCCTCAGGGCAAGGGGATCGGTATAATCGGAAGCTACTGCGGAAACATAACATTCAAGACCATGAGAAAGGGCATCAAGACCTGTGTCGGCAGTTACCTCCTTCGGAACAGTCATGACAAGATTGGGATCTATTATGGCAATATCCGGCGTAATCGCATAATCAGCAATAGGATATTTTTTATTTGTCTTTTCGTCTGTTACAACTGTAAAAGCAGTTACTTCAGAGCCTGTTCCGCTCGTTGTAGGTATGGCGATAAATTTTGCCTTTTTCCCGAGTGCCGGGAATTTGACTATTCTTTTTCTTATATCCATGAAATAGAGTTTTAACTCATCAAAAGACAGGTCAGGCTGTTCATATAAGAGCCACATGGCTTTGGCCGCATCGATGGGAGAACCGCCTCCCACGGCAATGATAAGATCAGGGTTGATTTTTTTCATGGCATTAACTCCTGTTTCAATCATTGCAATCGTAGGATCTGATTTAATATCCGAGAATATTGTGGAATTTATACCTGCTTTTTGAAGGTCTGCCTGTATCAGGGAAACTGCCCCCTGTCTTATGGCAGAACCGGTGCATACGATAAATGCATGATGAACATGTAATTCTTTAATTTCATGCTTGAAGAAAACATCCAGACAACCCGGTTCAAAATAAATTCTGGAGGGAACGCGGAACCACTTCATATTCAACATCCTTTTCGAAATTCTTTTTATATTCAGTAAATGCTTTACTGTTACATTATCTGTAGTAATATTTCGACCTCCTGCACCGCAACCAAGGGTCAAGGAGGGATGGAGACAGTTGTATATATCACCGATTCCGCCGTGAGATGACGGAGAATTTACCACGATTCTGCCTGCATTAATTGTCTTCCCGAATTCTTTGACAACCTCTTTATCATTCGAAAAAATTGAAGCCGTATGTCCTAATCCTCCGAAATGTGTTAGATCTGTACACAGATTGACTGCTTCATCAAAAGATTTTACAGTATAAAACCCGAGTAAAGGACACAGTTTTTCACGGGACAGAGGATATTCGTCTCCCACTCCTTCCATATAAGCAATCAATATTCTTGTATTTTCAGGAATATTAATGCCCGCTATTTCCCCGATTTTCTGGGGGGACTGTCCTACTATCCTGGGATTCATACTCTTCTTTTGAGGATCTATTACAACATTTTCCAATATCTTCGTTTCTTCTTTAGAGAGGAAATAGGCTCCCATTTCTTTAAACTTCTCTTCTACCTGTTCTTTAATTGTATGATCCACTACAAGAGCCTGTTCTGATGCGCAGATCATACCGTTATCAAAGGTTTTACTGAGCAGTATGTCATTTACCGCCTGTGCTATATGGGCTGATTTTTCAATATAAACAGGAACATTTCCCGGCCCGACTCCTATAGCAGGGTTGCCTGAACCATAAGAGGCATGAACCAGTCCCGTTCCGCCTGTTGCAAGTATTAATGATATGTCATTGCTGGTCATAAGAGCATGTGTAAGTTCTCTCGAAGGATGTTCCACCCATCTTACAACATAATCAGGCGCACCTGCTTCCAGTGCTGCTTCATAAAGAATTCTTGCAGCTTCATTTGTGGATTTTATGGCATTCCTGGCACCTGATATAATTATTGAATTTCTGGTCTTAAGAGCCAGTAAGATCTTGAACATTGCAGTCGATGTAGGGTTTGTACTCGGCGTTATTCCGAGTATTACACCGAGAGGTTCGGCAAATTCCATTAAACCCTGTTCGGGACAGTCATTTATCAGTCCTACAGTCTTTATGTCCCTTATGTCATTATATATGTATTCTGTTGCAAAAAGGTTTTTTATGGCCTTGTCTTCAAAAACCCCCATACCTGTCTCTTTTGCCGCCATTTTAGCAAGTTCTACTCTTTTAGCGGCACCGGCTTTTGCTACTCTGTAGACAATATTATCTACTTCTTCCTGTGTATACTGGGTGAATATAGCAGCAGCTTCTTTCGCCTGCGTAATCATTTCATTTACCATTTGGTTTACATCACATTCTGTTGTTTCCATAGGGTTTCTCCTTATCTCTCAAATTTATGATTCAGTAAGCATAAGTCTCCGGGGCGTACATCAGGTCAGTTTTTCAGTATTACCGGGGGGCCACACAGTATTTAAAGCCTGACTTTCGTCATCAAAAATATTAAATGATTTTTCAAGGCCCGCTACTTTGAAGATTTTATAAATTGAGGGATTGACATAACACATTGCTGATTTCAGACCCATAGTCCCCGCTTTTTTACAGGCAGTTAAAAACATTCTTATACCTGCACTGCTGACAAAAGTTACATCTTTCAGGTTAAATAGAATTCCTGTCTGCATTTGTTCTATTACCTCTACAACTTCCTGAGAAATTTTATCTGATGTGGTGGTATCGATTTTACCTGATAATTGAATGACCATAACAGATGGATTTAATTCGCTTATTTTGATCCTGGCACCTGTCCCTTCCATCTCATATTCTCCTTTCCTTTTATTGATCTGAGTATAAGCATGTAATAAACGTATTCCTCCCGTCACGCGTTACGCGTTACGCATCACGAGAACGTATCTGTATTATTTATGCTCACCTCAGTAATTAATTGATTAGCTGTCATTTATCGACGGATACTGATTTTATTTCCACCTCCATTAAATCCCTTGCCAGTATTAGCCGCGGGAAAATATCTCTGCTTCCTGACAGAAGCAGTTCTTCATCCTGATATCTTGAGCTTATATGATTTACTATTAATTTTTTTACTCCTGATTTTTTTGCAATCTCTGCAGCTTCTTCCGTTGTTGAATGGCCGCTTATTTTGGCTTTTTCCCGTGACTCTCTGTCAAAGGTTCCTTCATATATAAGCAGATCTGCACGGTCTGCAAGTTTTATAACATTTTCACATGGCCTTGTATCACCGCAGTAGACAAATTTTCTGCCCCGTAAAGGTTTTCCTACTATATCCGAAGATTTTATTAATCTTCCGTCAGCAAGTGTAACATCTTCACCTTTCTGGAGTTTTCCGTAGAGAGGTCCTTCAGGGATTCCAAGTTCTTTTGCTTTTTTTATATTGAATTTTCCCGGTCTGTCATGTTCCGTAAAGGAATATCCCAGTGAAAAAACTCTGTGATCCAGGGGAAGTGATCTTATTGTATAACCCTCTTCTGTGAGTAAAAATTCTTCCGTAATTTCATGTATTGTAATATCGAAGTTAAACACTGTGCACATAAGTCTTTTTGATGTTTCTATATATTCTTCTATGCCGGCCGGCCCGTATATTTTAAGAGGTTTTTCTCTTTCCGCAAGCTCGAGAGACATAAGAAATCCCATTATTCCGAGTATATGATCTCCATGAAGATGGGAAATAAAAATAGCCGAAAGCCTGGAAAATTTCAGCCCTGCTCTGCGATATTGTATTTGAGTTCCTTCACCGCAGTCAAAAAGAAAATAATTCCCATCCCACCAGAGTGCCACTGCAGGATGGCCTCTTCTCAGGGTTGGCACAGCCGCCCCGGTTCCCAGTGTAATTACTTTCATGTTTACCCCACACCGAGACGTGTTACATCAAGTGCTCGTTCTTTTGCCGCTTCCATACTTATTTTACCCTGTCTCACAAGTTTACCGAGAGCTGTGTCAAGACTCTGCATGCCTACATCGGCGCCGCTCTGAATAATGGTAGGGATCATTGTTGTTTTACCGTCTCTTATCATATTTGATAGTCCGGAAGCAGAGAGCAGTACTTCAACAGCAGGTACACGACCTTTCCCGTCTTTTGTTTTAACAAGTATCTGGGCTACTACAGCCTGAAGTGATTCCGCAATAAGTGATCTTACCTGGCTGTGTTGTTCAGGGGGGAATACGTCAATTATTCTGTCCAGGGTTTTGGATGCACTGTTTGTATGAAGCGTGCCGAATACAAGTATACCAATGTCTGCAGCTTTCAGTGCATAGGTTATAGATTCAAAATCCCTTAATTCTCCTATGAGTAATATATCCGGGTCTTCTCTTACAGAATCTTTAATGGCACTGGCAAAGGATTTTGTATGAAGTCCGACTTCTCTATGTACTATAAGGCTTTTGTTGCTTTCATGTAAAAATTCTACAGGATCTTCTATTGTAATGATATGGGCATTTCTGGTGCGATTTATATAGTCAATCATGGCAGCCAGAGTGGTAGATTTACCGTTCCCTGTCGCACCTGTTACTATAACAAGACCGCCTTTGGTGTTATTACATACTTTTTTCAATACCTCCGGTAACCCCAGTGTATCTATATTGGGAACAACAGTAGGAATGAGTCTGAATACCGCTCCCAGACCATTTTTTTCGAAAAGGGCATTCCCTCTGAACCTTGAAAGACCGGGGACTTCACTGGCAAAATCCAGATCCCCTGTTTCTTCAAGTACCTGTATCTGTTTTTTATTTAATAAACTGTATACCATTTCCATTATTTTATCAGGACCTAATTCCGGAAGTTCTGTCCTTGTAAGATCACCCATTATTCTTAAAGTCGGAGGAGCTCCTATTGCTAGATGAAGATCTGATGCATTATATTCAACCATAAGCTGAAAAAGATTTTCCACTTTATAATCATGTCCGAAATCGGTTTTTATCGTATTAACTATTACTTTTGACATAAAAGTCTCCTTCCATTTATCTGGATTCTCCGAACATAGTTTCATCCATAGCTGCGCTGCGGGCTGCTTCTGTTGTTATCAGACCTCTGTTGTAGAGATTGAGAAGAGAATTATCCATGGACTGCATACCAAGACTTTTACTTGTCTGTATCAATGATGGTATCTGGAAAGTTCTTCTTTCTCTTATGATTGTTGCAAGAGGTATACATCCTACAAGTATTTCGAATGCTGCCGCTCTGCCGCTTCCGTCTTTCTTTTTTATAAGCTGCTGTGAAACGACACCTTTCAGTGATTCTGAGAGCATAATTCTTACCTGTGCCTGCTGCCTTGCAGGGAATGTATCGATCAGTCTGTCAATTGTTCTCGCGGCACTTGACGTATGGAGAGTGCTGAAAACAAGATGACCTGTTTCTGCGGCAGTCATTGCAAATTGAATGCTGTCAGCATCTGACATTTCACCTATAAGTATAACATCAGGATCTTCTCTCATTGCAGCAGTAAGAGCATCTCTGTAAGTTGGCGTATGGAGATTTATTTCTCTCTGCCTTACTATAGAATTTTTATGAGGATGAATATACTCTATTGGTTCCTCCAGTGTTATTATATGTTTACTGTAGTTTTCGTTTATAAAATTTATTATTGAAGCAAGGGTGGTAGTCTTACCACAGCCGCTTGGCCCTGTAACTACGACCAGCCCCTGGTGTATTTCGGCAAAATGTTTTACTGAATCCGGTATATTGAGTTCTTCCATTGATGGGATTTCCAGGGGTATTACACGGAAAGCACCATCCCATCCTTTTCTCTGTTCAAAAACATTTGCTCTGAAACGAAATTCTTCCTGATCAAAACTCATTTCATAACAGAAACTCATTGCTCTTTCCTGCTCAAGTTCGGATTTCTGGTCATCATTCAGTATTTCGGAAAACATTTCTTCTGTATCCATATTGGTCAGTATAGGAAAATCTTCAAGTGTTACGAGATCACCATGAAGCCTTATAATTGGTTTTGAGTCTGTCGATATATGAAGGTCAGACCCTCCTTTGTCGAGGACTGCAAGAAGCAACTCATCAATTCTATGCATAGCTTTCTCCTTCTATATAAATATGAGAGTGTAAGATGTTTTATGTAAACTTACTATACAATAAGGATTTAACAGAAGTTTACACAAAATTTATGACATAGTCAAAATATCCTGAGAAATATTGTACGGTAATTATTATACCAGGCATTCACATTAAGGGCAATAGGATTGTGTCTTTTGATAGTGTTTTTTTACGACAGGTAGATTCATTTTTACTGGAAATTGTGCGTGATTTCATAAATCTATTAATTTATATGAGAATCGTAACGCGTAACGCGTTACGCGTGACAGGAGGAACAAATTCTCATACTTCGTTGTGACCGAACCGGTCATGGTTGTTAGTGAAAAGTGAATAGTGAAAAAACAGGATTTTTCTTACTTTTCACTTTTCACCACTCACCACTCACTTTAATAATTTTGTATAAAAAAAGGAATTTAAAAAATAAAATTGAATCTTTTAATTGTGAAGATGTAATACTTTTAACATTTACCGGTCACGCATTGCCCGTCACCTGTTACGATTGTTGAGGTTGATTTAAGTGTCCATTAATATAGAACATAAAAAACATTTAATTATTGCTTTACCTGCTATAATAATGTTACTTGTTCTGGGAACATTATTTTTCTGGCTGTCAAACCATCTTACCTTTGAAAACAGTCTTTCTTCTATCAGTATTAAAAATAATCAATATTTTAATGTTCATGAAGTTAATATGGAAATGAATTATCCTTCAAGTTTTCACCCTTTTAACTTCTATCTGGATAACAGGGATATTACAAAATCCGTAATTTACTCTGCCGGAAAAGCATCGGTAAAATTTGAAGGGCTGACAGAAGGATTGCATAATTTAAAGATATATTCCGGTGTTAACCTTTATTCTATGGCTCCTTATAACATGTCAATATATTTTACGATTGATACTGTAAAGCCGTCCATTCAGATAATTTCTCCCGAAATGCTGAACAGCAGTAAGTTTACCGTAAAAGGATACAGTGACCCTTTCTCGAAGATTACTTTTTTTATTAACGGTATGACTTTTACTGCCAAATCTTTAGAAACAGGTATGTTTAAAAAGGAAATTTTCTTTAATCAGGGCGTAAATGTCATGACTGTAACTGCAGTGGATCCGGCAGGTAATGAAAACAGTAAAAATCTTACTTTTACTGTTGATGATTCCCCTCCCGAAGTTATAGCTCATACACCGGCAGATAAAGCAGTATGTTATGAGAGTTCTGTATATGTACAGACTCTTATTACAGATAAAGGAAGCGGACTTTCTGATGTATATTTCCTGATTGATAATAAGAAAATAGTTCCTGTGTTACGGGACGGACTGTTCAGTGCTTTCCTGGAAAACCTTGATGACGGAGAATATAAAGTAATTGCCGTTGCAGAAGACAAATCAGGAGGAATAACGAAAAAGTCATGGTCTTTTGTTGTTGACTCGTCAGAGATTTTCGGAGAAAAAACTCTCAGACCCGGTGCCAGAGGGCAGGATGTCATACAGTTACAGAAATCTCTTATAGGAGCAGGATTTTTAAAAGAAGGTTATCTGTCAGGAGTTTATGATAAAACAACGGTCAGATCTGTCGAAAAATATGAACATTTTATGAAACTGGATCCATCTCCTGTAATTGACAGATCCCGCGTCGGTATTTTTTGCAACAGAATAAAAGTATATCTTAATGAATTTACCCTCTTTTTATTCTCTCCTTCCGAAAAACTTATAAAAACCTATCCTATAGCATGCGGGTCATACTCTTGGCCTACTCCTACGGGAAAATATTATATAAAAGATAAACAGCCCTATCCTACATGGTATCCCCCTCCGTCCCCCTGGGCAAAAGGTTTAAAGCCTATAGGCCCCGGGCCCGGTAATCCTCTCGGAACCAGATGGATGGGTTTAAGTGAACATGGTATCGGTATTCATGGCACACCTTCATCATGGTCAATAGGATATCCTGATTCTCATGGATGTATAAGAATGTATATATCCGATGCGGAAGACCTCTATGAATACGCTCAGGTAGGTTCACCGGTTGAGATTTATGGCTCCAGAGCCGATGACAGTCAGGGGTATCTTGTGAAAGGTGATAGAAGTACATTGTGGAATCAGATGCTTGGTAATGGATTCATATCTTCTGATATACTGAGAGACAGAATGGCACAGGATTCTATC
>JBEHWO010000112.1:0-17278 GCA_040217695.1 Vulcanimicrobiota bacterium | reverse complement strand
GTTTTAATATTCACTATCCTCTTTTACAGAATTAAATATCCATATTCGTGCAATCAAAATTTCAGATTTATTCACCCTCTGTTGATTTCATTTATCCCTTTATGTATCTATCCGATGAATATACTGATAAAAAAAAGGCTTTTAGTGCTGACATATGCAGGGTATATCATATTATATCTTTTTATAATTTTAAATATATTATTTTTTATTTTGCTGTGGGAATGAGTTTAAATGAAAAAGCTTTTATTAAATAAATACATTCAAATCTTTAAGATATTCAATCATAATAAAATAAAAAAATACACACCATATATAATCCTATTTTTTTTACTCATTATCTCTATTCTCCTGATTGACTATACGTCAATTAATATTACGAATTTACAGGTAAAAGACCTTAAAGGAAAAGTCCGGGAAGCAGACCTTCCTTTCAGCCAGTATTCAAAAGAAAAAGGAACATATATGTTTACAGGTAAATTCTACTGTTCAAAAATAACCCAGAAAGTGATAAACATCATTCCTGACGCCGGTGTAGACTATATCATGATAAACGGACGCAAGGTATCTTTTGATAATATTGATATAAGATTACTCTCAGATAAAGAACAGGGGGTTCATATTGATATAAGTCCTTATATACATGAGGGAGAAAACAGTTTTGAAATTAAAATTTATAGCTATGGACTTACCGGATTAAAAATAAATAATTCTTTCAAGGACAGACTTCATATGTTCCTCAGTATGTCAATAATATTACTGGCAGGTATATTATTTTATATAATTCTCAACCGGTTCAATCTTGACAGAATTACCATTATTATAATGATCTGTGGTCTGACAGTAAGATTAATTTATCTGTTTAATACCGATTACACGGAAAGAAATTATGATATTAAAGGGCATATGGAATATATTCAATATATGGGAACAAATTACTCTCTCCCGGAACCCGATAAAGGATGGGAAAGTTTTCAGCCGCCACTTTATTATCTAACAGGAACAATCGTATACAAACTGGCACACATGGCAGGCTTATCCGGAACAAAAGCTTTACAGGTCTTATCTCTTATCTATTTTCAGATTTTTCTTATATTCGGAATTTTTATATTAAAAAAAACAAAATTCTTTTCAGAAGAATCAAAAATTCCATACTATTTTGCTGTTGCCTTACTGGATTTCTGGCCTTCAGGCATTATTAATTCTGCAAGAATAACAAATGATGTCTTGAGTTATATGTTTTACACTGCAGGGATTTATTTCCTGATGAAATGGCATGACGAAGAAAGAGATATATTTCTTTATATTACTTCTATCTGCACTTTTCTGGCAACTATGACAAAATTCAATGGTATCTTAATAGGCGTTATCAGTATTATGTTATTAATATACAAATTAATTAAAGGAAAACATAAAAAGAAATATATTAAAAATATCATTATAATTTCTATTATAATTTCTGCAGGAATTTTACTTATTTTTTTACGTAATTACCGGTATGTAAAGGATAATAATGATTGGATTTTACTTAATGCAGATGGTTTGACCGAATGGCTGGTTGTTACAAATAAAGCAAATAATTATTTATATTTTGATACAGAAAATTTTATAAAGGAACCTTTCACAAGTTCTTCCGATGATAACATGGGAAGACAATTTTTCTGGAACTATTTATGTAAAACAGCTCTTTTCGGAGAATTTAGTTTTACTTATAGCCTTCACCGGAACATTGGAATTATTATAAGTTTTCTATTTCTGATAATATTAATTTTTTTTATTACAGGATTATTATTTTTTCAAAAATCCCAGGTTCAAACATTTGGAATTTTATTATTAAACATGTTTGTTTTAATATTAAGTATAATCTCTTATAGAATCAAGCATAACTTTGCCTGTGTAGGTGATTTCAGATATATTTATCCTCTGTTGATTACATGTATTCCTGTTTACATATACACTATCAACAGGTGTAAAGAAAAAATAATTCTCCTCTGGACAGGTTATATTACTACCTGTCTATTTATTATTTCAACTATTTTATTTTTCATTACTCTATAATTGTGACGCGTAACGAGTGATACGTTATGACAATATCCGGTCAGTGTTTCTTTCCTTATAAAGGAAATTTTATAAACATAACGAACATAAAGAATAAATCACTTAAAGAATCCTCGCTTCATGCGTCACGATTTATCAGAGGTAAAATATGTTTGAATATAACATTACAGAAGAAAATAACCTTAAATGGGTTAATATAAAAGGCAGAATAGACAGCAACACTTCAAAGGAACTGGAAACATTATTTAAAGATATGATTCTTTCAGGTGAAAGAATCATATCGATAAATCTTGAAGACGTAAATTACATAAGCAGTGCAGGACTCAGAATATTCCTCTTATTTCAAAAACAGTTAAAAAAAGTAGACGGTGAAATAATTCTCTGTAAAATGACCGATTATGTATCCAATATATTTAAATCTACAGGTTTCGACAGACTCTTCTCTATTATTTCAACCAAAGAAGATATAAAAAGTTCTGCCATATCAGTAAGTAATTCAACGATTACAGTAAAAGAAACGAACGGAATTTCACTGAATATAAAATCATATCAGGAAAAGGCAGGAACATTGTTTTCTATAGGCTCACAGGAACATGTTCCTGTGTCCTTATACGGGCAGGAACATGTTCTGTATTTAAAACCTGAAGATATAATATTCGGTACAGGTCTTGCCGCTCTCGGTGAACATTACAGGGATTACATGGATTATTTCGGTGAAACAGTTGTCATAAACAGCAATCTCTTTGTTTATCCTGCAGTAAAAAGGCCATGTGTGGATTTTATGCTCTATAAAAATCAACAGGAAACTATTAAATATAATTTCTTCCATGGTTTCGGATTTAACGGACCATGGAAATATATCCTGTCATTTTACGGAACAGACGGCTTTATAGATCTATACAGATTGATAGACTCATTCCTGACCATATCCGGGCAAACTGTCATAGGCATAGTTTTTTTTGCGGAAAGCAAGGGACTGAGCGGAATGAATTTAAAACAGGTTCCTCTTCTGAAGAACAAACCTGCCAACGGAAACAGTATTTTTCACGGTTCCAATTTTTCGTCATGGATAAATTTTTCCATAGAACCTGAAGATATTGACAAAATAGTGGTGGCATGCGGAATAGCAGTAAAAGATAAGGCGAGCGAGAAAGAAAACATAAGGAATCTTGTGCCGAAAGATAATAATTTCCATATCCACGGGGCTATATTCGAACAGTCACTGTTTAAAAGAGAAGCAGATGAATTTGAACATGAACTGAAGAGAATTACTGAAGAACTTGAGCCTTCAGGAGTAAAACATCTGCTCGGTAAAAGTATGTTCAGCCATGGTGTGGCAGGTATTATAGAACTGAAAGGATAGATGTCGCTGAAATTATGGAACTATGGCTCGGTGCATTGAATCTGGGTTTACTTTATGCTTTCATGGCTATCGGCACACTTATTACCTTCCGTATACTGAATTTTTCCGATATTACGGTAGACGGCAGTTTTACGACAGGTGCTGCTGTAACAGCCGTAATGATTACATCCGGTATCTCCCCCTTCCCTGCTATTCTTGCAGGATTTCTGGCAGGGGGAGCAGCAGGACTGTGTACAGGCCTTATTTATACAAAAATGAAAATCAACGGACTACTTGCAGGAATCCTGGTAATGATCGGCCTTTATTCGGTAAATCTCCGCATAATGCAGAAATCCAATATACCTCTCCTTGAAATGCCTACTTTTATAACATGGATTAATTCATTCAATCCGGGCCTGGCGAAAGAAATATGGATCTCTATATTTTTGCTGGTTGTTATGGCAGTCTTCTGGCTTCTTATGTCTGTCTTTTTCAAAACAGATCTCGGTATAACAATCAGAGTGACAGGAGATAATCCCGTAATGGCCTCTGCAAACAGCGTAAATACGGATCTCATTAATATACTCGGTCTTACACTGGCAAACGGACTGGTCGGCATTTCCGGCGGACTTGTAGCTCAGTACCAGGGATTTGCCGATATTGGTATGGGCATAGGAACACTTATGATAGGACTTGCCTCTGTTATTATAGGTGAGTCACTGTTAAAGACTTCTTCTGTTTATATTGCCATATTAAGTGCAATAGCAGGTTCTGTAGTCTACAGGTTCATGATTGCCTTTGCCCTGTACGGAGGTATGAATCCTGTAGATCTGAAATTATTCACATCCCTCTTTGTCCTTATAACACTCTATGTAACAAAAGTTATGCCTGTACATGACAAAAAGATAAAATGGACTGATTCTTTAATAAAATACAGAGTCATACATATTCCTGCAGGAATATGTCTGTTAATAGTAATGTTCTTTATCTCAGATAAAAATTTCAGATCTCTTTTACCGGGAAAATCAGAAAAATTTTATAAAATCGGAGTGGTACAGTTAAATGATAACGGCCTTCTGAATGTAACAAGAGATGCCTTTTCTGAAGAAATGAAAAAAATCGGCTATATTGAGGGAAAAAACTGCACAATAGAACTTCAGAATGCCCAGGGTGATATGCCTACAGTCAATACTATTCTTGATAAATACATAATGAACGGATATGATGTAATTGTTTCCATATCAAGCGGTGTTACACAGGCGGCAATCAATAAAACAAAAACAATACCTGTCGTTTTTGCTACTGTGGCAAATCCATTCATACTGGGAGCAGGTTCCAGTGAGAATGACCATCTGCCGAATGTTACGGGTGTTTACGGATGGATACCTATGGAAAATACCGTTGCTATTGTAAAAGCTATGTTTCCGGGGAAAGTAAAGATAGGAACCATGTGGGATCCGTCACAGGTAAATGCAGTATTCAATGCGGGAAATCTGGAAAAAGAAGTGAAGAAAGACAGGGATATTACCTTCGAAGGAGTAACAATTAACGGTTCTTCAGAAGTATATCAGGCTGCTACATCTCTTACAGGGAAAAATATAGACATGTTTGTTCTCCCTCCCGATAATATTGTTTTTTCAGCATTTGACTCAATTGTAAAGGCAGGAAATGAAAAAAGAATTCCCATTCTCATAAATGATATAGACAGACTCAAAGACGGAGCACTCTTCGCATACGGATACGATTATGCTGTAAGCGGCATACAGGCAGCCCGTCTGGTTGACAGAATTTTAAAAGGAGAAAAACCGCAGGAGATTCCCTTTGAAATGTATAAAAAGATTGAACTTGGCATAAATATGGCTGCAGTAAAAAAACTGAATATAAAGATACCGGAACAATTATTATCACAGGCAACAATCATAATAAAGGAAGACGGCACTGTAATCAGGAAAGACATCCCTCAGTATGGAGAGAAAGAAAAAAAACTTGCTCTCTTTCGCTTCAATGACAACGAGCTTTTGATGGAAACAGCCCGCGGTGTTACGGATAAACTGAAAAAAAGCGGACTTCTTGAAGAATATAACATTAAAATCTATGAAAAAACTGCACAGAATGATTTTTCTACAGGCCAGGCAATAGCACAGGAAATCTTACAGGAAAAATATGATTATATAATTACCGTATCGACTCCTGCGCTTCAATCCATGGCACAGGTAAATAAAGTAATACCCCATGTATTCGGTGCAGTTACAGACCCCTATCGTATGGGAGTGGCAAAAACACCGGAGGAGCATCAGAGCAATGTAACAGGTGTTGCCACATGTCAGCCTGTGGAAAAAACCTTTGAATTAATGAGAGAAATATTCCCCGGAGCCAGGAAAGTCGGTATGATATGGAATCCTTCCGAAGCATGTTCACAGGTCTGTACGGAAAAAGCAAGAACGGCGGCAAAAAAATATAATTTTCAACTCCTTGAAGTCAATGTATCAGGTACATCAGAGGTAATAGATGCTCTTAATTCACTGTTAAATAAAAAGATAGACCTTTTTATTACTTCAGGTGATAATACAGTCAGTCTAAGTATGAAAACAATAGCACAGATACTGTACGAGAAAAAGATACCCTATTTTACGAATACCTTTTCCGATGTTGAAGGCGGTGCATTTCTCACAGCAGGGGCAGATTATTATGAAGTAGGACAGGAAACGGCAAAACTGGCGGAAAGGATTATAAAAGGAGAAAACCCGAAGGATATACCGGTAGAAAATTATGTCCCTGAAAAAATTTATGTAAATCTGAAGCTCGCAAAAGAATTCGGTATTGAAATACCTGAACAGGTTTTAAAAAAGGCAGCGAAGGTTTTGAAGTGAAAAAGTGAGTCGGGAAAAGTGAAAAGTGAGAAGTGAAAAGTGAAAAGTGAAAAGTGAGTAATAGGGGCGAACACAGTTAGCAAGGGGTGAAAATATGTGTAACGCATTACGCATCACGCATTACGAAACCACCTGTCACGCGTCACGCGTTACGCGTCACGATTTAATATAACTGACTATAATACAGGAACCATAAATGATACACATTAAAAATCTGCATAAAAAATTTAATAGAGGAACCGCAAACGAGGTTTATGCCCTGAAAGACATCAATCTGAACATACAAGAAGGGGATTTTGTAACAGTAATAGGAACAAACGGTTCGGGGAAGTCCACCCTTCTGAACGGTATTGCAGGTTCTTTCCTTCCTGACAGCGGCACAATAGAAATTGCAGGCTGTGATGTAACGGCAGAACCGGATTACAGAAGAGCCAGATTTATTTCCAGATGTTTTCAGGATCCCTTTAAAGGAACTTCCCCCAATATGACTGTTGCTGAAAACCTGCATATGGCCTGGTTAAGAGGAAAAAATAAATTTTTACATATGGGACTTAATAAAGACAGGATTGCCTGTTACAGGGAACATATAACACACCTTGAAATGAAACTTGAAGACAGACTGAATAACCTGATAGGCTCTCTTTCAGGTGGTCAGAGACAGGCTCTTACCCTGTTAATGGCAGTTATTACAAAGCCGAAAGTACTGCTTTTAGATGAACATACTGCCGCTCTCGATCCTAAATCTGCGGCACAGGTAGTAGAGCTTACGAGAAAATTCATTGACAGGGATCATCTCACTGTTTTAATGGTAACACACAGCATGCAGCAGGCTCTTGAACTGGGAAACATGACTGTAATGATGCACGGCGGACAGGTTATCGATATACTGACAGAAAAAGACAAAAAACAACTTACCGTGAAAGATTTACTCGATAAATTTGATGAACTTCGTAAAAGTGAAGCACTGACGGAAGAGATGGTTAAAATGCTTGAGAATGAATACAGGTAATAAAGTCGTGATGCGTAAAGCGTAATGCGTGATGCGATATTTATCTTACACATCACGCATTTTGTCATTGGGAGGAGCGAAGCGACGAAGCAATCCCGACAGTTTCAGATATACCAGTGGGATTACTTAGTACCGCTCCAGGAAAAAGAGTATCCGAAAAAAATTGTATCATTTGTAAACATGAGTTTTTTGCTCCCGTCACGCGTTACGCGTAACGCGTCACGATATACAAGATTTTGGTTACTAATTTACCTGTTTCGGTACTTAGCTTCGCTCCCGATGACTGGTTTCCCATTATTTTTTACGTAAGTCCTGACTAAAAATCTTTATTATCAATCGGCTTTACACCTGTATAAACAGAAGAATATTCCACAACTTTCCAGTAACCGTCTTTATTTTTCCTGAGTCTTACAGGTGTAGCCATATCCTTACCGCCGCTCTGTATAAATATTTTTACTTCTTCTCCGTCTTTTATTGTCTGTGTATCAACCAGAACCAGATCCTTTTCATAGGAACAGACATAACCGTTTTCCGGTGTTCCTCCAAGGTAGGAAGTCAGTATGGCTCCTTTAAAATCAGTGCCTTTTATCTGCCGGGAACACTGTTCTATAGCACGCCTGTCTGTAACTTCACCTTTACCGTCTACGTAATCTTTATGAATTACCATACCCCACATCTTTTTACCGTCTTTATTACCTTCTTTTACTGTCTCCAGTGCTGCAATAATAAGGCATTTCACAGATCCTTCAGGTGTTTTGCCTGCCTGCTCCCAGTAGGCTTTGAACTCTTCCAGTGTAATACCGGGCTTGAGGCCTCTGTCACCTGCAAAAATTCTGGAAGCAAGACATAAGATAATGGCAGTTACAATAAGAACAACAAAAAATCTTTTCATTTAAATCCCTTCCTTTCTGAATTTGTGTCCATAATATCATAAAACAGACAGTTAAAAAAATCAATAATTTTTTACAAAGAGCGTGTGAAAAAACAGTGATAGAATAATTAGCAACTCCAGTGAATAGAATCTCCTGGATTTGCCTCTTCTCCCATAACGCGTAATGGTATTACGCGTTACAATTTTCATATAAAAAACATCGCAGTTTATCTGTGAATATGCCGGAAAATTCCGAGAACAAACTGGCTGCTCCCGAGTATTAATCGTGATGTCACAATATTTACGGGAATAATTGCACCGTCTTTTCTTATTACTTCACCTTCCAGCTCTTTTATATGATTTCCTTCAAGACTTTTCTTAAAATATTCGTCATATTTCTTTTTATCCACCTGAGGATGTAATAACGTATGATGACGTCCTGTTATTTCCTTACGTTCCATGCCAAGAAGAATCTCGGCCTGATTGTTTGCCTGAACGACACAACCTGTATGGCTATCTATGAGAAATGCTGCATCACATAGCTGTTCAAAAAGATGAAAATATTTTATTTCACTTTCAATAAATAGATCTTCCGCTATTTTTCTTTCTTCTTCCTTGCCTATGGCAGAACTTAAAATACTCAGCAGTTTCAGATCATCGGAAGAAGGAGAAAAATCTGTCGTAAAAACAGCACAGAGGGCCCCTCTGGAAATACCGGCAGATTTAACGAGCTGTCCTATATAGGTCTTCAGGGCATATTTCCCCACATTGGGATCACTCCGAACATAGGCAGTTTTATGTAAATCTCTCACAATCAAAGGTCTGTCTATATTGTGTTTGATTACATCATAACATATATGACCTTCCGCTCTGCCGGAAGTATTAAAATCATCGGGACTATGCCACTTACCGGCAGAACGGAGCATATCTCCGTCAAGCCTGTTATAAAGGGTACAGTCTGCTTCGAGTAATTCACCCAGAAGAGCTGTAAGCTGCTGAATGTTTGCCTCTGTATCAGCACCTAAATTCAGGAAACATTCATTCATTTTTTCAAGTCTTTTCTGCGATTTTCTTCGTTCCGTAATAACCTGAAAATATACCGATATACCTCCTTCATAGGGATATATACGGACAGAATACCAGTTTCTGTAAGGGTTTATATCAAAAAATGTTTCAAAAGAAATGGCCTTTTTTTCATTTATTGCAAGACTATATTTCTCTTCAAAGACAGAGCCTTTTGCTTCAGGGAAGGCGTCAAAGATTTTATATCCCAGCACATCTTCTTTCTTTCTGCCAAGTAAACGACAGGCAGCACTGTTAAAATAAGTCACATTCATTTCATCATCTAAAGCAAAAAATCCGTCATTTATACTTTCCAGAATAGTGACAACCTGTTCTCTGGATCTGTCCAGCGCTTCTTCTGCCTCTTTGCGCTTCCTTACATCCCTTATATTTCCGCATATTTTCAGAGGATTACCTGCATCATCAGTAATAATCTTTGTCGTAATTGAACATGGTACGGGAGTATTATCTCTGTCTTTCAGTAACACTTCGTAATCCATGACCCTTCCCTCTGATTTTAAACGTGAGAGCAGTTTTTTTCTGTCCCCGGGATTTACATATATATCATAAACAGATTTACCGATCAATTCTTCCCTTTTATATGCCGATATAATCTCGATTGAAGGACTGACTTCAATAATTGTTCCGTCCGGTAATGTTTCATAATAAATATCCTGAATATTCTCAAAGATAGTCCTGTAACGTTTTTCACTGTTTTTAAGCGCTTCTTCCATTTCCTTTCTCTCTGTTATATCTGTTGCTATGTGAATTATTTTTTCAACATTACCGTTTTCATCTGGAACAGGAGTACATGATATAAGGAAATAACCGCCCAGCGCTTCTACTTCCATTTCCGATCTTTCAAAATGTCCAGATTTATTCCATGCTTCAAAGGGACATCCGGCGGGATGACTGTTCATGGATTGGGAATGAAAAAGATTATAACAGTGCATACCGACCAATTTATCAGGAGGAAGTCCTGTAGCTTCAGTCACTGCTTTATTGGCGGAAATAATCTTCTGTTCCCTGTTAATAATTAAAGCAGGTTCTCCTATTGCCTGAAAAATATTTTCCCAGTCCTCCCTGGCATGTTTCAGTTCTGCCTCCATATTTTTAAGGTCCGAAATATCCGTTATAACTGCAATAAAACCTGTGATCTCACCCTTTGTCCCTCTCGTATAATCCCAGTCTATACGTACAGGATAAGAACTTCCGTCTTTCCTGAGATTTACTGTATAAAAAGAAGCTCTCTCAGGCTGTTCTGTTAACAGATATTCAAGATAAGAAGGGAACCTGTGTTTTTCAGGACAATCTGCCATAGTATCCCATATAAATTTCCCTTCAAGTTCTTCCGCAGCCTGTCCCTGCATGGTGCAGAAAGCTCTGTTTGCATATAAAATCTTTCCTGACGGATCCACCTGCTCAATGGCAATAATGTTCTCTAAAAGTTCCCGGCGGTTTTGTTCAGATAGTATCAAAATATATTACACCTGCTCTCGTTATAGTCGTGACGGGAGGTTACAGAAATAAAATCCTGCCACACACAGAAAGAGATTTTTATAAAATAATTATACTAGGAGTTTCTCAGATTTGCAAATTTATAACCTGCCGAAATATAGGCAAGAGTAGCTGCATTTTTTGCGGTGAGATTATTTGGAAGAAAAGGAGAAACCTCTGTAATATCAAGAGCTACAACATTTTTATTTTTAAAAAGTTTTTGAAGAAGTGACAGAGTAAAATACCACTCAAGGCCTCCTGCGACAGGTGTACCTGTTTCAGGCATTACAGAAGGGTCCAAACCGTCTGCATCTATTGTTAAATATACATATTCTGTTTTTACGGAAGAAACTATTTCGTCTGCATTACTGTTTAAAGGGCATTGATATACTGTAAGATTGTTTTTTCTTATATAATCAATTTCACCGCTGTATAAATCCCTCAGACCTACCTGGACTGTTTTACAACCTCTGTCTATGGCTCTTCTCATGACACAGCAGTGGGCATATTTACTCGGATTATCTTTCACATAATCACTGTCGTCATCACGGAGATCGCCATGGGCATCTATCTGAAATACCGTAAGATCGGGATATTTATTTTTTGCTGCTTCAATAGAACCTATAGATATGGCATGTTCTCCTCCTGTAAGAAGGGGAAATTTATCCATAGAAAGGATCGTTTCCGTAGCCTTACGCACCTGTGACACCATTTCTTCCGGTGAAAGTTTTTCCACGCATAGCGGGGGATGCTCAACAATCGTGACATAATCGCATATGACAGAGCCGGTAAATCTGTCATAATCTTCAAGCTGATGCTTCATGGCATCTATAATGGCAGACGGGCCGAGAGAGGCCCCTTTACCGCCTGAAACAGTTCCTTCATACGGAACAGGTATAATAACTGCATGAGCTTCCTCAATGGGCCGGGAAACTATAATGATATCTTCCATGTTATGTTCTATCATAAATATTCGTATCTCCTGTTAAATGCTGTCGTAATCCCCCGAAATTCATATCGAGACCCGGGCAAAAAGTACGGGAAATTCTGTCATCCCATAAATCCTGAAAACGGCCAGGAACGGTCAGGTCACAACATGAGAATCTGTTCCTCCCGTCACGCGTTACGCGTCACGCTTCTCATATAAATCCCTGTCTTATTTCAATGCTTTCTGAAGTATTTTCAGGTTACTGTTCATTATATTTATATAGGCATCACGTTCAAAAGGCCCTGTAACTGCAGGATCGAGAGTGTATAAATTAACACCTGTTTCTTTTGAAATAACATCGGCAGAATTCTTCGGATACTGAGGTTCTGCAAAAAGAGCTTTTACTTTCTGGTTTTTCACTATCTGAATCGTTTCAGCCAGTTCCTTTGCATTGGGTTCACTTCCCGGTTCTCTCTCTATGACTGCCACTATGTTTAAATTAAATTCCTTTCCGAAATAGGGGAAAGCTTCATGAAAAGTGATAATATTTCTGTCTTTTACATCCTTAAGGCCATCGGTCATATCATTTTTTAATTTATTCAGTCTGTCTCTGTACATATCGGCATTTTTCCTGTAAAGCTCTTTATGTGACGGGTCATAAAGAGACAGTCCTTTTTCTATATTATCTATCTGTTTGATGAGACCTGAAACAGACAGCCATATATGAGGATTATCTTCTTCCCCGTGTTTAATCACTTCAATACCTTTACTGGAATCAACTACCTTTAAACCGGGCATCTGATCCGTAATTTTGTCCAGAAACGATTCCATACCTGCTCCGTTTATAACAAAAATATCTGCAGAAGCCATGTTCTTCATATCATCGGCTGTGAGTGCATAATCATGAAGACATCCTGTAAAGGGCTCTGTAAGATTGACAACTTTAACACCCTGTATATCATGTGTTATATTAATCGTGCTTATATATACGGGATAAAAAGAAGTTATTATGAGAAGTTCATCTTTTGTGTTCCCACCGGTAACTTTCTCATTACTGTTACAACCTGATATAAAAAGGACATACATAAAAATAGCAAAAATCAAATATTTATTCTTCATTAAATTCAATCCTTCCCTTAGTACCGTAACAGATAAATTAGTAACCAAAATCTTATATATCGTGACGCGTAACGCGTAACGCGTGACGGGAGCAAAAACCTCATGTCTACAAATGATACAATTTTTTTCGGATACTCTTTTTCCTGGAGCGGTACTTAGTATTATTATCATAGAATAACTTTTTATATAATAATATAATGTAAACCCGGCATTATGTAAATATGTATTTTCCGATTTCTCTATTTAAACTATGAAAAAATAAAATTTCCTCTAAATTTTATTTTTTATATGACGATAAACATAAAATAAGGAAGATAAAATTACGGGAAACTGCAATCCGTCACATTATAACAATATATAATTAAAAGGTGAAAAATAAATATCAGGCAAAAAAACGTCCTGTCATATTCATCACTCACCTGAATTATAATAAGTTATGAAATACACTATAAATTATCAAGGAGGTATTCCATTTATGAAACGTATCATATTTATTTTAATGTCTTTCATGCTTCTTATGTGTTTATTCTGTTCAGGATGTTCAGATGATATTGTTTACACGGCTCCTGTTCTGACACCTACTCCTCAGAATATATATCCCACGTCTGACCAGGTTCTGGCTCAGTATTTCACGGCTGCTCAGGTTGAAAAAATGAGAAATGACGCAAAACCCATTACAGGATCGTACGGAGGAATAAATGTATTTTCCACTGCTCAGTACGGAAGGAGGTTTATTACAGGCAAAGGCCATGTAAAAGATATTTTTGATGCAAGAAATCCTGTAAATTATGAAATCTTCAGGAAATATGCATGGGATAATTTTCAGGTAGAAAAAGCTTATTATGAACGTTATGCGGAAGCGGCAAACAAATTCATAGCAGAATTCGAGTATGATGCAGTCCTGTTCCATCCCGATGAACTCCATCCTGTATTTACAAACCAGTCCGATACATGGATGCTTCTTCGCGATGCCCCTACAAATACTTATGACATATATTACAGCAACCGTATGCTTGACAGAAGAATCGCCATATCAGGGGGCATGAACATGAGAGCTCTTACGCAAAATGATCCCCTTGGTATAAGTGACTGGATGTATTATGTTCCGGCAGACGGTACAGATTATGTAGCATATACAGGAGGCAGTATACCTGCGGCAGAACTTACGGCCAGTTCAATAGGTACAAGTAATTATGTGCCTCAGGACGCATCTCCTGAAGCAATAGCAAAACGCAGCCAGTATGGCATTATTCCATGTGATAAACTCTCAAACAGAGACATAAAAATAGGGGGATGGAAAAATGAAAATTATGCCAACGATATGGTAAAATACGGTATGAGTTTTACAAACAACCCGAATTCCAGTACATGGGGAGGATGGGGGCTTTATGTAGTGGTTCTGGATAAGGAATACTGGGAGTGAGGAGTGAAAAGTGAAGAGTGAAGAGTGAAGAGTGAAAAGTGAATAGTGAATAGTGAAAAGTGAAGAGTGAAAAGTAAAGAATGAAGAGTGAAAAATGAAAAGTGAAGAGTGAAAAGTGAAAGGGATGCGTGACGCGTCACGCATCACGCGTTACGCGTCACGATTATTAAATTATGAAATTTTTTAACAATTTAGAAAAAGCTACCTTTACAGACAGGCCGAACAGATTTCTTCTGAACTGCAATCTCGAAGGAAAAAACATTAAAGTTTTTCTTCCGAATCCGGGAAGACTTACGGAACTTCTCTTCCCGGGAACTATTGTGTATGTTACTTCCGATGCCTGTAAGGAATCAAGAAGTACGAAATATACGGCGGTATTCATAATGAAAGACAATATTCCTGTTATGGTGCACACCCATAAATCAAATGAAATAGTAAAATATTTAATAGAAAACAAACTTGTTCCTTCTCTTGAAAATACAGCTGTTATAAGTTCTGAAATTACCTGCGGTAAAAGCAGATTTGATTTTCTTCTGAAACATGGCATGGAAGAATTTTATCTGGAAGTAAAATCATGCACTCTCTTCGGAGAAAAAATCTGCATGTTTCCCGATGCTGTAACGGAAAGAGGGAGAAGACATTTAAAGGAACTGTCTCATATGGCGGAAAAAGGTATAAAGACCTGTGTGCTGTTTCTTGTACACTGCTACAGAGCAGAATATTTCCTCCCTGATTATCACACAGATCTGTTATTCGGACAGACTTTTCTGGAATGTAATAATGTGAATATAATTCCTCTGGCTATAGAGTGGAATGATGATCTCTCATTTTCAGGTAAAACAAAAATTCTCTCTGTTCCCCGGAAGCTCATAGAACATGAAGCAAGAGACAGAGGGAGTTATATGATTTTAATGGAATTGAAAGAAAAAACACATATAGAAACAGGGAAACTCGGAAGAATCTCTTTCGAACCGGCTTTCTATGTGTATACAGGCTCTGCCATGGCAAATCTTACCAGGAGAATAGAGAGGCACAGAAGACTAAGAAAAAATCATCACTGGCATATTGATTATTTAAGAGAACATACAGATATTATAGCAGATTTTCCCGTAAGGTCTTCAGAAGATCTGGAATGTAATATTGCAGAAGCTATATCGAAAATAGCAGATTTCTCCGTAAAACATTTCGGTTCGTCAGACTGTAAATGTGAAAGCCACCTCTTCGGCTTCATAAAAAACCCTCTTCTTGAGAAAGAATTTATAAAGGTTATTCAATATTTCAGAATGGACAGGCTGGAAACAGTGATTGATGCGTGATGCTTTATAATCGTGACGCGTAACGCGTAACGCGTGACGCGTAATGGACAGTTTCACCCTTCACGACTCACGACTCACGACTCACTTTTCACTGCTCACTTAACTTCAAATATTTCTTAAGAGCCAGAATAAAATCTTCTATCTTTACAGGCTTGCTTATATAGTAATCCATGCCGGCCGAGAAACACTCTTCCATGTCTTCCCTGAAGGCTCCTGCGGTCATGGCAATAATACAGGGCTGTTCTTCTTCCGGCAAATCCTTTCTTATTCGTTTTGTAGCTTCAAGACCATCCATTTCCGGCATCTGAACATCCATAAAAATAATATTATATCTCTGACGGTTCAGGGCCTCCAGTGTCTCCAGGCCGTTTGCAGTTACATCTGCCCTGTAACCCAGTCTGGCGAGTATACGGGTGGCAACTTTCTGATTGACAGGGTTATCTTCGGCAAGCAGTATTTTAACAGGATATTTCTGTCCCATTTCAGGATCTATTGCAGAAATTTTCACATCTTTTAATTCTGATTTTTTCTGTTCTGACAGGATACCTGACATAACATTATATAAATAAGAAGGTTTTACAGGTTTTGTTATAGATGCCTGAAAAAGGAAAGAGTAATCTTTTTTATCTGATTCTCCCAGTGAAGTAAGCATAAGAACCGGAAAATCTTCATATGAGCGGTATTTACGTATTTCCTTTACAAGAGTTATACCGTCCATGCCAGGCATATGCATGTCCAGAATAGCAATGTCAAAGGTACTGTCCGACCTGACCAGATCAAGAACTTCCATACCAGTTGATGCTGACTGACACATCATTCCCCATGACATAATCTGCCTGTTTAAAATAATTCTGTTAGTCAGATTATCGTCTGCAATCAGTACCTTTTTGCCTGATAAAAATTCATTTTCATAATATGTTCTGTTATCAGTTACGGGAGTAGCTTCAACGGTAATGGTAAAATAGAAATTAGAGCCTTTCCCCGCTTCACTTTCTACCCCCATGGTACCGCCCATCAATTCCGCAAGGCGTTTACTTATTGCAAGTCCAAGGCCTGTGCCTCCGTATTTCCGTGTTGTGGAAGCATCAACCTGACTGAAAGATTTAAATAAAAGCTTCATACCGCTTTCCGGAATACCTATACCTGTATCTCTTACGGAAAAACTTATTTCATGTCTGCCTTCCATTTCTCTGGCATCAACGGTAAGTACAACTTCACCTCTATCGGTAAATTTTACGGCATTGCTCAGAAGATTGACCAGTATCTGCCTGAGCCTTGTCATATCTCCTGTCACGGAGAACGGAACATGTTCCTTTAATGTATATATGAGTTCTATTTTCTTTTCCGCCGCTGTTGAAGCAATCAAATCTATAGCTTCTTCCACACAGTCAGCAGGTGAAAAAGGTTGTTTTTCGAGTTCCATATAACCTGATTCGATTTTGGAAAAATCCAGTATGTCGTTTATAAGTGTAAGGAGTGTATCACTGCTGGAACGTATTGTTTCGCAGAAATCTCTCTGTTCGTCTGTAATATCGGTATCAAGTAAAAGGCCTGTCATACCGATAACGGCATTCATAGGTGTCCTGATTTCATGACTCATGGTTGCAAGGAACTGGCTTTTGGCACGGTTTGCAGATTCTGCCACTTCTTTCGCCAGACGTAATTCCTCTTCTACCTTTTTCCTTTCCCCTATTTCAAGCTTTAATTCCTTATTGGCTTCTCTGAGATCTTCTGTCTGTTCTGCCACTCTTTTTTCCAGTTCATCTCTGGCACTTTTCAAAGCACC
>JBEHWO010000111.1:0-17334 GCA_040217695.1 Vulcanimicrobiota bacterium | reverse complement strand
CAGATACACCCGAAAACAGAGAACCCAGTCCTGTACCTATTATAAACAGTAATAATGAATAAAGAAACAGGTAAATTTTATTTTTTTTAAGACTTAATATTTTCATATACTTTCTATCAGGAATAACAATTAAATAACTGTCTCGAATATATTAAATCGTGACGCGTAACGCGTAACGCGTAACGCGAGGGAAGAGACAATTAATAAAATTCTATTCCTTATCCTTAATATAAATAGCCTGCGAATTCTTCCGGATTATTTTCCGCTAACTTTTCAGTTATAAGTTCTCCGTCTTTCGTATAAAACTTATCTTCAAAATTTTTCAATCTTTTTGCATAATCCCTGATAGCCCTGTCCATCATATGAGCATTCGTCCCGTAGGTTATCCTGGAACCTATGGCATTATAAAACATTCTCTTAAAGGTATAAAACTTTTTATTTGCTTCTGCCAGAGCAGATTGAAGTGTGCTCGGTTTCATAAGAGACGGAAAAAATACTGAATGCTGACAATCAAAAAACTTCCAGTTAGTATTAAATATCCTGTGTTCTTCATTTATCTGTCTGTATACGTCGGACCCCGGAAGAGGAGTCAATATCCACATTTGCATGGTTGTAAGACCGGAATCTATGGCAAAATCTACCGTTTTTTCAATAGTTTCTTTAGTATCAACATCAGACCCGACGACAAACATACCGTTTATTTTAATATTAAATTTCTTTCCCTGCTCTACGGTAAATTTAATATCTTCTATGGATTGACTCTTGTTCCAGTTGTTCAGAGTATTTTGATTGATTGATTCATAGCCTAAATGGACTATTCTGAATCTTGCATCCCGGAGAAGGGAAAGAAATTCATCGTCTTTAAAAGAATCTATTTTTAACTGCACTGTAAAACCGATATGTTCGGGAAATTTTTCATTAATAATTTTTCTCAGGAACTCTTTTGCTCTGGGCATGTTAATAGTCAGGTTATCATCTGAGATGCCGATGGTCTTATATATGGAAATATCCCTGGCCGCCAGTTTAATATCTTCTATACAATCATCTAAATCTCTGTATCTCATCTGCCGTCCTGCAATCTTTATAACGGTACAGTATCTGCAGTTATAAGGACAGCCTCTGGAGGTATATACATTTGTAAAATAAGTATATTTAGAGATAAGACCTTTTTTTGCATCTTCCGCACCTTTTATAAGAGAAAAATCAGGAGAAATTTTTAGATATTCATCTTTAAACTCTCTGTCTTCATTGTGAATTATATTGCCGTTTCTTCTGAAAGAAAGACCTTTTATACCTTCAAGTGGTTTATTATTATTTATTGCTTCTATTAATTCTATAAGTGTTTCTTCCCCTTCCCTTCTTACGACATAATCGGCATGACACAGACCTTCTTCAGGAAGGAACGTGGCATGAGGGCCTCCCAGGACAACTGTCTTATTATGTTTTTTCAGTCCGTCTGCATATTTATATCCTGCAGGAGACGTATTTGTCAGTGACGATATACCTATGAGATCATATTGAAGCAATTGTTTTATGCCCGGTTTTTTTATTTTATCATTGTATATATCTATGTCATAACCTTTACTTTTGAGTATACTACCGATTATAGGAATACCAACCCTGGGTGAAACAAAAGAAGAGTAAATATTCGGTATATCGGTATGGGTTTCAATAAGTGCTACTTTTTTAATCATTTTATAATTAAGACCTCCAAAAAATTATTTATTAAACTATTTTTCTTTCCTGTTAAGAATTATCCTTCCTGAGATGTTCTGCAAATTTTATAATATAGTCAACTATTTTATGCCCTCCCCCTCTGTTTCCCATTCTGGCAATTCCGACCTGTCCGAGTTCCCTGGCCTTTAAAGGATTTCTCATGAGTTCCAGTAATTTTTCCGCTATAATCTCAGGTTCAGGAGAAACAATGATAAGAGAATCACCGAGAAGAGATTTCTGATGTTTTATAAAAGACGGCTTTACCTGTCTTTCAGGAGACCAGAAGGTAACAACAGGTTTCCCCAGGCCGGCAGCCTGTTCGTTTGCCGTTCCTCCCAGCCCCAGAACTGCGTCTGCACGGTGTATCATATAGCCAAAATATTTTTGAGACATTTTCACTTCTGTGCCATCTCTGTGTACAAGGTTTATTACATCTTTTTCTTCAGAAAAATTCCATCCTTCTTTCGAAATATAAGCATAAAATTCTTCCAGTAAAATTCTCTGAGAAAGAGCCATTAAAAATATGATGTCTCTGTTAAGAGAATAAATGTTCCTGCATACGGAAAGAGAAATTTTTGTATTATACCATATTTCGGAACGGCTTCCCGGAAGTATTGTTATTACTCCGGCACCGGACGGAATATCTATATTACATGGCAGAATCGTAAAGGTATCCATCATGGGATTTCCGACAAATTCGGATAAAATATCAGATTCATTAAGATATATAGCTGTTTCTGCATCTCTCGGAAAAACCATATTAACCCGACCTTTCATAAGTAATTTTTCAAACAATGAATAACCTCTGACATGAACAGACTGGGCAACAGCCACGAAAATCAAAGGTCTGGAGGTAAAAAGACCCGCCAGTATAACAGGATATCTATCACCAACACATACAATTAAATCAAAAGAACTCTTTCTCAGAATATCAATCTGTTTCAGAGTTAACGTTAAAAGCCCTGCCTTAATATCTTTAATTAGAGCAGACAGATTGTTATTTATAAGTCCTCCGCTCGGAAGATTTACCGGTGAACCAAGTATATCGGAAAAATCAAAAATTTCACCTCTTCCCACAAGAGGAAGAATTTTTATATTAAAAACTTTTCTTTCTCTGAGCTCTTTTATTAACAGAGCAGAAACACTGTCTTCCCCGTAACCATTACTTATAAATAAAATATTCATAGAATTATTATGCCAATTTTATGCCAGATTCCTGAAATGTAAAAAAATCAGATTCAAATAAAATACTATTCTATAAACGCCTTATGATTTCTTCTGATATTCTATTAACACAGTCTTTATCTTCCATCATGTCCCTGCCGGTTTTAGCCATATAATCTCTTCTCTTTTCATCTTCAAGTATGGACAGAATCTCTCTGGCAATAGCTTCACCTGAACCATTAACAATACTCAGACTGTCGCCTAAAAGGCCTTTCTGTCTTGCACGATACCACCCGGGCTTACTATGTCCGTCCGAATCGAAAGCAACTACAGGTTTACCGAGCCCTGCCGTCTGCTCATTTCCTGTTCCTGCCTGACCTATAACGATATCAGCTCTGTTAATAATATCACCGAACTTGTTTTTTATTAATTTTACCTCTAAATTATCTTTTTTTAAATATGAAGTAAGAGGATTTTCTCTGTAAAAATTCCAGCCTGAAACGGGAAGTTTATCTTCCTCAATAGAAGGAGAAAGCGCTGCCAGGAAAGACATGTTACCGGAAGAAATACGGGAGATTTGTTCAACTGCAGAAAGAATAACGGGAAAATCCCTGTAAGCCACATCTCTGCTTCCGGGAAGTATTCCTATGACAGTTCTGTCAGGCTCTATGCCGAATGTTTCACCTGAAATTTCGAAACAGTTCATCATAGGATTACCGGCATAGATGGAATTTATACCGAATTTTTTCAGATCTTCACATGTGGGAAGATCCCTTGTAAAGGTAATTTTACAGAAGCTTTTTATTAAAAATTTTTCGATGTATGAATATGGATAATACCGGTTTGATTTGGCAGTTCCTATGAATACAAGAGGTTTAATCCCTGCAAATGATGCCATGATTACAGGATATATATCGCCTGATGCAACGGCAATATGAATATTTTTTCTTATTTTTCTGAGAAACAAATACTGTTCCAATAGAAGATTAAAAAGGCCTGATTTTATATCCTGAAAAAGTCTTACAGGTGAATGAAGGTCTCCTGCACTGGGAAGATCTCTGCATGGCCCCACTATAGTTATGTCAAAAGATTGATAGGATTTCCCTGTTCCTACAAGAGGAAAAGCAGATATATCAGAATCTGTTTTCTTTCTGAGGTTTTCTATGATATAAGCAGCTATAGTATCTTCTCCATAGCCGTTACTTAAAAAAAGAATTTGTTTCATAAAAGAATTGTTTAGAGCCTGTACGAAAAGTCCTGATTGTAGATACTTCCTTATGAGGATATTATAACATATTTCTATGGTTACGACTGCAAAAAAAACAATTCCGGCAAATTGTTAGAACAATTAGTCTCCTGGCGTTACGATATATAAGATTTTGGTTACTAATTTATCTTTTACGGTACTTAGGGGTTGTCAAGAAATAACCCAATCATATTTACGTCTATATCGTGACGCGTAACGCGTAACGCGTTACGCGAGGATGATAACCGTTCTAACAATTTGCCAGGGTTATTTTCTTACAGTCCCTTAGTATTAAAGTAAAAAAGAAATGAATTATACAGGAGTTTTATCTTCCAGATCTTCCAGTCTTAGATCATGTTCTTTTATTGCAGTAGATACTCTATCCAGCTTGGCAGTCTGCCTGTCTAATTTCTTATTTACTTCTTCTCTGAATTTTTCATTATCAGATAACAACGCCAGGGTTCTATTATCCAGGTCTTTTAATTGTTCATCTACCCTGTTGAATCGTTCATTAACTTCCTGTTTGAATTCCTGGAATTCTCCTTTGAATTCCTTAAATTCTCCTTCTATAGAAGTTACTTTACTTAATATTTCTTTTAATATTTTTTCTGACATTACTATCAATCCTTTCTGATTTATTTCTAACGGATTTATAAATAATCAGCATTTTTTTGTTTCCATAAAGAAAGTCTATCTTCGTGTTCTCTATGACTGCCAGACAAAACTATCCTTCGTATTCATTATAACAAACTTAGTGAAAAAACGTAAAGACTTAAAAAAATTTTTAATAATTTATATGAGAATGATAAAGGTTGCGACTTCACAGGATGCTGCTTCTCATATCCAGTTGTGACCGCTTACTTTTTTATTTGCCATATAACAAAAGCCAAAATAATCAAAATCATTTTTCCGTATCTTCCGATAGTGAGGCAGTACATCTATGACATAGGTACAAGGCTGAAGTTAAAAGTCTCTAAAAAACATCTATCATCTGATTTTTTTACTCTTACCTTAAGAGAGCCAAAACTTTTTGCATGGTAACCGGCCTGAACTATTAACGTCTCCCCTGTTTTCAGTGGTTTTTCCATCGGAGTATGACTGTGGCCTCCTATGATAAGATCAATTCCCGGCACAGTTCCGGCAATTTTTATGTCCCCATCTTTTCCAACATGGGAAAGAATTATTATCAGATCGGCTTTTCCTCTCAATATCGGTATATATTCGAGAGCAGTAGAGACAGGATCTAAAAATTTAAATTTAAAAACCTTCTCCCAGAAAGATCCCGGTGGCAATATCTGAACTGTAAGACCCATAACTGCCACTTTAATACCTTTTATTTCCTTTATAATAAAAGGAGAAATAATTTCGCCTGTGCTACCGGTAAGATCAAGTAAATTTGCCGATAAAACAGGGAAACCTGTTTCTTCTCTTCTTTTTTTCATTATAGATCTTATATAATGAAATTCACGATTTCCCATAGCCATACAGTCATAGCCAAGATCTCTCATTTTACACAGAACCGGTTCATGAAATCTGAAAACAGTGTTACTTCCTCCTATGGCATCACCTGCGTCTACAAGAAGATCAGGTTTTGTCGGAAAGGCAAATTCTCCGGGGAGTCTGTTATGGATGTCATTTGTATGGTATATTATCAATTCTTCAGGCATAAATACGTGACGCGTGACGCGTGACGCGTGACGCGTTAAATCCCTGTTACAAGTTTAAAAAGAAAAATCATATAGGCAATACCTAGATAAATAAAGGTGTGAATCTCTCCTGTACTTACTGGTTCCCATGAAAAAATTCCTTTCCTTACTCCATAAGGCTTTTTCCATGGAATAAGTCTCGGTACGTAATGTTTATAATTTACAAAATCTTCTCCGAATTTTTCTATTAAAAAAGTCTCTTCCAGTGGAATGATAGCTCCGTAAACCATAAAAGCAGAAAATATAAAAAAAAGAACAATAAAAAGGCCGGCATGACAGGTGACTCCTCCGGCAGCCATGATTGAAAAACCGAGACCTATAAAAAAATTACCTGCATAAAGGGGATTTCTTATATATGAGTAAGGCCCTGCCGTAACCAGAAAGGGTGCTTCCACATGGTCTGATCTGGTAGTTTTTCCTGCATAGCCGACACCCCATATTCTTAACATCTCTCCGAAAAAAATAAAAATAGTACCTGCGAGAAAAGATATTAAAGAAGGCTTACCGAAAAAAAGTATAATAAAAGCCGATGGTAATAGCAAAATTCCTCTGTATTTAAAAATAAAATTTCTCATATTCTTATTGAAAATTACCGTATTACTCCCGTCACGCGTTACGCGTTACGAATATATAATTTTCATTCTCCTTTATCATTAAGATTATCCAGAACTTCTAACACTGCATCAGATAGGCTCTGAGATGCATCTTCTCTCATAAAAAGTTTTTTCAGTTTTTCTGACATTTCTTTTCTTTTTTCACTGTTAAGAAGTAATTCTACAATAACAGGACTTATTTCCTGTGCCTTATAGTTAACTCTTATTTCAGGAACAATTGCTTCTCCTGCCACAATATTCGGTAATGCAAAAAAATTCAGTCTCTGAGATATTTTCCAGACAATAAATTTAAGAAAAGGCCCTGTAAAAGGAATCTTCCCCAGAAGAGCAGGTAATCCTCCTGCCGGTATTATTTCAATTTTATTATAAGTATAACAGACAACCATCGGAATTCCGAGCGATGCTGCTTCGGCTGTGACTGTTCCCGGAATAGAAAGAATCAGATCGCAGCAATTTATAACATTATACTGATTATTCTCCACTACTCTTATTTTTACAGTGCCTGCAGTTTTTATGAAGAAACCATATTCATCATGCTGCAGTTCACCGGACGAACTCTCGGCCATGAGAACACTTTTATCCGAAAGCCCCCTCCGGAGCATGTCCATTGTTATATAAGGAGACAGAGGCAGGAGAAACTGTGTTTCTGTCTCTTTACATACCTCTTCCGCAACTTTCATCATATATGCAAGGGCATGTCTTAATAATACAGGTCTGCTGCCCGGCAAAAGCCCTACCGTATATATGCCCTTTGAGAGTCCCCAGAGTTTTAATGCTTCATCTTTCGTAAGAGTGACATTTATAGAACCAAGAGTCAAATTACCTGTAACCTTTATATATTCAGGTTTTGTGCCGGATTTCACAAGTTTTTTCCTCACATGTTCATCAGGAACAAAAGAACAGATAAAATACCTGTTCAGAAAAGAAGGACTCGCACTGTAGGCCATAACAGGGAAACCAAGTCTTTTACCGGCTAAAAAAGCATGGAGCGGTTCTCCGCCCAGAAACAGAACAATACCTTTCTTTAAAGATTTAAAATCAACTGTTTTACCGGATATGAGAAATGTTATAAATTCCAGAGGATTTAAAACAATATCAACACCCAAAATATTCCGTGCAATCCTTTCTTCCTGACCGCTTGAGAAAGGGCATGGAGGAAGAAATATACTTATTCTCGGAGGCTTTCTACTATCTTTTATAATATTTACTACAGGCTTAACCCATGAGGCAAGTTCGCCCGGACCATTTGTAATTATAATCAGATCAGATTTTTCATTATTCAGGTTTTTCATCAAATCTATCTAATAATTTTTCTATTTTTTTAATTCTTTTAAATAATTCAGGAAGTTTTTCAAAACATACTGATGCTTTTTTCCATGCAGATGCCTTAATTGAAGGCAGGCCGGCAAAAATGCCCTGCTCTTTTATTGAATTAGTTACTCCGCTCTGTCCTGCAACACAGACATTATCAACTATTGAAACATGACCTGCCACCCCGACCTGTCCGGCAAGGACGACATTATTGCCGACTTCAGTAGTACCTGCAAGACCTACAAGACCGCACAATATAGAATTTTCACCTATCTGACAGCCATGCCCTACCTGAACAAGATTATCAATTTTAGTACCTTTCTTTATAACAGTATTACCGACAGTTGCCCTGTCAACAGCGGAATTGCATTGTATCTCAACATTATCCTCTATTATAACCTGACCTATCTGGGCTATTTTATAGTAAGTTCCGTCACAGGATTTTGCAAAGGCAAAACCATCTCCTCCTATTACTGCGCCATTCTGTATGATCACATTATTTCCTATCTGTGTATGTTCTCTTATAACAGAATTCGAGTGAATTACCACATTATTGCCTATAATAACATCCGGATAAACAGTAACATTGGGATATATAGTCACATTATCACCTATTACAACATGGTCCCCTATTACTGCACAGGCATGAATAGACGGATTTTCACCTATAATGACTCCGGGAGAAATTACTGATCCGGGATGAATTCCAGAAAAAACAGGAATGGGTTCATAAAAAAGCTCTACTGCTTTAGCAAAAGTAAGATAGGGATTGTCTGTCCTTAAAGTGGCAAGAGGAATCTCAGGGTAGTCTCTGGAGATTATAACAGCCGATGCTTTTGTTCTTTTCAGTTCCGGAATATATCTTTTATTTGCCAGAAATGTAAGGTCTCCTTCTACCGCTTCTTTTATACCTGTTACTCTTTTGATTTCAATATTGCCATTTCCTGTTAAGGAACAATTAAGTTTTTCTGCTATATCTTCAAGTCTCATAAATAATCCCCTTTTATTAAGCGTGACGCATGACGGGTGACGCGTCACGGGTTACAAAGAATCGCATAAACCTATATAAAAAAATATTATACACTTAATCACTTATAAATAGCAATGTAATTCTAAAAAAATGTATAAAAGATTACATTTAAACATTGGAGGTGATACAAATTACTGAGGTGAGCATAAATAATAAATATATGCTCTCGTAATGCGTAACGCGCGACGGGAGGAAAACATTTATTACATGCTTATGCTCAGGTCAGTAGCTTTAAACATAATAGTCTGCCTGCCTGATGCTCCGGAGAAAAAAATATCACGGCAGCACAGGTATATTTTATTGAATTATAACGTAAAGTAGCATGATGTAACCTATAACTGTTATAAATGTTCCAGTTTAGATTTTTTTCGGAGGAGCATCAGGCAGGCAGACGGTATTTATATATTCGTTTACTGAGGTGAGCATAAATAATAAATATATGCTCTCGTAATGCGTAACGCGCGACGGGAGGAAGACCTTTATTAAATGCTTATGCTCAGGTCAGTAAATCAGGGTAAATTTCACTCACTCTTCACTAATCATAGAATAAATCTCTTTTGCAATCATGTCACCTGCATCAGACGTACCAAGTGTTTGTATGGCTTTACTTAACTCTTCTTTCATATGTTTTATTTTTTCACTGTCAGAGAGAATTTCAAGTGATTTTTTCGCTATAGACTGAGGTGAGAGATTGTTCTGTATACATTCAGGAACTATTTCCTTACATGCTATAAGATTTGGCAGTCCTGCATAAGGTGGTAAATGGAGGGTTCTTAAAGCGATAAACCATGAGAGAGGAGAAATTTTATATCCGATAACCATAGGAACATTAAAATACGCTGCTTCGAGGGTAACCGTACCCGATGTAGCGATAATAAAATGTGATATATTCATAAGATCATAGGGATAACCTGTAATAATTTTCGCATCAAATTTATATTTTTCCAGATAATATGTTATTTTATCTTCCATATATTCAGAAACACATGAAACAGCAAACTGCAGCTCAGGCAATTCTTTCCTGATAATCCCCGCACCTTCTATAAAAACAGGTAACATGTAATTGATTTCATGATTTCTGCTTCCCGGAAAAATACTTACACATAATTTATCAGGAGAAAGACCGAATAATTTAAAAGTTTCTGCTCTATTCATAGACGGTTTGAGTCTTCCCATGACAGGATGACCGTAAAAAACAACTTCTCTTCCTGCTTTCTTATAAATATCTGCAGTATAGGAAAAAGTGGCTATAACTCTGTCAACGGTAGAAGAAACTTCTATTGCTCTATCGATTTTCTCTGTCCATGCAGAAGGAGGGAAATAGTAGACAGAAGGGATATTATGCTTTTTTGCAAATCTGGCAAGGCGCATATTGAAACTTGGAAAATCTATTAATACAATTAAATCTACTTTATTTTTTAAGATATATCTCTTCAATCTGTCAAAAACCCACAGCAATCCGGGAATTTTAACAGAAGCTTCAAGTAATCCTACGGCACTCCACTGAGAGCTATCATAGAGTATTTCTACACCTGCCCCTCTCATAAGATAACTGCCAATACCTGTAATCAACAGGTGAGGATCAAGTTTCCTTAAATCTCCTGCCAGGGCGGCACCGTAAAAATCTCCAGAATGTTCACCCGATACAATTAAGATCTTTTTAGGCATAAAAAATTTCAATGGTATCAGCTATCAGCCTTCAGTCCTGATAGTTCAGAAAAAATGAACTCTGATAGCTGAAACATCACATGTCATGCGAGTCGTCATCAGGGACGTTCTTATTGTCTTTTCTTGTTCTTGTCAGTATTCCCTGTCTGGAAGGATTCTCAATAAATTTTAATAACTCTTCTATTTCTTCTGACGCCTTTATATCCGATTTGATCCTCTCTATTGCCTGGGATAGATTCAAATTTGAATGAAATAAGAGATTGTTGGCGAGTTTCAAATTTTTTCTTATTTCTGAAGATATCTTCTGACGTCTCAGGCCATGAACATTTATACTGTAAACACTGGCAGGCTGCCCGTCTACCATCATAAAAGGAACTACATCCTGAACCAGTTTGGTATATCCCCCTACCATAGCCATTTTCCCGATACGAACAAACTGATGGACCCCGACAAAGCCGCCGAGCACAGCTTTATGTCCTACCTTTACATGGCCGGAAAGTCCGACAGAATTTGCAATTACAACCTCATCTCCGACAACACAATCATGAGCTACATGAACATAAGCCATAAGAAAAGCTCCACTGCCTATAACAGTAGTGTGTTCGGGTGTTGTAGGACGGTTAACAGTAACATATTCGCGAAGTACAGTGTTATTACCTATAACTACATAACTCCTGTCACCTTTATATTTCAAATCCTGAGGGGCAGAACCAATGACAGCACCTGTATAAATTTTACATTCACTGCCTATTTCAGTCCATCCTTTAACATGAACAAAAGGGCCAATAACAGTATTATTTCCGATTTTAACATTATCACCTATAATACTATAGGGTCCTATTTCTACATCGGACCCGATAATTGCTTTTGGTGAAACGATTGCTCTTTCATCTATTTTCATAAAAATCACACCTGCGGAAGCTCTATCTAACTGCTTATAAAAATAGCATTCTACTGATAGAATATCCCTATCTCACAGCCTCCTTTATAAAATAATTAAGGAAAAAAAAATTAATCAACTGTCTCTTTTGAGTTGAGAGTTCATGGTTTAAAGTCTTATTTAATTCTTCCAACTCTCAACACTGAACCTTAAACACTCAACTAAAACGGGACACTTATTTCTCTGTCATTCCTAATGACAGTCTTTATGCAAATCCAGAAAACTCTTATCCACTCTTAAATTGGTCATTTCCATATTTTCCAGTATTTTATGTGCAAGAGTAAGGGCATTACTCGCTTCATCACCGGAAACTATAGGTTTTTTACCTTCAGTAATACACTGGATAAAATGATTCAACTCAAGTCTCAAAGGTTCTTCTTTACTGATAAAAGGTTTTTCAAGTAAAAATTTCCTCTGATATCTCGTACTGTTTTTATCAAAAACATATTTTGAAGATAACTGACGGCGAAAAGTTATATTTTGATCTATATAATCTACAGAAACAAAGGCATCTTCAAGTGTAACTTCAAGTTTCCTTACCCTTTCCGCTGTAACCCTGCTTGAAGCCAGGGTAGCAAGACATCCGTTCTCAAAAACCAGTTGTGCTACGGCTATATCTTCAAAATCAGAATAAACAGAGGACCCCATAGCATTAACCTTCTTTACAGATGATTTTACAAGACTCAGTATAATATCAATATCATGAATCATAAGTTCAAGGACAACACCAATATCCAGATTTCTCGCACTGGCAGGGCCAAGACGATTGGCTTCTACAAAAATAGGTTTTTCTACCAGATTAAATAATTCCTGAACAGCAGGATTAAACCGTTCTGTATGTCCTACCTGTAATATAAGGCCTTTCTCCTTTGCTATTTTATTCAAAGCATCTATTTCTTCAATAGTTTTCGTTACAGGTTTCTCTACAAGAACATGAACACCACGTTCCAGAAAACCTCTGGATATATCATAATGATAGCTTGTAGGAACTACAATACTTACAGCATCTACTTTACCAAAAAACTCCTTATAATCCGGATAACGATTTACTCCAAATCTCTGAGAAACTTCATTCAGGGTACTTTCATCGGTATCAGCCAGACCTATAAGCTCAACTTCAGGCATTTCATTATAAACCCTGGCATGATGCTGTCCCATATTACCTACACCGATGACCCCAACTCTCAATCTTTTCAACCTAAAATCCCCTTTCATTAATCTATCCTGAAAATCTAAGAACCAGAAGATAATCCAAAGGTGATTTCTCCTTCGGCAACTATATTACCTTCTACTTTAGCATATCCTTTAATTTTACCAAAACCTCTTCTTACTTTTAATAACTCTACTTCCATAATCAGTTGATCACCGGGAACTACCGGCTTTCTGAACTTAAAATTATTTAATCCCATTAAAAGAGGTATTTTACCACTGACCTGTTCATTTTCCGTATACATCATAATACAACCGACCTGTGCAAGAGCCTCGGCAATCAAAACCCCGGGCATTATAGGCTGTTCAGGGAAATGACCTGTAAAAAACAACTCGTTTGCACTTACATTCTTGATTGCCACTATCCTTTTCTGAGGTTCTACATCCAAAACCCTGTCAACCAGTAAGAAAGGATAACGATGTGGCAAAATAGTTTTTATCTTATTAATATCCATCATAACGCAAAACTCCCTGTTAATTTAAAAAACAGTTTATTTATAAAATAAAACTGATTATTTTTTTATTTCATTAAATCCATCATAAATTTTTAGATAAACTGCCTCTACTTAATTTTTATCTAAAGCTTTATTTTACGCCATTAAAAATGAAAACTCCTATAACTTTAAATTAAACACAATCGACACATCCGACATGACTGAGATTTTTATGTTTCAACGCCATAGATTTAATAGCCTTAACAAGCTCCACATTCAATTTATGACTGCTTTTAACAGCTATAATATGGCTTTTCAAGTAAGAACCCAGAAGACTGATATCTCCTATAAGATCTAATATTTTATGCCTTACCGGTTCGTTCGGATAACGCAAAGGTGAAGAATAACCGTCTTTTTTTATAACAAGAGCATTATCCAGAGTACCTCCAAGAGCAAGATTATTATCCAGAAGATACTGTATTTCTTCTATAAAACCATATGTTCTGGACTGACTTATACAGTTAATATATGTTCTAGGTTCAATCAATATTTCCTCCATCTGAGTTTTTAATATGGGATGGTTATAATCTACTATACAGGTAATTTTAAATTCACTGCATGGTAAAACTATTATATGACTGTCTCTGTCTGAAACCCACAGAGGTTCCCCGGGAATAATAAAAGATCTCCGTCCTTCCGGCTGTTCTCTATAACCGGAGGAATCAATAATGCTGGTAAATATATGAGAACTTCCGTCCATTATAGGAACTTCACTGCCATATATCTCAATAAAAGCATTATCAACACGGAGACCATAAAGACTGGAAAGAATATGTTCTACCGTTTTAACTTCAACGCCACCGAAAGACAGGGTTGTGCCTCTGAGTGTATTGGAAACATTATCTGCCAGAGCCGGTATATAGTGGACAGAAGGCAGATCCTTTCTGATAAAAACAATACCTGTATTGGCAGGAGCAGGTTTTATACATATAGAAACAGATTCTCCCGAATGTATACCTGTCCCTGAAAAGGTATGTTCTCGTAAAAGTGTCCTTTGATATTCCATATAAAAATCCCCTAATTAGACTTGAATAAAATTTTTACAGGATAACATGAACCACTCTGAGGAGTGGTAAATATTTTCATAGCTCTTCTTTCTTTCGGAGAAAGACGGATTTCTGCTACAAGAGACGTTTTACCGGGACGCAACAGTTTTGTTTCATATAAATCATTGTCTATAATAAATACACCTCTGGCAATACCGTTTACCGGTGAAAAACAAATTCTGAGTATCTTTTCTTCTCCCGACGGATTATTTAATATGATATTGAATTTGTATATAACCCCGTAATTTCCCTGGTTCGGTGCACCTGTCTTTATATCGGAAAGCCATGGACTCACGCCGACAGGGATAGTCAGGTCATCAGAACCGGCATTATAGGTAAAGGAAGATAAAATATTTGGTTCTGAAAATACTCCCTTGGGATGTATTCTGAAGGGGTCGAAATCGTCAGGAAGAACCTCTTCTTTATCAAAAGTGATATCAGGTTGACCTGCCTGAACAATTATGGATAATGGAATATTATTTAACAGATGTATCTCCAGAAGGCCTGACACTACATCTCCCGGCTTCATAAAAGACCTGCTTATAATAAATTCGCCTTTAGGAGCTATTGTAATTATCTGACCTGCATCATAAGAATAATCCTGTAAAAATCTTACAGTAGATCTGTGACCTACAAAAAAAACATCCTGATCCGGTCCTGATGTACCGCTTACAAGTTTCATTTCTACTGTTTTAATGGAAGGATTGGTAAGTTTTATAAGAAATTCTCTGTCTGTACTGGTGGGAGAATTCTGATGGTAATATAATAATCTTACAGGCTTTTCCGGCTCTGCCTTCTCCTGAAACAGTATGCCGTCATTTTCTATTTTTTCAGGACGATTGCTTATCATTAAAAGAGATGCTTCCGATGTAGGGATTATCTTATTTACCACACGGACTTTAATACTTTCCCTTACAGGATAATACAGAGGGTTCTCTATCTTAACAGGAAGTTCAAAGGTTTTACTTTCACCTCTTGATAAAAAGGAAGGACAATCAAAAGGTACATACTCATCAAATAAAAGATAGGAACCAGCTTTAAGGCTGGTCTTTGAAATAACGGTTCTGATGGCAGATTCCCTCAAAAAATCTCTTGTAGCAGGATTACCGGTAACAGTAATAGAAATCTGTTCGGGAAGAACACCGGCAGGTTCTCTTATTGCCACATAAATTGCACTTCTTATCTTATCTCTCGTTAACACAAAACTGCCCTGGCCGTATCTCAAACCCTTTAATATCAAACTGTTCGCAATTTCATCTGTTTTTACATCAATTAAATCAGGCGACATATTTTCTACAGATACAGGACCTCTTGCCGATCCTGTAATTGGAAAAATTACAGGGTTATGAAGAGGTATGCTTACTTCCGTACTTCCACTCAATGAAAGAAAAGATCTTACGGAACGATCCTGTTCTTCTCCATAATTAACCACCGCTGAAATAATAAAAATAAATAAAATAAATAATATCTTTTTCAATATTCACAATCCTTTGACTGGAGAGCAGCCACATGCTTTTCTTCTTCACAGTTTTTTAATTTAAGCAGTTCTTCTCTCAAATTTTTAATATCAGAACATATATGTTCAATTTTTTTCATATAAGCTACGGAACGGAAAAATTCCCTGTAATCCAGAGCAGGATAGCCTGCCACCCTGCAGTCGGGAGAGATATCACTTATTATACCTGATTTGGCAGATAATACGGCATTTTTACCTATAGTTATTCTGTCTGCTATACCTACCTGCCCTCCTATAATAGCATTATCTTCTACCCTGACGCTGCCTGAAAGACCGGAAAGACCCGCAATAACAACATTTTCTCCTATAGAAACATTATGAGCCACCTGAACAAGATTATCAATTTTAGTACCTTTACCAATCGTAGTTACTCCTGTTGTGGCTCTGTCTATACAGGTACCGGCCCCTATTTCCACATCATCTTCTATCAATACAGAACCTATCTGAGGTATTTTATAATAGGTTTTACCGTCTCTCTCAAATCCAAAACCATCGCTTCCAATCACTGCACCTGCATGAATAATAACATTATTACCTGCTGTAACCCTGTCCAGAATTACAGCATTCGGGTATATAATACAAAAATCTCCGATAATTACATTGTTCCCTATATGAACACCGGGATAAATAACTGTCGACTTGCCTATTTTTACATTATCTCCAATATAAACATTTGGATAAATTATTACATCATTGGAAAAATATACTTCTTCACCCTTTATACAGGTGTGATGAATTCCAGTGTAAGAATGGCTTTTTTCTTTAAATAAGTCTAAAACCCTTGCGAAAGCAAATCTGGGATTCGAAACTATTATGAGAGGTTTTTCCGTACTCAGTCCATAATGGTCAGAACAGATAATAGCACCTGCGACGGAATTTATAGCCTTCTTAAAATACATACGCTTTACTGCAAAGGTTATATGGTCTCCGGAAGCTCCATCAATATCAGAAACACCGGATACAGTAAAAAATTCATTGCCGATTACTGTCCCTCCAAGAGTTTCCGCTATTTCTTTAACGGTAAAAGTCATTTTTTCTATCTCCGTATATTACACCGGTCATCTTACCAATCTGCTCATTATATTCAGTGTAATATTTACTCCCCCGTCATGCCGGCAAGAGGAAATACAATTTATCTTACTCTACTTCAATTCTTTCAATACATCATCTGTAATATCAGTGCCAATACCATGAACCCTCTGTTTTACAAGAACCAGATCCATACCTTTGTCTATAGCAACTTTTTGTGCAGCTTTTTCCATATCATTTGTAAGAACTTCCATCAATATCTCATTGGAATGTTCAAAAATCTTGGTAATCTGATACTGCATCTCTGTCTTCTCTGCATCGGTAAGATTGGGAGAGGCTTTTTCATAAAGAACTGAATAGGCTATTCTCTGTGCCTGAATCTGTTCCGAATATCGTGTGAACTTCGGCCATCCCTCCATCACCTTTTCTATATCTACAACACCTACAGATACCTGCTTCTGGGCGACGGCAGGAGAACTTACGGAGAGAGATACTGCAATTCCTGAAACTAAAATAACAAGTATAATTATACAAAAAAGACTTATTTTTCTCATTAATAGAGACTCCTTTCCAAACATTATTTACTTCTTTTCCATAATTTTAATCATATCTTCAGTTAAATCAATACTGTCAACATTAACTCTG
>JBEHWO010000110.1:0-17349 GCA_040217695.1 Vulcanimicrobiota bacterium | reverse complement strand
TGAGGCTTTGGAAAGACAACGACGAATGACATTGTCAGGAGGTGTTGTCTTGTCCCCCAAAGCCACCGACAGGGTCGGTGGTTGTTTACATATACCGATGATGGTAATCTTATTGACTGGCGTGGAGAGACTATTGGAAGCTTTAATACAGGCAATTGGAATACTGTGGATATAAAATATGCAGGGAATAAAATTGTATATATTATTAATGATAATCCTGTGGAAATCATAACACCTCCGGAATATACACCCACAGCTCATGATGGATTTAGAATATATAGTAATCATATTTGTTATCCGGTCTGGTATGATGATATAACAGTATACAGGCTATGGGGTGTCCCTGATTTTTCAAATGATTATGTTCAATAAATATTATATATCAGTTGAAGGGTATATAAAAATATGGGTAAGAAATAACAGGTATTTATTTATATTTTTACTTATATTCTCATTTATATTATGGGGTTTATTATATAAATTTTATTCTATATTGACTCATTATAGTATTCCACGATTTACTATAAACAGTGTGCCTGATAAACTCCTTATAAATATAATCATTTTCGCTCTTCTCTCTCTGATATATATGTTAAATTACTTCCTGTTGAAGAGGTATAAGGAGATACCTCTTATCATAAAAATTACTCTCATATTTTTCATTACAGCTTCAGGTATCTTAAATATCTTAACTCACTCTGTCGGAGCACCTGATATATTCAACTATACAATTAACTGTAAAATGGCTTATTTTCATCATTTGAACCCATATGTTAATACATTTCAATATTTCAGAACCGACCCTTTAACAGGCTATAGTACCCTTTCCCGCTCCACCCTGCCTTACGGTCCACTGTGGCTTCTTTTATGTTATATCCCTTTTCATATATCAGGATTTTCTTCTATTCTTTCAATTCTTTTATGTTACAAGGGTTTTAACTTTGTTTTCTTCATATTTACCAGTATAGTCATATACCATTATACAGGGGTTATCTACCTATGCAGTTCTGAGAGAATATATGAAAACATATAAAATAGATGGAATTTCTTATGTAAAATTCATCTGGGGGTTTATGTTTATTCTCTTCTTAATAGCAGAAATATTATTTATAAAAGGCAGAGTTGAAGACAGAACAGCAGATGTTTTATTGTTTTTCCTGATAAACATATCCCTGCTGTATCCCTGGTATCTTATCCCTGTATTTACTCTTCTTTCTGTGTCGGAGAATAAAAGAGACCTGTTTTATTTATTTGCCGGAACCTTTACCGGTATGCTTTTCTATCCTTTATCGGTATGGTTATGGAGGTTTACAGTAATTCCGGACTTTTCTGTTTATTTATGTTTGTCTATGATTATGATATTACCGGTAATTATCTTCTTTATTTTCAGAATTCTCAGAATATCAAATAAGGCGGTTACAATATGAGAAGCATAACCCTTTCCGTAATAATGCCTGTTTATAATGAATATTCCACAGTAGAAGAAAGTATAAAGAGATTATTTATACTCAGACAGAATACCAGTCTTTCCGGTGTACAGGTAATAATTGTGGATGATTGTTCAAATGACGGTACAGATAAAATTCTAAATAAACTATCTGAAGAATTACCATCTGAAAATTTCTTCCAATGGATATTCTTAAGACATAGCCAAAATGCCGGTAAGGGGAAAACAATTAAAACTGCACTTGAGAAAGCTACGGGAGAAATAACCATCATTCATGACGGAGATCTGGAATATAATCCGGCAGATATGTTTAATATAATATCTTTATTCACAGATACAAACGCTGACGCCGTATATGGTTCAAGATTTCTTCCGGGAAACTGTTCCAGGAATGTTATGTTTTATAACAGGATTGGAAACAGATTCCTGACACTCCTCTGTAATTTAATAACACCGTTAAAACTTGCCCGGAGAGACATAAATATTTTAGAAGTTCCTATTAGTTATACAGGAAGGAATTATGGAGAAGGAAAAAGATAAGTTATAAAGATGGGATAAAAACCCTGTTTACAATAATAAAATACGGTTATCCTGTAAAAAAATGTTCATGTTTTATCGGATTGCAACCGCATAACAGATTATGCAGTGAAAAGTGAGTAATGTCTTATTCTTTTCACTTTTCACTTTTCACTTTTCACTTATCTTTAATATTAATTCATCACTGCTTCCTTCTATTCCTTCTCCGTACATAAGACCTGCCCTGGCAGGCATTACATGGAATATACCGGGCGTTTCCGCTCTCAGTTTATAAGTGATTTTTTTACTTCCTTTACTGTAATGAGTGGCAAAACAGGCACATTTTTCATCTCTGAATTCTCTGTGGCTGTACCAGTCGCCGGTCTTATGATAATCTGCTTCTGTTAATTCATACTCACAGCCTGATGGTTTCGGATCTTCAATGATGAAATATTCATAATCACTTTTTCCTGTTATATTTAATTCCTCAAGGATTATATCCTGGGATTTTACCGTTAAAGCTCCTGTGCCGTCTTTTTTTATTTCTTCTTTATTTCCGTTGTTGAAGAGATAATAATGTCTGTCAATCTTGAATCCGCTGTTTTTACCTGTTAAATGTTCTTCTTCCGTATAATATGTCAGGTAACAGCTATAATACAGACCTCCCGGTCCGTTTACCTGGATTTTAACCATGTTTTTTCCATGAATTATACCCTGTCCGAATGGGATTTCTATCTTTTTACCTGCTTCCCCGGCATCGGCATAGCTGAAATTGACGGTTTTTATTTTTCTGCCGTTAATATATAAATCTGCCTGAAAATTCTTTAGAGACTGAATAGTCTGTGAACTATTGAATGTTCCCGTTATTCTCATATAATCGGTAAAAGCCATTACTGCCGCGGCAGTATCTTTTGTGGAATACCAGCAGTTCCCGTTGCGGTGTGTCGTTATGTATCTCACAGCCTCCGCTATGAGTTTACTGTCACGTTTTATATAAAGAAGGGCTTTCAGGCAGTAAGATGTAGTTTCTATTTTACTATCAGTCCATCCATGGCTTCCTGTACGGCCGCTCCAGCATGAAGATTTTTCCTCTCTTTCCGCAGTTTTTTCTATGAGTGATGCCATCTCTTCAGCTTCTTTCTGAAACCCTGCTTCCTTCAATGATATGGCAAGAACAGCTTTCGAATAGCTGTTTATCCGGTCTTTATTTTTATAGAGATCCAGAAGATAATCATCACACCTGCCTCCGCTGCAGATAATGGAAAAAGCCATATAGGCCCTTGTATTTAAATCATGTTCTTTACCGTAGTTTTCTTCCAGCCAGTCAATACCTTTCTCCACTATGTGTTTGTCCACTTCATATCCTGCTTTTTTTGCCATGATAAGGCCATAAACGACATAGGCGGTCATATAGGGATGACTTTTATCATGTTCCCACCAGCCCCATCCTCCGTCTTTATGCTGATAGCCGTAAAGTATGGAAAGTCCTGATTTTACCATGCCAGGCAGTTCTTTATCCAGTTTTTCATTCTTTATACGGAGTTCTCTGAGAGTGTCTGCCACTATGACACAGGGGAGGAATTTATCCATAGTCTGTTCCGTGCATCCATAGGGATATACCGTAAGATATTCAAGGCATGAAAGAATGGAGGAAGCAATGGATTTTTCCAGTATTACAACACATGCGGCAGAAGATTCGTCTGCTTTTTTCGAAAGGAAAAATTCTTTTTCCCATTTATTGTTTGTAAATCCCGATGCACTCACGGTCTCTATGGTTCCGTGAGGTAAAACCGGCACGGAAAGCTCTACCGCATCGGATTCTTCGTCTGTAAGGGCAGTGAGTTTTATTTTGCAGTCTCCCGGTATTTTTACCTTTATCTTCCAGTCAACGGAACGAGAACCGCCTGCCGGGATTTTTAGTGTTAACTCTCTTTTATCTGAACATTCAATATGTCCCTCTGTTTCCATCTTTAACCGGACTGTTTTGTCACTGTTCAGGTAATTATGAATTATGCCTGTAATGACCGTTTCGTCTCTGACAGTAAAAAACCTGGGAGTTATAAGCCTTGCAAGCAGATTTTTTGAAGTAATGATTTTTCTTGTGTTTTCTCCTACTTCTGTTTTCTCCGTAACGGCTTTTGCAGTGGCTCTCCATGTGGTAAGACTGTGGGGAAGAGGAACCGTTATTTCTGCCATACCATGTTCGTCTGTTATTATAGAGGGATTGAAATATACGGTATCGGGAAAGAAATTTCTTACAAAGGCAGGTTTTACATTGTTGGAACCTTCCTCGCCTTTAGAACCTGTTATTACCCGTCCTCCGGTCGTTTCCCCTGTCAGAGCCGTTTCTCCTGCATCCCCCGTTGCCATGACTTCGCCTGTCGGAGCTGCTTCTCCTGTCGCGCATGTTTCTCCTGTGGGGCTTTCCCATACTTCTCCGGTTGCAACTACGTCTCCTGTGACGCCTGTTTCTCCCATATAGCCAATATCTATTTCTCCTGTGACGGCAGTTACTCCCATATCGTCAATACCTCCTGTTGCACCGGTTTCTTCCATGGCGTAAGATACACAATTAAACTGATAGGTCATAACGTTATTTTCCCTGGCATCATAGAAGAATTTATGGATATTCTGCAGCGGATCATGCATAAGCGCATAAAGAGATTCATCTATAAGTCCCATTGAGACCTGAGAAGTAGCAGGGTTATTGTTTTTATCTATTGTTTTTATTGAAATCTTTGCTTCATCTCCGGGAGAATATTTTTCTCTGTCCGGTTCGATTGAAACAGTGAGGAATTTATCTTTTGAAGGACAGGATATTTCTTTAAACTGGCTGTAAAAATTGTCTTTATAAAAGAAACTCACCGTTACATAAACATTTGGGCTGTGTTTTTCTTTAATATCCATTTCGAACATGGCCGTTCTGTTCGTAAAATCTATTATTTTTTTTTCGATTATGTCTTCTCTTTCTACTGTAAGGAGAGCTTTTACGTTTTCACAGGGAGAAACAAGAAATATTCTGGCCCTGTCGCCTGTATTATAGACCTTTTTATCGGGAATTATATGAAAATCCGGCAGCTTTTTCCACCAGTAATAATTGCTGTCACCCGAATAGCAGTAAATGTTCTCACATGCTTTTATTTGATTTTTGTTCTGATCCTCTGATATTACCTCAACTTCGTAACATCCGTCTTTATGGGGAATAAAATCATAACAGGCAGAGCCGTTACCGTCTGTTTTTAATTGAATCTGTAAAGCCTCTGTGACGTCGGATTTAATATTTAAAGTCACGTTGTTCTGTACAGGCTTATCTTTATAATCCCTTGCATCTATCTTAATATTTACTTTTTCTTTCGGTTTACATACACTTCTATCAGGCGTTACGGTCATACGGAACAGATTTTTTGTCATCATCATACCCGATGTGCCTGTAACTTCTCTCCTGCTTTGATCTGTCATTTTCACTGTTACGTTGTAATATGCGTCTGTGTTATCTGATTTAAAGACAATGGCTGCTCTTCCATATTTATCTGTAACGCCTTTCCCTTCGCGATAGGGAAGGGCTTCATCGGATTTTAAAAAATTTTCCGCCATTGAATTCCCTGAGCATGGCATACGGTGGACTTTATATGTGAAATCTTTTTCCGATACGGGGGAGCCGAAATAATATTTTGTATCTATGTTAAAGGTTATGGTTTCGCCGTAAACATAATGATCCTTTGAAGGTGTAACACTTATTTCGAATTCAGGTTTTCTGTATTCCTGAACCTGAAAGGTTCCTGTAGCAGTAACTCCCATTACAGTGGTACAGTTTATAATATAATCGCCAAGGGCAGGATTTTGTGAGAGAGTAAAACTGTCTGAAATAGTTCCGTATTTATCTGTTTCAAAGTCCCGGGAATAAATATTTTTCCCATCAGGGTCATCTATTGTGACACTTATATTTTCTTCCGGAGAATATACAAGTGAATCTCCTGTCCTTGTTCTGATTATGCTTTTGAAATTTACTTTCTGTCCCGGCCTGTATACAGGTCTGTCGGTATAAATATATCCTTCGAGGAGTTTTTGTTCTGTGGGAATGTCGAAGGTAAGTGTCCCTTCCTTCCTGTCACCCCATCTGGCTATAATTTCACATTCCCTGCCAAAGGACCTCAGTTTTTCTATGTCCTTAATTAATACCATGCCGTTTTCATCTGTAGTAACTTGTTCATATCTGGTATCTATCTCGAGATTTACATTACTTAAAGGTTTCCCCTTCATTCTGTCCTGCACGAATAAAAGGAGATCTTTACCAGAGGCTTTTATTATAATGCCCAGGGAATTTTCGTTGTAATTTGAGTCGGAGTCTGAATTATCCTGATTTGTTGGAACATTCCTGCGGCATGACAATGTAAAAATGAGGATTAAAGAGAGCAGAAAGAAAAGTGATATATATTTCTTCATAATAAAAACCTCCCGGAAGTGATATGCTGATTATCAAATTTTCTCTTATTTTATATTTTACACTGGTAATTTTTTATAAAATTCTACATAATATTATAAAAATCCTTTTAATTACTGACCTGAGCATAAGCATGTAATAAACGTTTTCCTCCCGTCACGAGAGCATATATTTATTATTTATACTCACCCCGGTAATAAAGTGAAGCAAACCATTTTCGGAGGAAGATATGAAGAATTTATGGAGTTCTTTACGTCACAGGGGCTGTCCTCAACCCCTGTGTGTTTTATTAAGAAATTTACTTGAGTGTAATACCGGTACCGGTACTATTTTCAGGATAATATTTCAATACTCCGCCATCGGAAGGATCAGGATCCCAGCCTTTATTATAGACTTCCCCTACAGTAAGGCCAGTGCACATTTGCTTCATAAAAGAATTGGCTACTGTGCCTGTGTCACTTACAGATTTTGTCCATCCGAGATACACGCCTGCTCCCAGGTTTATGAGGCTTGCAGCCATAGGATGAACTGTTACTTTTGACGATGGTTTCATACCCTCACAGGCCAGATTGAAGAAAAGGGAATTATTAAGACCGGGCTTGTAATAATCGAAATATTTATTTGTTACCGCCCAGAAGGTCTTTGTAGTTTTCTTCCCTTTTTCTCCCCAGTCTACAGTCATAGATTCAATTCTTTTATTCTTCCAGTCTTCAAATTTTGTTGAAGATGTATCAGGTTTACTGTAAGGTTCTCCTGTCATTATGGAATAGAATGTATCTGATGCCAGTTCGTCTTCAAGTCCTCCGTGGCCTGTATAGAGTATCACTCCGTAATCCTTCACTTCTTTAAAACTGTCTACTGAAGCAAATGAACCATGTTTGCTTACAACGGTGAAACCTATACCCTTTAAATCCTTTTCTACATCATCCAGATAGGGTTTGTCATATGCAAATCCGGGATCATCATAGGTACTGTCATATATTACGGCATATTTGTTTCCCACGGCTTTCAATAAAGAATTTACGTACTCTGACGAAACAGGAGAAATGTCACCTCTGGCCGACCTGTTTTCCTGGAAGTCCGGCTGATCCATCCATATTTCAGTACCTCCCCAGTCATATTCCACAAGCATTTCGTCTTCATCTGCATATACTGCTTTCACAAAATCCAGATTTTTTATCTGATTTGCAGCATATCTGAAAGCATTCGGATCATCCGAATTTATCGCATTTTCTCCGATAGGATCTATAACTTCCGTTTCCGTTATATCCTGCATGGTTACAACAGACGGCGTAAGGCCGGGTATTATCGGGCCGCTTCCCGTACCTCCGTCACATCCGGTTAATATATTTATAAAAACAGATAGAAGTATAAATAAGAATGCCACGATAAGTATCCTATTTCTCATAATTACATGCCTCCTTGATTTTATTTTATTGATTTTTTACAATAAGAGATTTAATCCGGTATTTGAGTTTCTTTACCTCCTTTCTTACAGACTTATTTTTATGTTAAATCATATTACTTTTTCCCCCTTTTTCAGCCTGAGGTTCAACATCTCATATAATAATCCTTTATTTAACCTGTATACTGAATTATATTACGGAGATATGAAGAATTTATGAAGAACTTTAGAATTTTATATGTAGTTTTTTTTGAGAAATATTTCTTCGTAATTCTGTTAATAACCATGACCGGTTCGGTCACAACGAAATATGAGAATTTTTTCTTCCCGTCACGCCTTACGCGTTACGATTCTCATATAAACTTTACTCTTCTCCGGGGAGGGTATTTTTTGACTTTTCTCTGTTTTTATAGATGTTCATTAAATCTTTTCTCTACTGTTTCAGTAAATTTCACAAGTGATTCTTCTATTTTTACGGTAATAAGTCCGTCGGTTTTTAATTTATTTACCTTTTCCATATGTTTTTCCCATAGTTCTTTTATCGATACTCCTGAAGGCAATGACTGTGTAATGAACTTCGTTTTACTTCCGTCATATCCGGCTGCAGTGGTAGTCGTAATTCCCGTGCCGTCTTCAAAAAATGTAAAGAATTCCGCCTCCGTATTTCCGAATATTGATACACAGAGAGTAGCCAGGACATTTTCTTTCGGATAAATATAGGCTCTCATGACTATATTACTGAAATCGCTGCATACCACATTCCCGAGATATTTCAGGCCCAGTGACTCGAAATCCTTTATCTTCTCATTGATAATTTCTTCCGTTTCCTTATCATACTTAAAGGTTTCTACGGAAAAATAATATCTTCCTTTACCTTCCAGCACGAGACCCGTTACTTTTTCATCATCTATATCTATGCCGTTCCAGTATCTCAGGGAAATATCTTCTTCCCGGTCTTTATTAAAGTTCTGACATGGAAGTAAATCAGGCTTTTCCGTATATTTTAATTCATAATGAAAGCTCCGGCCATTGTAAACCGCGATCTTTGTTCCTTCAGGAACATCTCCGATTATACGTATAAAGAGAGGTGTCATAATAGACGTTCTTGAAAAGAATATGAGGGAATTCTTTTCCAACCATACTTCACCGTAATTTTCCACAAGTCCTTTCCCTTTTAAATCCTTCAGCAGAGTCCTCATATAACCTTCATCGTAAAAAGGATATGTTATAACTATGGAGATTATCCTGTCACCTTTTATTTGCTCAGGGAAATCTTTTAAGATTTCCGCAGGATGGTTTATAATTTTTTCTTTCGGGAGATTTTCCAGGAATTTCATACAGGTTTCTCTTTCTGTTCCGCAGGAAGAATGGCCTCTGTAAGCACCTTCCGTCCATTTGCCCGGTTCAATAAGACATGGCAGCCCCAGGGAAGAAAAGACTTCACGAATATTTAATTCCTTTGAAGCTTTTTTCAGAAGATCTCTGTTTATTTTTCTGTCTTCGGAGGAAATGATGTTTCCGTCTTTAAAACAGGTTATTCTGTAAGTGCCGTCTGCTTCTCCTCTCACTGTCATGCCTGTCGAATGTTCTTTTAAAAACCATTTTTCTGCTTCTTCCGACATGTCTGCTTTTAAAAGAGGTGTATCTATAAAAAGTTCTGCAGTTTCCATGTTTTTCAAAGGAGAAATCTCTTCGTAAGGTTCTATGCCGAAGGTTTTTCTGAATTTTTTCCGGAGTTCACAGGGATATATAACCAGCAGAAATCCTGCTTTGTGGCAGTATTCGGAAAAAGAATACATACTCTCTACATGGGCGTGTCCGTTGGCGCTTTCTGTTTCTCTTCCTGCAATAACCCAGAAGATATTGTCTCTGTAAAGATGAACCGGATAATGGCAGAGTAATCGCCCGAAAGAAGCGCTCAGACCTGTTCCTTTTTTGTCTTTACCGACTGTCAGCTTTTCAACGGCCTCACAATCTGTAATGTCCCGGTAAAAAGAAGCGGCTCTGTATCTTTCTTTCCAGATAGGACTGTCCGGTCTGCCCAGGATTTCCGACAGGGCATATCCTGCAAATGATATAATCCTTCCTGTTTCCCCGGTTTTTTTTGCCGGTTTTGTCCTTATTTTTGCCCTGTCATTCATACAGGCAATTTCTTCATTGAGTTTTTTTATTGATTTTACGGATATTTCTTTACCCTGAAGAAGGGATGATGCACTTTCTTCAAAAAGTTCCCACAGCTCTTTTTTGTCTTTACCTTCAAAATCTTTTATACCCGATATGCCGAAAGAATTAAACCATGACTTTACACTTATTTTGTTTCCTGTATATTCTTTATACAGGGCTTTAAAATCAGGACAGATGGAATTTCCTTCGAATAACTCTCTGAAGGACTCAAATAATCCTTCAGGACGTTTAATACCTGAAGGAACAGTCAGTCTCAGGCTGAATTCTTTAATGACAGGACTGCCTTTTTCGGAGGATTTTACTGCCATAACATGCACTGCATGACCGTAAGTCCAGAGAACAATATAATCGCCGGGATAAAAAGGAGGAATCTTCATAAATCTATTTAGCTCATCACCGCTGAATTCTCCGAAGCTGAATTCGTTGACATCGCCTCTGTTACATATATAGAAAAGTCTGTTCCCTATTCTTTTTTCACTGTACCCGCCTCTGTAGGATATGAGTCTTGAAATCTTCTGCTCCCATTTCAAATAGTTAAATCTGTCTTTCCCCGATGGTAACGTATGAGGAGCCAGTAAAAAAGCTGCTGTTGACATCAATGTTCCTCCTTTATGATATGTTCCTTCTTATTTTTCTTTTTACTATAGTAAAGAATTTTCATATAGAAGTTATTGTCAGGATATGTTAAATTATAAATAAATATTGATAGAAATACAACTAAATAATTATATTATGACATACTCTATAATCATCCGGAAAATGAAAGGAGAAATTTCATTATAAAATAAAATAATGAAAGACAGGAGAAATTATGTTTCAGAAAAGTTCAAAATATTATGATATGATTTACTCTTTTAAGGATTATAAACATGAAGCGGAAATTATAAAAGCCGCCATTCAAAAGTATAAACCGGACTGCAGGGCAATCCTGGATGTGGCCTGCGGCACGGGAGAACATATAAAATATTTGAAGGGCTATGACATTGACGGCCTGGATATAAACAGCGAATTTATAGATATTGCAAAGAAAAAGAACGGTGAAGGCAATTATTTTCTCCGTGATATGAAGGATTTTCATGTCGGGAAAAAATACGATGTGCTTATGTGTCTTTTCAGCTCCATAGGCTATGTAATTACGATTGAAAATGTGGTAAAAACCTTTGTCTGTTTCAGGGAACATCTCAATGACGGAGGTATAGTAATGGTTGAGCCATGGTTTACTCCTGAGGCCTGGAATGCAGGAAAAATACATATGGCCACTGTGGAACGGGACGATGTAAAGATATGCAGAATGAATATTTCAGAGACTTATGACAGGGTTTCTGTGTTTACACTTCATTATCTTATAGGGACAGGAGACGGGATAGAGTATTTTACGGAAAGACATGAAGCCGGGCTCTTTACCTTGGAAGAAATGAAACAGGCTTTTGCTGAGGCCGGATTTAAGGCAGAATATGAGGAACAGGGTGTTTCGGGCAGAGGACTTTATATAGCACGTATAGGAGAAGCGTGAAGGGTGAAGGGAGGAATAATTTTTCATTCTTTGCTGTGACCATCCGGTCATGGCGGTTTTACACAGTTCCCTGTCTGTTTCCCGGCAGGTGAAATTGCAGACAATAACGATTCTTTCCGGCCTGCTGGTCGTGTGAGTGAGTCTATATTGGTTAAGTAGAATAGATGCAGTTGAAAATTAGCCGGGCATTCATTGTAATACTCCTGAAGCGTATAATGTGGCAAGGTTAATGTCTTTTCCCCATCCTTTTAATTTCGTATGTTCATCCCCCAGGATAATATCTACTGCACCTGATTCTGTTTTGGAAAAACAGAGAATATCTTCTGCTTGAGACAGATTGAGGATTGCAGGGGAATAAGTTGCCAGAATTACTTGATTGGCATAAACGGAAGAAACGGACTGGTAAAGACTTTCAATGGCAAGAGGATGGAGACCGTTCTCCGGCTCTTCTATGATATAAATCTGATCTTTTACAGGCAGGTAGGCAATCAATGTATGGGCAATGAGTCTTAATGTGCCCTTCGACAGGAGCCAGGAAGGTATTTCCAGGCTATCGCAGGTGATATATATATAAAGTGATCTGTCTTCAGGCCTTTCCCTTACTCCTATATTATCAATTTCAGGAAGGGCAGATTTTATGTGTTCAACCCATCTTTCAAAGTAATCGGGACGTTTTTCTTTTAAAAAATTAATAACTTTAGGGAGATTGGAACCATCCATCTGTAAGTCCATAGGAGCATCGCCTCTGCATGGACTTCTCATGGCAGCACTGTTTAATTGGAGAAATTGAACTCCTTCCTTCAGTATTTTTTTAACATGCAGTGCAAGAGGAAAACGGGTTTCATCCTCAGAAACACCGGCAAGAGAAGACCGGATCGGGCTGAATTGATATGATAAATTCCACGTTTTTTTAGTTGCCGAATAATAATTAGCTGTTCCTTCCGTGGATCTGCCGATTATTTTTTTCCATCCGGCAGATCTTTTATTAGAAGGAGTGACTATACAGGCCGGAGATTCACTGGCTACAGGAAATAAATCACTCTGTTCCGTGTGACTTTCTATTTGAATTTCTTTTTTGATTAAAAATAGATTTTCCTTATCAATAACAATCCCTTCAGTGTCATCCTGGCATAGTCTGATTTCATATCTGGCTATGGAAAAAGTTTCAGATTTATCATAAGTAAAATCGGAGTAAAGGTAGCCTGAGATTTTTATTCAGGATTTCTCAGGCGGAATTGAATTGAAGAAAATTCACTTCTTTGATACTTATAAAAACCCTTAACCATTCACCTGTTTTATGATAAAATAAAAGTGTAAAATTATGAAATAAGCCGGTAAGAAAGTTGGAAATAGGCTATATGAAAATTAACAGAGTTATCTGGCTCGATGAAATAATTCATAAATTGGACAGGAAGCATAATGTTCAGCAATATGAAGTTCTTGAAATTTTTGATACAAACCCTTATTTTCGGTTTGTTGAAAATGGTCATAGAGAGAGTGAAAATGTTTATGCGGCCCTTGGACAGACTGATGGAGGAAGATATTTAATCGTTTTTTTTGTATATAAAAAAGACGGGAAAGCATTGATCATCTCTGCCAGAGATATGACACCTTCCGAAAGGAGATATTATGAAAAAAGATAAATCATTTATATCGAAAAGTAAATCTTATAAAGAAACAGGTGAATTCTGGGATAGTCATGATCTTGGTGAATTCTGGGACAAAACCGAAAAGGCTGACTTCGAGGTAGATATTGAATCTAATATAACTTACTATGCACTTGATAATAATTTATCAACACAAATTCAATCTATTTCCAGACAGAGGGGTATTTCTCCGGAAACTCTGATAAATCTGTGGATACAGGAAAAATTACAAACAATAGACGAAAAAATCAGTCCTTCTTAATGATAAATTAAAGGCGAACCTATGTGCATTAAAATGTTCGAAAACCTTCACGGCAAATATGGCCCATATACATACAAAGACTGGCTTGCCTGGCCGGAAGGATATTATGAAATTCTTAACGGTAATTTTTTATGATTAGAGAATTAACCATGAAAAAAGCAAAGAAGATTTTAGAAGAAGATGGCGTCGAGATTGAAGATAGTTCTGAAGTTACTATTGATCGACCTCTCGACCCGAAAAAGATTGATATTACGACAAAACAGATGATTCTTGAAGTTATTTTCAGAAGATTACGTAATAAGGAAATCGATTTAAATACCTTTTTTCAACGGGAAATGAATTTATGGGATAAAACAAAACAGAGTAGATTAATAGAATCAATTCTGCTTAAACTTCCATTACCAGCTTTTTATTTCGACGGTTCTGATGATAATAACTGGCTGATTGTCGATGGTCTTCAGAGGCTTACTACTTTTCAAAACTATATTATAGAAAATAATTTTACCCTGCAAAATTTAGAATATCTGACACAATTTAATGGATTGTATTACAATGAATTATCACGAGACTTGCATCGGAGAATTGAAGAACATGAAATTACTGTTTATATCATTAATCCCGGCACACCTGAAAATGTAAAATTTAATTTATATAAAAGAATTAATACAGGAGGTCTTATACTTACGGCACAGGAAATCAGGCATGTTATCAATCATGGAATTCCGGCTGATTTTATCAATGAACTGGCTGAACTTGAAGAATTCAAAAAATACCGTATAAATCGAAAAAGAATGTTGGATAGGGATTTTATAACACGTTTTGTGGCTTTTTATATTCATACCCCTGAAGAATATGAACCGGATTTAGATACTTTTCTTAATAGTTCAATGTCGAAACTAAAAGAACTTTCTGCCCAGAAACGAGAACAACTAAAAGCTGATTTTAAAAAATCTTTACGGACTGCGTGGAATATTTTTGGTAATGATGCATTCAGGAAAAGATATGATAAATCTGATAAAAGAAAACCTGTTAATAAAGCACTTTTTGAAACATGGAATGTGGCATTATGTAAATTAGAAGAAGATGAAATTGAAACAGTTATTGAAAGAAAAGATATTTTAAAAGAAGAATTTATTAATTTACTGAACTCAGATAAAGACTTTGAACGGTCAATTACTTCGGGAACGGGAGATAAAAAACAGGTTGAAAAACGTTTCAAATCGATTGAATTACTCATTAAAAAGGTGTTGAAATGATTAAAAAAATTAAAATAAAGAATTTCAAATCTCTCAGAAATGTTGAATTGCAGATGTCAAACCTTAACGTCCTGGCAGGGTTAAACGGTAGCGGAAAATCGTCATTCATCCAGACATTACTTTTATTACGTCAGTCTTATAAAAATCCCTATCAGGGGAATACGGGTTTGATTTTACAGGATGGTGACCTGATTAGCCTGGGCTCTGGTAAAGATGTTTTTTATCAATATGCAAAAGACGAAAAGATAGAATTTGAAATATTATCCGGTGATAATGTTTTTAAATGGTCCTTTATATATCATCCCAATAGTGATATATTATCCGTTGAAAAAGAACAGGACAGTAAACTACTTTCGTCTTTTAATCTGTTTAATAGTAATTTTCAATATTTAAATGCCGAACATATTTCGCCTCAAATGAGTTATAAGAAATCTGAATTTCAGGTAATTAAGAATAATAATATCGGCGTAAAAGGAGAATATGCCGTTCATTATCTATCCGAATACGGTCTGTCACAAAAAGTCAAAAATGTTCATTTAAAGCATCCGAACGGCAGGACGGATTCCTTGCTTCATCAGGCAGATGCCTGGATCAGTGAAATTACTCCCGGAACCAGGTTGATTGCCGAAGATGTTAAAGGTCTTGATGTAGTTCGTCTGGCAATAAAATTTGAAACAAAGGACGGGTATACCAATGAAGTAAAGCCAGTAAACACAGGTTTTGGTATTACTTATGTCCTACCGGTTGTTGTTGCAATTCTTAAAGCCAAAAAAGATGATATTTTGATCCTGGAAAATCCTGAATCCCATTTACATCCGATGGCACAATCGGTAATTGGCAGAATGATGTCTTATGCGGCACAGGAAGGTGTATATATTATTGTGGAAACACATAGCGACCATATTATTAACGGCATAAGGGTTGCCGTTAAGGAACAGAAATTATCCAGCAAAAACATCAAGTTTTTCTATTTTGACAGAACTCTGGACAGTTCGGAGCAATATAGCAATATAGAGGAAATACTGATTGATAGAAACGGAGAATTAAGCAGTTATCCCAGAGGGTTCCTTGATGAATGGAACGAACAACTTATGAAATTGATTTGAGATTATGAAATTATGGAACTGATATTCAATGAGTTATCTTTATATCATAAAGCAGAGAATACTTTTAAGGCGCAGGAACTAATGAAAAATATTCTCTTTACCTGTAAAGACGCCGGAAAATATGATTTTACTCGAATGAGAGTAAACAGTAATTTTAGAGATTCTTATCTCTCTGAAAATTATAAGATAACAGATTGGCTTAACGATCCATCTGTCAGGAAAGATTATAAGACTTTGTTACTTGGTCTTAAACGATATCCATTCATTGCGGAAGAAGATGAAAATATCGAAAATATTTATCTTAAAAATTGCTATTACCTCAATGCACCGGACATAAACGAATTACATATGCAGGAAACAGAAGGTCTGGCAGTAGCTTTTTTATATGATACTATTTCAATAAGTTTCAGAACAAATGAAATATGGAATAAAACAATTATTAACCTGATAGAGAAAATCGATAATGAAGAAATAATTGTTAGTGTGAAACATATTAGTAACTCTGAACATATTGAAGCTCATAAGGAATGGATTCAATCTAATAAATCTTTAACATTATTAAAGAGTGAAGTTTTACCTGAACATAAATCTGTAAACATCAGGGACGACCATGGAAAAGATATATTAATTAAGTTTGTCAATAAATTAATTAAATCACCTTATGTTATTAAAGTCATTAATTCTATTCCTTTTAATCCTAAAGAGACGCATTTTATAAAAGAAATTTACTCTGATGGGAAAATAGAAATTGTATTGACCTGGACAGATGAAGGATATGGACTTGTAGTCCAGACAACTGGTAGGAACCTGCAGGAAACAAAAGCGATAGCGGATATTATAGATAAAAATATAACAAAGAGATGACGCTGATTTCCCCTGAGGTCACACCGGTTATCTTTGAGTTAATATGAAATTTTTTTTCAAAATTAGATAGTGGTGGTCAGCAGCAAAGGAGATGGAACAAATAAAAATGTTTGAAAACCTCCACGGAAAATATGGCCCATATACATACAAAGACTGGCTTTCCTGGCCGGAAGGCTATTATGAGATTCTTGACGGCACCTTTTACCTGATCAGGGGGCAACCCCTTACTCATCAGGAAATAATGGGACATTTACTCTGCACTTTTGCAAACTATCTTAAAGAAAATCCCTATGGGGTTCTCCATATGATAGGAGTCATATTTCCCGAGCCGGGGAAAAGTGATGATGAGATAACTAATATTGCCCTCTCTGATATAATTCTCTATCACAGAGATAAAATGAGAGAAGTCGGGCATTACGGCACACCTGAAGTTATAATAGAAATTCTTTCTCCTTCAACTGCGGCAAAAGACTGTATTCTTAAGAAAAATCTTTATGAAAAAAAACTGGTGCCGGAATACTGGATTGTAGATCCGGAAAATGAGGAAATTTTTGTATTCTTACTCAGTGGTCAAGTTTACGCTCAGCCTGTTATATATACAAAAAATGATAAACTAAAAGCCGGCATAATCCCGGAACTTGCAATTGATTTGAAGGAAATATTTGATGTTATGAAATTTCACTGATTTTTCACCTGTTTCAACAGGAAG
>JBEHWO010000109.1:0-17592 GCA_040217695.1 Vulcanimicrobiota bacterium | reverse complement strand
CCAGAGTGTAAGTTTTTCTGCTGCCTTATTAATGAAGATAATATTACCTTCCGGGTCAATTGAAATAATGCAATCAGGTATAGACTGCAATATGGAAGAAAGTTTTTCTCTTTCCATAGACAGAGCCTCATCCGCTCTTTTATGTAATGTTATATCATCTATAAAACCTTCAATATACATGAGTGAATTATCGGAAGAAAATACGCCATGCCCCTGTTCCCACAGCCATTTTTCTTCTCCGCTCATGGAGATAATTCTATAAATAAGCTGAAAAGGTTTTCTCTCATCCAGAGCACTTTTGATCTGATTCAGAACATATTCCCTCTCCTGATGATGTATAAGCTCTCCATAGGAAATATCTCTGTTTTGAATTAAAGATAAAGCCCTGTACCCTGTCAGATTAAAACATCCGTCACTGACAAATTCCATGGTTCTGGCTTTATCATGTTTTCCTCTGTAAGCCATTCCCGGCAAACTGCTCATAAGAGAGGAAATCATCTTTAGATGTTCCAGAGATTCTTCTTTATTATGTTCATTAGAATTACTCACCTGAGCCCCCCTTTACTATCGTGACGCGTGACGCGTGACGCGAGGATTAACTTATATAAATAATTCTTTTTATGAGTCTATCATCCTTCTAAAAAAAGAGGATAATAAAATCTCTTTTAAATTTCATATCACGTTTTCGAATAAAGATTTGCATTATTTTCGTCTGTTTTATTACCAAGAATTCTTTCTATAGCTTCTATAAGTTCTTTACGGTCAAAAGGTTTAGTAATATAATCTTCCATACCATATTCAATAGATCTGTTACGATGTTCTCTGATTACATGAGCAGTGAGAGCTATTATGGGAATATGTTTCCCCTTTGTTTCTTCTTCCCTTATTTTTCTGGTCGTCATAAACCCATCCATTTCAGGCATTTGAAGATCCATGAGTATAAGATCATAAGAATTTTGTTTCAGAGCAGAAAGAACTTCAAAACCATTTGAAACAAAATCTGCCCTATAACCGGATTTTTTTAAATAATATTCTATAAGCTTGTGATTCATAACATTATCTTCTGCAACCAGAATTCGTTGTTTTTTCAAGTAAAATTCCCCCACATAGTAACTTCATAATGCATAAAGCCTGATACACTATAACTTCTAATTTTACCACTTATTTGCAAAAATATACAGTAATTTAAAAAATTCTCTTAATAGACATTAAACTTTATTTTTTCACTGATTTTATTTTTTACTTTTATCTGCACGGTATGCTCTCCATGAGCCAGATGCCATTTAAACACAAAAGGATTTTTCGTTTTACCTTCCAGTTTTCCGTCTATATACCAGGAAATAATACCTGCTCCTTCAGGAGCTACTGCCTTCATATGTATCACCTGATATTCTTTACGAAGTACAGGATCTATTTTAAATATATCTCCTTTTGAAGGAAATACAATGACAGGCGTGTTACATGCCGGATTTTCCAGGAGAGTTAATATGTGCTGAGAAGGCATAATTCCCTGTTCCTTCATCCAGTTATAATAAAGAGGAGGATATATTTCATAAATTTTCTTAAATATATATGCCTGAGGACAATCGGAAGATGCAGGACTATCTGTTCTCCTGTCTATATTAATCATTCTATGAACCTTACAGCCCCCTGCCGGCCCTGTGCCTTCAAGAAAATATTCTTTTATCCTGCCGGGACAGTAAGGACCAGGTATATCTCCGGAAGAGGGGCAGATATTCAAAGAAATAATCTTTTCAGGCACTGTAAAATTCCTGTCCTTTTCAGGATATTCTTCTTTCAGTAAATACATGATGTCTCTGAAAATCGGACCTGTTCCTGTTATACCTGAAACATCTTCCATAGGATCGGCATTAAAATTGCCTGCCCATACACCGACAGTAAAAGAGGGAGTATAACCTATTGTCCAGTTATCCCGAAATCCCCTGGAAGTTCCCGTCTTGGATGCACATGGGAAAGGAAGATCAAGTGGATTTTCCCTGCCAAAGGCAGGAACTCTGGCTTTATTATCGGCCATAATGTCTGTAAGTATAAAAGATGTTTCAGAAGAAAATATTCTTCTCTCAGTATTTTCACAGGGAAAATAGATTTTATTGCCTTTATCGTCTCTTAATTCTTTTATAACATTCAGAGATTTAACAATACCGCCTCCGGCAAGCCCGCTGTAGGCTCTTACCAGTTCCATAAGAGTGACTTCACCGTCACCCAGAGTAAGAGCCACTCCGTAATAATCCGGCTCTTCAGTGAGACTTTCGAAGCCCGCTTCATGAAGTTTTCCGAGAAGTCCTTCCACACCTACCTTTTGCTCTATCTCTATGGCAGGAATATTATAAGAACATCCCAGAGCCTGACGAAATCTTACAGGGCCATGAAATCTATTATCATAGTTACGGGGTATATAGATACCTTTTTTTGTAGGTATATTCATGGGAAGATCCGGTATCAAATCAGATGCCCTGAAGCCATGTTCCAGGGCAAGGCCATAGGTGAAAGGTTTCAGAGTCGAGCCCGGCTGTCGCAGTGCAGTACAGGCATTTACCTGTCCTTCATGGGAAAAAAAATCAACAGAACCTGCCATGACAAGAATATCTCCTGTATGATTATCCACTATCAGAACGGCACCGTTTGTAACTCCCCTGTCTTTAAGGGAAGCCACGGTATTTTTCAATATTTTCTCAACCTCTTTCTGAAGATAAAGGTCAAGACCTGTTCTTACCTGTGATATACCGGACATATGTTTCTCTGAAATTTCTTTTTGAATAAAATCACAGAAATGAGGAGCAAGAAACGTATCAGACAGGGGTATAACAAGAAGTGGTTCTTCTCCGGCCTGTTTATATTCCCTTTCACTTATCCTGCCGTTACGGTACATTCTCTTTAAAATTAAAGACTGCTCTTTTTTTGTTTCTTCAAAATTTCTGTAAGGATCATAAATGCCGGGACTCCTGGGAATAGAGGCAAGAAAAGCCGATTCTGCTATGGATAACTGAGAAGAAGGCTTGCCGAAATAAAGTAAAGAAGCTCCTTCTATGCCATAGGTCTGATTTCCGTAAGGAGCACGGTTTAAATAAAGTTCCACTATCTCTTTTTTGGAATATTTAAAGTCAATTTTAATCGCATAAATAGCTTCAAAAATTTTACACCTGATGCTTCCACGGGGTATATCATAGGCAATACCGGCGAGTTGCTGTGTTATAGTGGAACCTCCTGACACTATATGACCTTCTATTAAATCCTGAACCAATGCTCTGAATGTAGCAATAACATCTATACCGAAATGGCTGTAAAACCTTTTATCTTCTGCCGCAACTGTAGCATCAACCATATGTGTAGAGATACTGTCGAGCTTAATCCAGGAAGCGGTAGCAGAACCGGAAGAAAGTATGGTTCTGAGAAGATTTCCTTTTCTGTCAAGAATATTGCAGGAAACCATTTTCTGAGGGTAAAGTGATACGGAAGGGAGAGGAATTAAAAGAAAAATTATGAAAAGGACGGATAATAAAATAAAGCAGGTAAGTAAAGTTATTTTTATTATCTTCTTTTTAGTAAACATATGACCTCGTAACGCATGCCGCGTAACGCGTGACGCGTGACCTGTCAGGTCACGCGTCACGATTTTCTACTTTTCTACGACATTAACAGTTTCCTTTTTAGAATAACCGAATACCTCCGGTTCATACATAAGTTCTGCCTTCGTATAAGGCATATCAAAGGTTCCGTAATGAATAGCTCTAACAAAATAAGTAAAAGTATGTTCACCGGACTTTAAGAGATCTGCAAAAAGCAAAACCTTATCGTCATAATTTTCCCAGTGATCAAATGTTCCCCACCAGCCATTTCTTTCATTGTCGCGTATCTCTGAAAGTTTTCTCAGAAGATCTTTATTTTCCGTATCAAAAGATTCTCTCACCAGTTCAAAACCTCCCGGTAAAGGATCATTTACGACAACATAATGTCTTTCCATAGGAGTAACTATGGAGAGAGTTACTTTGTAGACAGTCCCTGCTATAAAATCCTCTGTCTTATTCCCTTCAAGAGGTTCTATGGATTTAAATACACTTATACCTTCATCCCTTGCAGGTCGTGGATCTGTCGGGGCATAAACAAGTCTCATAGTATAATAAAGTCTTCCCTGACCTTCTTTATCAAACGTAATTGACATGTCTTTACCGGTAGAAATATCTGACATAGGCACTACATGCTTCACACATTCAGTCTCTCTTCCTTTAAAGAAATTTCTCATAATTTCCTTCCCGTCAAGAGAAACTTTACTTTCAAAATTCGGAATATCTTTTTCAAATTTATTGAAATAAACTCTCAGTGCTTCAAAGGCAAAAACATTTTCCTGTGTAGAATCCCATCTGCCAAGTTTCTGCGAGTCTATAAGCCATTTGACAGTATTCTGAGCCTGAGGAAAGTCTGCATCCAGTTCAATCAGTGTCTGAAGCGTAAGAGACGTAGTCCTTACGGTAGAGGTATAAATCCAGCTCATGTCATCTGTTACTCTTTCTTCAAAATAAGCACTTGCAGGAGACATTTTTATATGGTTCAGGAGTTCTTTTACAATAACAGTTTCTTCCTCTTTATCCTTGCCGTAGATATGCATGGCCCGTACCAGCATGCATCTTCCGAAGAGTGAATTTTTATTCCTCTGTTCATACATGGTATGTAAATAAGACGGTTCACCTTCTCCTGCCAGGTAAAGGACATAAAGAGCAAAAGATTTTACCGTAGCCTGGGTTCTCTCTTTATAAGGGTAAAGCCATCTTTTGTCTTCCTTAGAAAATCTGAGTATTTCTTTCAGATATTTTCGTCCTTCTGTCATAATGGAAGGAGAAATTTTATACCCTGACTCTTCTGCCAGAGTAAGGCCGTACATAGTATAAGCAGAAAGGAAAGGATTTTCAAATTCTCCTCCCTCCCAGAGGGTAAAACCTCCTGAAGGTTTCTGGTGTTTTACTATCATATCCAGGTTTTCCTGAACAAAATCTCTCAACTTCTGGCCTTTTAACGTTGAAAGGTCAAAAGCATTGATAAGATCTTCTGCAGTAACAAGGGGAAGAACTCTGGAAAGTTTTTGTTCCAGACACATATAAGGATAATCTACAAGATATTCGAGTCCTCCCTGAAGATTTATCATTGCAGTAGAAGAATTATTCACTTCCAGATATCCTGTATCGGGGTCTGCAGTTTTTGGAATAGAAAGTTTCTCTTCCTTACTGCTATCTTCAGATGAACCGGTTGTAGCGACAGCTTCCGTAAGCAGAACCGCCTTTACAGGCAGTTTTTCCAGTACTCCGTCACTGTAAGTGCCCATAGTACAGGAAAAAGTCAGTTTACCTTCCGTTACCTTATCGGCTTCGAAAGAAAAGAGCACTTCTTTTTCCTGTCCCGGAGGTATATCTACTTTTTTAAGTCCCCTCTCCGAAAGTTTAAGACCTTCACTATTACATTCTACAACTGCTTCTCCCTGTTTATCAGTTCCGTTAAATACGAGAACACCTGCTTTAAACTTATCGTAAAGTCTTACAAAACGTGGCATAGAGGGTTTCATAAGCAATGGTTTCGTACTTACGATCCTCTTATCACCGCAGCCGAAAGAACTGTCTTTTGTCTGGGCCGTTGCCATAATAAGAAAGGTCGTCACATTATCGGGAAGTTTAAATTTAACAGAAGCATTGCCATTGTTATCGGTAATCACAGATGGTTTAAACATGGCAGTGGCTACGAAATTTTCCCTCAAAGCATAAGGTTTACCTCCTCCGTCGCCGCCGGGATTACCTCCTTTTTGACCGTAATTCTTCTGATCTATAATATATTTCCTTGTTTCCGAGGTTATAACATTAATACCCCTGGTATAATAAAAAGACTCAAAATAATCAGGTGTTTTAAAACCTGTAAGATTAAGAACGCCAAGGTCTACTGCAGAGAGGCATATTTCACCTTTTACTCCCTGTCCCTTCTGGTTTTCCATATGAAGATTTACAGTAACTTCATCTCCGGGACTATATTTATCTTTATCTGTATTTACCGTTACTTTAAGCCTTTTATTATCAGGAATGACAGGCATATTAAAATAGCCTATTTTAAAAGACGGTTTGCCCAGGTCATCACCTGTATCGGAGAATTTACTGTCTGAAACCCTGCCCTGAAGGAGTATGACAGATACATAGGCATTGGGGAGATAATCTTCTTCTACCGGGATTTCCACCGTATCCGCACTGCCTTTAAGGTCTACCCAGAAACTTTTTATTATAAATTCCCTTTCAACAGTTACAAGGGCTCTTGCCTGTTCATAAGGAGATTTGACAAGTATTTTTGCAGTATCTCCCGGCTTATATTCCTTTTTATCAGGCACTAAATCAATCCTGTCATCATCATATCTTGCCCAGGCAACATAATCTTCACCGCTGACATAAACAGTTGATTCTGTTATTATATTATTCTTTTTACTGTCTGTGCCGGTGGCTCTTATAATATAAAGACCTGCTTTATCTGTCGTAAATTCCTGTTCTAAAGGTTTTCCTTCACTTTTAAGGTCAAAACTTTTAACAACTTCATCTATTTTTTCCGAGACCCACCCTGTCTCACCGTTCATACCCACTTTACGTACGGAATTCCACTGTCTTTTTACAATATCTACCTTTACATCCTGCCCCGTTCTGACCGTTCCTTCCGGGGAAAGAACGATCATATTGAAATTTTGCTTTTCTTTATTTGACATAAACCGGGAAGAAGGTTTTATTCCTATATAATATTCTCCGGGATGAACAAGAACCTGTTTATAACCAGATACAGACTGGCGTCCTGCAGATTCTACCGTTCCCTGAACTGTCAGTATATAAGGCCCCTGATTCACTTTATCAGTAATCTCAACTGATAGAGGTACCTCACCGTCATCTTTCAGGTTTCCTTCTCCTGAGCCAAGATATTTTTCTTCTCTTTCTTCGGACATATCATAGAAATCTCTGGTAAAATCAAAATCATCATAACCGGAAGGGCTGTACCATGAAGGTTCAAGATAATAAGACCAGTTAACCCGCTCACCCTTCATAGGTGCTCCGAAGAGATACCATCCCTTTACTGTTCCGTTGAATTTATCGCCAAAGACAAAATAATCTCTGTCCGACTTTACCGTAACTTCATACTGTGCTGCCTGATAATCTTCTACCAGAAAGCTTCCGTAAGCTGAAATATTTTCATTCCCTTTCTGTCCTGAAATATATATGGAATATCTTCCTGAAGCTCCGTCGGAAGGAATGGTAAAAGAATGGTCAAAAGAACCGTATTCGGACAGTTTTAAAGGAGTTTCAAGAATTACTTCATCTCTTGAACTGGATATCTTCAGGTCAAGTTTTTTAATAGAAGAAACCTGCCATTTACCTTTTATATTCTCTCTCATAGTCCCTTTGAGATGAACCTTTTCGCCGGCTCTGTAAATACCTTTTTCTGTAAAGGCATGAATATTAAAATCAGAAGAGTCGTAATAATAATCATACATATAGAGAGGTACTCTCCAGTTTCTGTAAGAACTGCTCACACAGACATCATCGCCTTTTGAGGCAAAAACCCATATTTCATTATCATCTTCTTTTACTTTCAGTTTCTTCCATCCGTCAGTCTCTACCATACCGCGGGCATCTGTTTTTCCTGTCCATATGATTTTATTATCGCTGTTACGAAGCTCGACAAGAGCATCAGGCACAGGCTGTGCGGTATCGAGGGTATTGACTGAAATAATATTATTTTCGGGAGAAAATTTTGCCGTTATTCCGAGATTTGTCACCTGAAGAAAGGCCTTCTGGTATCTGCTGTCATAAGTGAGCTGTTCAAGGGCATCTAACTGAAGGAAAACAAACCCGTATTTTCTGTCTCCCAGAATGTCGTCCATATCAACAGGCTGCCACCAGGATTGATTTCTCTTTAAATTCAACTTCCATTCTCTGTCAATTTTAAAGAAATCTCCTCCCGGATTATATTTTGTATCATAATCAAAAGCTTTTCCGTTAAAGAGAGGGATAATCTGATCCTTTGAGAGAAAAGCAAGCTTCAGATTTACCTTATCGAGATTCATAAAAGATACGGGGAATGTTCTGGAAGAGTTTGCTTCTACCGTACCCACACCGTTTTCGATATAGCATGAAGGAGAATAATCAGATGTTTTAAATGTCTGAGTAACATCATGCCCGAGAGTATTACCCAGAATATCTTTTATATTTTTTGAAATCTTCACAGTATATTTTGTCTGTGCCAGGAAAGGAAGATATAGAGAAAGAGTTTGACTCCGGCCGTATTGTTTGTAATATTCAGGTATTTTTATATCGGGAGTAAATTTTATATTATCGATTACTTCTCCGTAATCCACAGGATTTGTAAATGTCAGTTCTATAGAGTTTTCAGGGCTCTGTTCTTTGGAGGTACCGGCATCGGACATACCGGAAAAATCAAAGACATTTTCACTGTTAAATGTGATTGAATTATCTTCCGAAAGACCGAGATCACCCGTTTTGCCGGGTAAATTCTTTTTTAAAGTAAGAATATAAGACTTTCCGGGAGATAATTGTTCGGAAGGTTTTATGACAATTACATTATTCGGGTCCCATTCTTCCGTATCTTTATCTTTTTCAAACCTGCTGTCCAGTTTAACGGGAATAACCTTCTTATCACATGATAATTCTATGAAATCAGCAGCTTTTGCCGGGTCCATCGGTTGATTGAAGAGCAGATATATAGAACCTTTGAGAGCCAGGAGTCTGTTATAAAAATTTTCATCCGGTTTTGAAGAAACAATTCGCGGTCTTACTGTTTCAAAGGACCATTTATAATCTTTCTCAAGAACTGCGCCAGTTAAAGCTTTAAATCCTTTCGGAACGGTGACATGGTATAATGTTCCGAAGGGTAACTGGTTATCAGGTATGAACTTCAGAGTTGCAGTGCCCATCCATCTGTATTTACCCGACAAAGGAGGTTCAAAGGTTAAAAGTCCTTCCGGTTCATTTTCAGGAAGGGTTGTGAGAGGAACCATAGCCTGATTGAAACTGACTGTTATGGCATCAAGCTCGCTCTGTTCCTGTACCGGTCCGTCCGGCGTGGCGAAAACAACCTGTAATTTTTCAATTTTACTGGGCCCTGCAAGCACTACTTCGTTTATTCTTGAGCTGTTGCAGGAACTGGAAAAAAATGCCAGAAAAATAAGAAGGATAGAAAGAATATGGATTTTTCTCAAATTGAACACCTCTCCCTCATGGTTATGTAATAAAAAACATATAGATATTATAGAACAAAAGTCTGATTATGGCAATCAAATCGTGACGCGTGACGGGTGGCGATTTAAATTGCCGTGTAGGTAATTAGCCGTCTAGAGAAGAAGATATTTCGGCGAATACCGATGAATGGTGAGTATTAAATTATTATATTATTTCTTAATTTTTATGCTATAGAAAACAGTTTATTTCAAACTTAAAGTATTTATGTTATAATAAACTCAGAGAATAGTAAGAAATTCCTGATTAATACTGTATAGATATGAAAAAGATAGAAGCTTACAAAAAACTAAAACAAAATCCTAAAAATATCAGGTTCTCAGAAGTATGCTCTATAGCAGAACTATTTGGTTTTATAAATAAAAATACTGAAGGCAGTCACAGGGTGTATACACAGGAAGGTATATTCGAAATATTAAATTTCCAGAATATGAAAGGGAAAGCTAAACCTTATCAGGTAAAACAATTTATAAAGATTATTGAAAAATATGATCTTGCAAAGGAATGACATTTTATGGAAGAAAATAAATATACCATAGAAATATTTTATAGTGAAGAAGATGAAGGTTATATAGCAGTGGTGCCTGAACTTCCAGTATGTTCCGCCTTTGGTGAAACAATAGAAATGGCTCTGGAGGAAATCAAAATTGCCAGAAGGCTCTGGATTAAAACTGCACTGGAAGAAGGTAGAGAAATTCCAAAACCAAAAGGGAAAGAATTTTTGTATCTGTTAAACGATAAAGATCTTCGTGAAAAATTACTGAGTGCTTAATAACTATTCAAATATAACGGCTTTTTATAAAAAGCTTCAACCCTCTTAAGCCCCTGTCGTGCAAAAATATGAAATGGGCTCAGCTCAAGTGTTCTGGAATAAAAATAACGGGCACGGAACCGGTCTCCCATTGTTTCGTAAACAAGGCCGGTAATCCAGTAGGTATCAGGGAATTCCGGTTCTGTTTTTCTTGCAGAAGCCAGTTCTTTTAAAGATGCTATATAATTTCCGCTGTCCAGAAACCACAGGGCCTTTATGCAGTAAGTAAAAGCAGATCTGTAAGGACTGTATGAGAGAGCCTGGGAAAAATATACTTTCGAATCATTTTTTATGCCCATATCCCTGTAAATAAGTCCCATATAATAATAGGATATGGCCTGGGAAGGATTTACGGAGAGGGCCTGTTTGAATTCTTCGATAGCCCTGTCGTTTTTTCCCCGGTACATATTAAGAAGTCCGAGATTTATATAGGCAAAGGAATTTGTAGGATAGGTTTCGATAAAAGATTTTAACATATCCTCCGCTTTCTGGAACTCTCCCGTATTCAAATAAACTACTCCAAGGGAAAAAAGAACAGATTTATTGGCCGGGTCAAGAGCCATTACTTTTGAATAATTTTTTATTGCTTCTTCCCAGTTGCCTCTCTTCTGATATATGACACCGAGAGCAAAAGGTATATCTATATTGGACGGATCCAGTTCTATTACTTTATTGAATTCTTCTATTGCATATTCATCTTTTCCCTGAACATAATAAACCTGTCCCAGAAGATCATGAAAGGTAATACTGTCAGGAGCAAGGGTTATACCTTTTTTAAATATATCTATTGCTTCATCGAATTTACCGAGGGAATAGCAGGAAAAACCGAGATATTCAAGTACCTGCAGATTGTCAGGATCTATTTCTCTCGCTTTCCTGTAATATGTAAAGGAAAGATCTCTTTTATCAAGGTTATCGTATAACAATCCGAGAGAAAGGTAAGCACCTGTATTACGGGGATCAAAAACGATACCTTTCTCAAATTCCTTTATTGCTTCTTCATATTTATTCTGTGCAATATAAACCCTTCCCAGGCCGAAATACCCCTGTCCGTTCTGAGGTGCCGCTTCTATTGCCTTTGTAAAATACTGTGACGCAAGAGCCATATCCTCTTTACTGAGAGACAGTTCGCCGAGATATAGATAGACATCGAAAAAATCAGGTTTCTTTTCTATTATATAATTAAATTCGTTCATGGCACGATCAAGCTGCCCGGCCATTGCAAGAATCTGTCCTTTTATGTAGCGGGCCTCAAGATCATCGGGAGAATTTTCCAGCAGTTTTCCGCAGTTATAGAGGGCTTTATTGAAATCTCCCCTGTTCATATAAACAAGAGACAGACCTTTCAAAGAATCCCTGTTATCAGGAAACAACTGTAATATTTTTTCATATTCCGGCACTGCATGAGTATAATCGCCAGTTGTAAGATAAACCTTTCCCAGTTGCAATGAGAGAAATAAATTTAAAGGATCCGATGATTTTGCTTTATCGAAGGACTCCATGGCAAGTTTATTATTTTTAAGAAAGAGATAAACAAGGCCGAGATTATAACTGGCAGCCGAATTATGAGGATCAATATAGAGAACTATGTGGAATTCCCTGAAGGCTTCTTTCATGTTGCCTTCCAGGAAATATTTTCTCCCTGCTTCAAGGTGTTTCTCTATGTCAAAATCATGTGCACCATCAGTTTTCTCATCAGGCAGAGACGTAAGAGCAGCAGAGACAGGAAGAGTAATCAAAAGCAGAAAAAGAACAACGAATTTTGTTAAATACACAAAGAATTACCTCATTATAAGTCAATAATTTTGATAGAACTTTCACTGAAAATAAATTCTTTACATAAAATATTTATCCTTCCTGTGAATATTTATTTCTTTACTGCCAATTCTTTACAGAAATGTCAGAACCGAAATTTTCAGCTTTATCAGCAGGAAATTGATGAATCTTTTAATTGATCTGTAAAAAAATCCTGTAAATCCTGCATCCTGAAAACAACCATGACCTGTTTGAGAATTTGTTCCTCCCGTCACGCGTTACGATTCTCATATAAATTTCCGGTTCAGACATAAAAAAAAACTGGCATAATCTCTGCAGGAAAACATATAAAAGGGAAGAAAACTTAAGGAATAAAAAATCAAAAAAGGAGGAACAGACATGATCCGTTCTAAAACATTAGTAATTCTTGCAGCTATAATAATAAGTATATCTCTTCTGCTTATGAGCCAGGCAGAAAGTCAGACAAAACCAAAAACACTTGATTATTACAGTATAATCCCCAAAGAAAAGGCCAAAAAACTCATAGTTCTTGAAGGTGAAGAAGTGAATACAATACTCCTGTATCAGAATCAAACTCTCTATGCGGGAGCAGATGATATGATGAGAGTTCTCGGCATGACCGGTTCTTATGATAAAGAAAAAGGCACATATGTAATCAACGGAAAGGAATTTTCAAAAAGGAAGGTTTATGAAGTAAAAAATCCTTCTACGAAAGAAATAACTATATTTTTACCTGTAGATGAACTTCTGAAATTTATCGGTATAAGATATACGCTGTCAAACCTGGGAGAATATCCTACAGTAAGGATTCAGACAAGCAGTTTTGCCCTTCCGACACCGACACAGGTGCCGCAGCAAACAGCAGTGGCAGACGGAACGGCACAGGGCACCCCCACCCCTTCACCGCAGCAGGTGTTTTCTCAGAAATGCAGTAAATGCCATGATTTAAATAAAGTCTTTCAAAATCCTCACTCAAGTGCTGACTGGTCACGTATAGTACCTCAGATGCAGGCAAAGGATCCTCAGTGGATAAAAGGTGAGGAAGCGTCTGTTATACTGCAGTATCTCTCGGGAGGGGGAAGGTAAAATCAGTGAACAGTGACCAGTAACCAGTGACCGGAATTTTCACTGCTCACTGGTCACTGTTCACTGGTCACTGTTTACTTACTCACCTGTAAAAGAAATAGGCTTTTATATTTCCTCCTCCCTGTCCTGCATTGAGACCTGTCACTCTGACAGAGAGGGTTCCGCCGTTACCGCTGTAACATCTCATAAACCAGGGAGACCATTCATAGAGATTTCCGGAAAAACTGCTATTATTTGCCTGACTGACATTTATACCTTCAGTGCCTGTATTTCCGAAAGCACTCCAGGCATTATGAAGTGATGTTCCTCCGTAGCTGGTGTTTCCGGTAAGGTCCACCCCGTTGAAGGTATAGTTATTATCATTTACTTTTCCGCTCAATGCCAGGGCCAGGGCATGCATATCAAAAATATTTTCAAAGGTACTTCTGTTGCCTGCCGCGGCATAGAGACTGTTAAGGCTGACTTTTCCGTCTGCCTGATTCAATCTTTTTACACTGTCAGAGCCGAGCTTTTCATAAAGATATTGAACATTAAAAAATCCCATTTCATATGTGCCAAGACCATCATTACTGTTTGTATTGAATGATCCCGAAGTAAGACTTGACAGTTCCGGCGCCCGTAAATAAGGTTCAAGGCCGCTGGAACGAAGAGCATTAACCTTTGCATAATTATCTGTAATACCTCTGTGAAGAAGCACATTCTCTGTATACTGGGCACACCCTTCATGGATGCAGATTTCACTGTCGAAATAATTGCCCATAGTAGTATAATCTATAGGTGTTCCGTTATTGCTTGCAATATATTTCATGTTAAATCTTACCATATGAGTATACTCATGGCCTGCTACAGCCTGAATCTGGGGAAGGGTATTTTCGGCAGGTTCAGGATTTCCCATATAATCTGTCTCCGAAAAGACAAGGGGATCTATGTAAATGGCTTCGACTTCATTGCTGTATTCTCCTGACGGAAGACTTGACTGGGGATAGGGATCGGCAAAGGGATAATAGGCATTATTAAAATTGGCACTCAAAATAATAAATATCCTGGGATCTCCGTCTATACCGGGAGACCATTCATATCCTACCCTGTCATGAACTGTTCCGTATACCTGGCTGTCAAAATAAGATGCAAGCTCCCGGGCATAGGTTGTGGCATCATTGAAATAAAGAGGGGGATCGTCTGTATCCATAAAAACATAACAGTGTTCTCCCACTGCATAGCACTGACATGGTCTGGATATATATCCATAGGGGGAAGGAAAATAAATCCAGAAATTTCTTGTATCTCCGATCTGAGCACTGGCAACCATTCCATCTTTTCCAAGTCTTCCTCTGGACTTTAATTCCTCCGCAGTTAAAGCTCTCGGATATTTACCCTGAAGTGACATATTTCTTACCAGTTCAAAATCATGGCGCAATTTATCCAGATGATTTTTGTAGTATTTCCTGTATTTATCAGACATCTCCGGTGCCAGAGAAGCCTTTTTCACGGAAGACACAGAAACAGGATTTTCCGAAATTTCCTTGCCTGATGTACCATTGTTAAATGTAGCAGTTATGGCTATCGGGTTTGCAGTATCGGTCGGTGTGTCAGAATGATAGGTAAGTAAAAGATAACCTTCATTTGAAGATCCGAAATTATTTACCGATAACTGTAATGTTCCGTTAGAAATATTCGCAGGAACAGATGTATAACCATTTGGAACAGGGACACTGGCACCCACTGCGGAAGCTGTCGGAGTTGCAGTAGGTCCTTCCGTAGGTACAGAAGTAGGTATCACTACAGTACCGGAATTACCGCTTCCACCTCCGCAACCGTTAAAAAAAGAGAGAGAGATTAAGAGAATTGAAACTAAAATAAATGGCTTCAGCAATAAAACTCCTCCTTAAAATTTTTTGTATTACAAACAGGTTTATTTATATATAAAATATACTTTAATATCACCTCCGCTACTATAGCTTTTAATTGCATCTTCACAGGAAATTCCTCATTACATAAATTTATTATCGACAGATAAACATTAAACATTATACTCAAACAAAATTTACACATATATCTTGACATTGTCATATTACCTGCTTTGATAAAATAGTTATTAGCTATTAGCTGTTAGCGATTAGCTTTAATTATTACTCGAAAGCTAGCAGCTAATTGCTAACTGCCAGTTGCTATTTTATAAAATGTGACATTGTCAAGATATTACAAAACAGATAATTCCTCAAATTACCTCTTTTTTCCTTCCTGTGATGTGTAAAACGTATCATAATAAGCTTATCTCTATTAGGTACACTTATCCCGGTAAGAGTTTTCAGACATTACTTTTTATAATTAGGAATGAAAATTTATTAATTGTCTCTTTCCTCGCGTAACGCGTGACGCGTAACGCGTCACGATTAATATATTTGAGACATTTATTTAACTGCCATTCCTTACTCTATATTTTACAATAAAGTTATTGGAGAAATTTTATTATGTGTAAAAAATTGTAATATTTTGTAAAGAATTGTGGTAAATATTGTGGTGAGCATAAATAACACATACCTGCTCTCGTTACGCGTGAAGGGAGCAAAAACCTAATGTCTATAAATGATACATATTTTTTTCGGATACTCTTTTTCCTGGATCGGTAATTAGAACCTATCCGAAAAGTAATATTTATTTTTACTCCCCTGGAAAGTATTTGATGAATTTTCGGATAGGTTCTTATTTATAAATAAAATATGCTTTAACAGAACCTCCGCCTGAACCAGGGGAAAGTCCGTTTATAGTAACATTAAGACTACCGGTAAGATTATAAAATTTCATAAACATCGGAGACCATTCATAGAGTTCTGTACTGACACTGTCAGAGGCCAGAGTTGTAATATCAATGCCCTGATTGTAATCACCGGTATTGGAAAAAGCACTCCATACATTATGAAGTCTTATACCACCGTAACTTGTAGTTCCGGAAAGATCAATTCCCTGGAAACTATAGTTTCCGTCACTTATTCTGCCGCTCATAAGAAGGCTTAAAGATTGCTTATCGAAAATATTTTCAAATTCTGCCCTGCCTCCCGCCGCTTCATACAGGCTATCAAGTCCCATCTTGCCGTCTGCTTTATTCAATTTTGTCACAGCATCATAGCCCTTCTTCTCATAAAGATATTGTAATATAAAGAATCCCATTTCATAAATACCTTCTCCGCCTGTTATATTATAATTAAACTGTGCGGAAGTTAAAGAACATAATTCGGGAATATCCAGATAATAACCAATACCTGAGGCACGCATGGCAGCAATAGACGTATAATTATCACTTATCCCTCTTCGGAGTAATATGTTTTCAGTAAACTGTGATGTTCCTTCATGGAGGGAAAGTTCAGTACTGAAATAAGATGCCATAGTATTAAAATCAACAGGTTTCGTACCGGAGCCGACAAATTTCATATTAAAACGAACCATATGGGCAAATTCATGACCTGCAACAGATTGAATCAAAGCAATTTTACTGTCTGCCTTTCCGGAAGAAGAGAACAACATGGGATCTATATAAAGAACTTCGGCTTCGTTGCTTATTTCCCCTGAAGGAAGGTCACTCTGTTTATATTCATCTGTAAAAGAAAAATAAGCATTGTTAAGACCGGGTACCAGAACTATATAAACATGACTGTCTCCGTCTATGCCGGGAGACCATTCAGTGCCAATATATTGATGGACAAGAGGATAAATTGTACCGTCAAAATAAGCGGCCAGGGCTGAAGCATATGAAGAAGGATTATCAAAATAAGTGGATATATTTTCTTTATTTATATAAACATAACAGTGTTCTCCCACTGCATAACATTCACAGTTTTTTTTCTGGTTGCTATAAGTAGAATAATAAACGGTAAAATCTTTAGTGTCGCCGATGGCAGAACCAACCAATCTGCCACTTACGTCAATTTTACCTTTAGCTCTCAATTCGGACGATGTAAGCTCTCGCGGGTATTTCCCCCTGTAGAACATAGTTTTTAAAAACTCGAAATCTCTTTTAAGTTTATTCAGATGATTTATATAATAGTCTCCGTAAGGATTGGATGAAGCACGTAAGTTTATATTATTTCTATTCATATATATTACAGATGACCCTCTGGAAGGTCTGTTCGGATTATCAAATGTACAGTTTATGGGGAGAGGATTCGCCGTATCTGATGGTGCCAGAGAATGATATATCAGTATCAGACATGCTTCCCGGGCGTTACTGCTGTTATTCCATGACATCTGAAGATTGCCGCCGGACACAGTCAGAGGTAAAGACTGATATCCTGCCGGAACCGGTATGGTAGAAGACGAAGGTGCCGTTGTGGGGGCAACAACAGGAGTGGGTGGAATTACAGCTGTCGGCAATGTAGGATTTGAAGGATTTGAAGGATTTGAAGGAACGGATTTTGTCGGTTCTACTGGAACAGGAACTGACGTAGAAACGGAAGTAGGAACAGGTGTGGGAGTAAAACTTTCTATTTGCGTCGGGCTTAAAGAAGGTACAGGAGAGGAATTTATCTGCGTGGCAGCAGGTGTCGGTGTTATATCAGGCATGGGACTTGCCGTTTCAACAGAAGTAACAGTAGTGACAGGTATGACTCCCGACGTGGTTCCGCCACCTCCTCCACAGCCGAC
>JBEHWO010000108.1:0-17638 GCA_040217695.1 Vulcanimicrobiota bacterium | reverse complement strand
TTCTGCCAGAACTGGGAAATCTCTCAGTTCACACCGGAAGAAGTGGACAGTATCTATCTTTCTCCTGAAGATATTATCAAAAATGCCAGAAAAGAACATTGCACAACAGTGTCATGCACTTATAACGAACCGGTCATATTTTACGAATATCTTTATAAAATAGCCAGAACCGGTAAAGAAAAAGGAATAAAGTGTGTCATGATTTCAAATGGTTATATAAATGAAAAACCTATGAAGGAACTATGCAGGTATCTCGGTGGTGTAAAGATAGATTTAAAAGCCTTCAGCGATAAATTTTACAGTGATATATGCGGAGGTGAGTTAAAACCTGTCTTAAACACACTGAAACTCTTAAAATCTCTGAGAATATGGTTCGAAATTGTAGTGCTTGTTATACCATCTCTCAATGACAGTATAAAAGAAATTAAATCTATGGCTATATGGATAAAAAACAATCTCGGGCCCGATGTGCCCCTGCATTTTTCCCGTTTCCATCCTATTTACAAGATGAAAAATCTGCCTTCCACCCCTGTAAAAACCCTTGAACAGGCAAGGGATACTGCCATTAAATCCGGCCTTCATTATGTTTATATAGGAAATGTTCCCGGTCATGCCGGTGAAAATACATACTGTCCGGGATGCAAAAAACTGCTTGTACAGCGTGTGGGTTTTGAAATAGTTAAAAATTCCTTAAAAGATGGAAAATGTCCGTCATGTTCTTATAAGATAGCAGGTATATGGAAGTAAGGGCGAACATGAGGTTCGCCCGGTGAGTGGTGAGCAAGGGGCGTTTAATTAAACGCCTTCACGTATCACGCATTACGCATCACGCATTACGTATCACACTATAAAAGTTCTTTCTGTTTCAGTGCAATCTGTGCCCTTTTTCTGACCTGTTTATCCGGATCATGTTCGGAGATTTGTTTTAAAATTTCAGCCACCTCAGGGTCAGCCATATATCCGAGAGCTTCTACTATGCCGCATCTTACATACCAGTTTTCATCATTGAGAGAGGCTATAAGTACGGGAGAAATATTGTTTCCTCCTATCTGCCTGAGTACATCTACAACTTTACGACGTATCACATAATCATTATCTTTTTTTAATATGTCACTTAAAATACTGATAGTTTCTGTATTACCAATTTTCCCGAGAGCTTCCACCGCTTCTCTTCGGACAAATTTATCCTGATCCTGCAGGGCCACCTTAAGACCAGCCATAGCATCAGATGTCCCTATTTTACCGAGAGCTTCTGCAGTCTTTCTACGAACTATATTATCTCTATCCCTCAGGCCATCCCTCAAATCTTTTATAACTTCCTGATTTTTTGTCTTCCCGAGTGCTTCTATAGCATTTCTTCTAGTTTCCAGATCGGAATCTTTAAGAGCGCTTTTTAGATCTTCAATTCCGTCAGGACTTTTTACTTTCTGCAACATTGAATGAAGTTTTCTATAAAAATCTGTTCTCTCACCTTTTACTGCAACCATCTTATCCTCATATTCCATAATGAATATATCAAATTCTTCTTTCTTTCTTACAATACGATAAAGACTGTTAAGCTTATACAGAAGATTATAAATTTCTTCTATACCTATTTCAGACATTTTATCTACAGATTGTTCCGAATTTTCAACTGTTTTTATAATTTTTTTATCTTTTTTCAGGATATCAGACATTCTCAATCCTCCTGTTTCACCGGAAGAAAGTTTATTTTCCATAAACTGATTTACAAGGTCAAACATGAGTTCCCAGCAGTTATGATTGCCGAAAAATTCGTATATAATCATATCTTCTCCGCTTAACCGCCTTAATTTAAGCTGAAATTTTTCTTCTACATGCTCCTCTTTAAATACCCATCTGTAACAGCTGATATAAAGCTGTTCTATTAAACTCAATAACAGTTGAAAATCCTTAATGCTGAGCCAGTTATAGCTGATATATAGTTTCAGATATTTAGTCACATCCTGCTCCACCCTTAATCATCCTTTCATGATGAAAACTTATTTTTTTCAGAAAGATCTATAAACATTATAAAACAAATAATACAAAAAAAGAAGTATGTATAAAATATTTCAAAGAAGGTGAAAGTTAATATGTAAAGAATAATAAGAGGTAAAAACTATGAGAGCATAATAAAACTGGAAAAGTCATATGCATAATATATTAATCTTCGTAATTATTTTTATAATAATCTTCTCTTTCCAACCGCTTATGGCCTCTCCATTCTGTCGGAGCGGTCTGTTTCTGATGGATAGTTATAATGATTTTGCTGCAGGTACTTTTGAAAAAACTATATCAGTCAACGAGCATGAAGGTTTCATAAAAATTTCTCCCGGTTTATCATGCGGTATCTATACATCTCCTGTTATTGAAATGGATTTTCCGGCAGAAGAAATATACCCTTCATGGAATATAAATTGCCGGGGAAAAGAAACAGGGTTTATTGTATACACAAGAGTCAGTCAGGACAGATCAAACTGGTCTCCCTGGTTTTATACAGGCTCATGCGGTAAATATCCGAAAATAAAGAATAAAATGATAAAAAATTCTTTCGGTTCCGTAGATATAGATTATCTGAGTTTAAAAAAAGACGTTCTCTTTATCCAGTATTCCATACATCTTTTTTCTTCTAAGAATAAACATGTCACCCCTTCAGTAAAACTTTTTGCACTGTCTTACGGAAAAAGAGAAAAACATGAGCCGGCCGGGAGGAATATTTTAACAGATTCCAGAATTACCGGGAAAATATTATCTGTTCCCTACAGGTCCCAGGGAGATGAGAACAGTAAAATTTCAGGGCGTATATGTTCTCCTACAAGTGTCGCCATGGTTATGTCTTACTGGGGCATCGATGTAACCACAGATGAAGTTGCTAAAATGTCTTATGATAAAGAATATGATATTTACGGTTCCTGGCCTCTGGCAGTACAGGCAGCATCTCAATATGGCCTGAAAGGCTGGATAGAAATTTTCAAATCCTGGCATGACGTAGAAGAAAAAATTTATTCCGGTATACCGGTCATTGCAACGATATGTTTTGAAGCAGGTGAATTGAAAGGAAGCATGACAGAGAGTTCCCCGGGGCATGTAATAGTAATTAAAGGATTTTCATCTGACGGTAATATAGTGTGCAATGATCCTGCAGGTAAAGATGCAAGAGAGGGCATAGTTACTTATAACAGAGACGAACTGGAAAAGGTGTGGATTAAAAAAAGCGGCATTGGTTATGTTATTATAAAATAAAAGGCAGATTATCTATGGGAAAACCAGAAAAAACTAAAAAAACAAATGAAGCAGATAAGATATATGAGAAGGCCAGTAAAGTGCGAAAAGAAGGCAACATGGAAGAGGCAATTGAGCTTTATCAACAGGTACTGGAAATGAAGCCCAATAAAATCGGTGCCTATTATTATACCGGCTTATGTTACGATGAACTGGGCTATCTGGATGATGCTCTGGAGAATTTTAAAATTTACAAAGACAGAGCAAAAGATCCCGAAAAAAAAGACAAGGCTGAAAAGATAATAGAAAGACTTACCAGAGAAATTGAAGAAGAACTGCAGAGACAGGAAGAAATAAAACAGCAGCGAGAAGAACGATACAGAGAATTTCTTGAAGTTAAATGGATAAACGGCATAGTAAAAATACCTACCCTCAAAAATGTAAGGGAAAGGCTGAAAATAGACGAGGAAAGAGCCAGGGAAATAGAAGACCAGGTAAAGGTTCATATTGAATATACCATAAAGAAAGAAAAACAATTACTGAAAGAAATTAAGCCTGAAGACATAGCCAGAATAAAAGAAAAATCCTGGGATAAAGAAGAAGACAGGCAGGAAAATGAAATCAGAGAAGAGGCAAAAAGAAATTATTATCTGGCCGTAGAAATGGCATGGTCTGACGCAACTGCAGACGAATATGAAAATTCCTATCTCGGTAAGATGAGAAGAATTACCGGTGTCACAGAAAAAGAAGCTTTAGAGATAGAAAAAGAAATTAAAGAAAAACTTAAGAAAAAAATACAGGAGGCCAAGCAGGAACTGGTTCAGGAAGAAAAAAGATTTCGTGCGGAAAATAAACTGAAAGAAATAGCAGGAGATATAGAAATACACAATAAACCTTCAGCCAGACAGAGCCTTCTTGAAGTGAGACTCAGTGAAGTACAGGAAGCAAGAAGACGGGAAGAAGAAGCAAAAAAATTACTGGAAGAATCATTGAAACAGAAAGAAATTGTTGCAAAAAAATATGAGGAAGAAGTTGAAACTTTCTGGGAAACAAGTAAACTTACGGAGGATAGCTATACAAACCTCCGAAAAAAAAGAGCTCTTCTGGGTCTTTCCGACAGAGAAGCCCTTGAAATAGAAAAGTCTATCGAGATAAAAAGAAAAAAATTTCTGGAAGAAGAAGAACAACAGAGACAGAAACGGGAACTTGCCAAGCAAATCAGTCCTGAAGAAGAATTATTAAAAAGTGAGCAGTTAATTCCTTTAACTCTTGTATCTAATTTAAAAAAGACAGTAGCTCAGGGACCGAATAGTTTTTTAATCACCAGAGAATTCCAGGAAAGTGCTCTGGAAGAACTGAGAGCTTTTATAATTCTGGGACAGGGTGTGGGACAATTTAAGGAAGAAACAGAAAATATAAGTACTTTAGCCGTTAAATCACTGGGGAAATATTTAACAGAAAACAGATATGATTTCACTCTTGAGGCAGAAAAAAGCAGAGCACTGTTAAAAGATTTCATACAAAAAAGTATCAATCAGGTCTTTGAGAAAGCCGATGATGAAGAATTACCTCTGGTAAAAATAAATATAATTGTTATTATATTTATCCATAATAAATATCTCATAGGCAATCTGGGAAATACAAGATGTTATATTGTAAATGAACATCAAATAAGGCAGATAACAAGAGATCAATATACGAGAACTATAATAGGAGAAGAAATTAAAGAATTCATCAATGGTTCTACAAAAGTAAAACCTGCTATTTTTCCTCTGGGAGAAGAAAACTTTTTTGATTTACCGGTTGATGAAATAATATTTTTATGCAGTGGTACCTTTGTTGATATAATAGGCACTGAAGAAATTAAAAGACAGTTGAACGAAACTCAGACTGTTCAGGAAGCCTGCGAGGGACTGGCTAATATAGCTTATTTTATTAAAGAAGGAACAGAAGACATAGGCATTTCGACTGTTGAAGCAGGAACAATGACAAGAGTTCCCTCTGCTCCACCTATTATACCCTTTGACGGCCCAAGTTCTCTCGCAAAACCGTCTAAAAAATCACTCTTCACAAAAATCAAAAAGTTCTTTAAACAATTTTAACAGTTCAGCAGTTTTATATCTATTATTGACCTGACCATAAGCATGTAATAAAAGTTTTCCTCCCGACACGCGTTACGAGAGCAGTTATGTATTATTTATGCTCACCCCGGTAAAATTATCTGTCCAGAATATTTCCCCTGTTATCATATCCCTGTTCATTTGTTTCCATAACAGATATAAGATCATCTACCTGGCTTTTCAAATCTACGGGGTATTTTTCAGTTTCTTCTGACAGATTTTTATCTTCTTCATATTTAAATTTCCTGCTTTTTTTTCTCTCTTTTTTCTTTTTATCATCTATATCAGGAATGATTTCTTTTTCTATTATCTGGGTATGAACAGGTTCTACAAGGCCGTCTTTATATAAAGAATAGACAATATGAGCCGCTTCGGAATTGTAAATGTTCATCTTTTCTGCTATATGTCTTATACTGGAGAGGCCGTCAATATTATAAAGAACCTTCCAGTGGCGTCTGGAAAAGGTAAGCTTTTCATCATCATCTTTTTCCTGATCTTTCAGGTTGGCAATAAATATCAAATCAGGATCTGTTATTATACTCTGAATTTTTCTCCATTCACTCAAATTTTCTCCGCACGTCAGTATAATTTCTTCCAGAGGAGTCGTTATAGTCGGTATAAAATCAGTAAGTAAAGGCAAAAAGGTAAACTTTCCTTTTACCCACGATAACAGATCTACCAGAGCCAGTTCTCCGTCCCATATACCGTTATCACAATGTAACAATTCTCCTTTATCGACAAAAAGCTCCCCCTGATATATACCTCTTGAAAGTTTCAATCTCCCTGTCATATGAAGATGAGAAAGAAAGTCCAGAACAGTGAGAAGAGGAAAACTTTTCAAATCTCCGGAAATAATAGAGCAATCCAGAGATTTTTCTCTTTTTTCAATTTCCTTTGTCTCAAACATGTCTACAGGCTGAATATAACCTGATTTAAAGAAATCAGCTATAAGCTCCGATATTTCAATAAATTCCATACCCAGTTCCAGTGCTATTTCTCCCACAGTTTTAAATCCGTCCAGCCTTGTAAGAAGGAGCCATTGTTCCCTTGAAAGCATAATATTATCATCTTTAAATTCTATAGAAGCAGGGAGCAATTTAAAGGATACATGTTCTGAAGTAACTATTTTTTTCAATTCTTCCCATGTTATTATCTTTTCCGACAGTTCACCCATCAGTTCTTTCGTATCCTGGTTTAATGTACGGTCAGGAATAGTATCAATATCTTTGAAATAAAAATTTCCTTCGGAAACGGTAAAGAGTTTAAAGAAAGCTTCTTTACCTGTAAAAAGATTTCTGTATGTGGTATGAACTATTTCACCGTTATATAAATAGGCCTCACCTTTTTTACCTTCTTTTTCTATGGATATTAAACCGCTCGAACCGCTGGAGATAAGGAAATCAATTACATTTACAAGCGGGAAATATGTAAGACTACCGCTGATTTTTAAGCTCATAGAAAGATATTTGCTCCCTTCTTTAATACGTGACGCGTGACGCGTAAAAATATAAACTATCTGTAAATATATTCTATGTCAGGCTATATAAACCTACAGGTAAAAAAATAATTTTACAGTCCATAGTGAATTCCTGGAGAATGAGTATATTTTGACTGACAATGGTTTATCTTTATACTGCTCAGAGGTATGATGTGATGGAATATGATAAAACTCATCCGATGGAAAGAAAGGAAAGTTAAAAAATGAAATTCTGTAATACCGGGATGTCACGGTATTACAGAACAATTCACCGCAATTTTTCGCTATTTTCTTATATAATAGCGGGAGGTCTCGTATATTCATAACTGACTTAAAAATTAATCGTATGAAAATACTTATCGATATTGTCTTTATCTAATTTTGGTATAGAAGATTTACCTGTGTAAACATATGCCGAAGTAGTAAATATTACCCCTCCTGATATCTCATCGTCAAAATCTCTATGCATTGCAAATAAAAATCTTATTGTTCCTGCTGCATAAGCTGTAAGAGTTACTTTACATCTTCCGTTACCATCTAAAATTGGATTAGTGGGATAGACACTTGCAGATCCTCCTGTTACTTCACAATAAACTGTTTGGCCTTCAACAGAAATTTCAGGTGGTGACCAGTATCCCAGCTCAACTTCTACCGGCTGGCTTACTTTGAGCGGAAATTTACCATCGTTTACTGTGCTGATAACACTAAAATAAAGGTGATACCCATTTGATATTATGCATTACCCATCACTAATCTTCCAATCCTCCAGAAAATTAACCTTTTTGTTATAATCCCTTTTCACTGCATCTCTGATTGTTACAAGTGACTTATCAGTAGGTTTAAATATTCCGACAGGCCTGTCATGATTTTGATGGAGAACAAATACATCCGGAGGGGTTACTGTTGCTATACCAAGAGAAAGCCTTCTGTCAATAAAATCCACATCGACTGCTCCCCATTCTTTATATTCATTCAATCCTCCGATATATTTCCAGGTTTTTCTCGTCATTCCGCCAAAAACCCAGGAAAGCCATACTTCAACCGTATCGGTAAAAGAAGGGGTGCATTCCCTGTTAAGGAACATTAAATCAGGCTCTTTATATAAAGGTTCATCATCATAAAAACCTTTAATATGTCTGATGTTATAAAAATCATTTATCCAGTCAACACTGTCAAGGTCTTCCTGTTTCCTTTCAGTAAGATAATAGGTTCTGGAATTTACAAAGATATTATCTTTTATATAACAATTCATTTTTTCAAGACAGTCGAAACAAATCATAACTTCAGGATGGGTAATATAAATATATTTACCTTTACACAGCTTTATACCTCTGTTTATTATGGAACCTGCATCACGCCATTCATCGGGACCTTTATCGTGAAGTTTTATATATCTTATATTCAGTCTGTCTCTGTAATTCAGAACAAGCTTTTCTGTATCATCGTGAGAATTATCATCCAGAATTATCAATTCGAAATTTTTCATTGTCTGTTTTTCATAACATATAAGAGAATTTTTCAATAAATGGGCTCTGTTATAGGTGCATAAAACAACACTGGTGTAATCGTTTATGATAGATCTCTCCTTTACATATAATATGACTATTCAGATTTATATGAGAATCATGACGCGTAACGCGTAACGCGTGACGGGAAGAACAGATTCTCATTCTTCATTGTGACCGAACCGGTCATAGCCACGATATAGAGTAAGTATTTCTCAGGACAAATTTCTCCCGGTCATCCCCAAAATCCCGGTCCTTTTTGCTCTGTACTATATTATATGTTATAATTAAATAAATTCAAATTATCTTCGGAGAAAAATTATGTTTGATGACAGTCTCGGTGATTTAAAAAAAGCAAAATCAGATCTGGAAACAATAGCAAAAGAACTTGATATTGATATAAAATATATCCTTGGTAACAGAGGTATAAGCCTTAATCAGGATTTCCCTTCATTACTGGAAGAAAAAGCGGAAATAATCTCTAAAGAAGATCTTCTGCGTCTGTTTAAAGCCTTCTTTACTTTTCAAAGATTGAGCCTGACATGCCTTGAAGCTATCATTATGAAAAGCCTGGATGAAAATATCAAAAAGGCATCGGAAAAAAAACGGCATATTGAAAATGAAATATGGAAAAATTATTTCCAGAAACTCATGGGCAGTGACTAAATATCTATCTGCAATGAATTCAGTATAAAATCATAATCGGGTTTGAAATTCTGTAAATAATCTTCGGCACATTCAAAACGAATGACAAAAAGATAACTGTCCTTTGTAAATATATAATTATTAACCGTATGGGCTCTGCCATCATCCTGTATATATTCATACTGAACAAAACCTGCATCCAAACCTGCTATTTTAAAGCCTGTTTCAGTCTTTTTTATCTTGTTTTTTATCTCCTTTACCCAGTAATCGAGTATAAGGTTTATATCTGATGTTGCCAGAGGTTTTGCCATTTTCTCAATATCACATGTTGCTATAGCCCTGCCATTATCATAAAGACCTGTAAAGTAAATTGTTTCATCTTTATTTTCATTGCCGGTACCCCAGTTATAAGGCAATTGCAGAGAATAAACACCACGGGGATCTATATAAAGACATCCTCCAAAGGTTTTCGTAATATTAAAACTGTCCTTTATTAAAGAGAAATCATCCAGAAAATCATCATAATATTTCTCCTCTGCTTCCATCACAAGTGTTAATAATTCGTCTTTCATGAATAGAAAATAATAGCTTTTTCTTTTAATAATACCTGTATTTTCTATTTTAAAAGCATATTTACCGACAATAAGCACATCGTCAACACTGAATTTTAATCCTGTCAGAGTCTCTGTAAATTCATCCTGAGTAAACTTTTTATCCTTTAAATCTTCAAGTTTATCCACTTTTTCTTCGGATAATTTATTTTTCACTTTCTCTATAGTTTCATCATTAATATTATAAATTCCTATTTTGTCTTCTTTCTTTATGTCTATATTTACACAGTTTAAATCATATAACTCAATTTCTTTACTATCCAGAACCTCATCCGGTTGAAGTAATGCAATGGCTTTATTCATAAATTTTTCCATAGTCATTTTCTCTTCCGAAGGAGGAAAAGACATAACGGTAAAAAAGGCTTCTTTTTTATCTTTTATACATTTAAATATATCTCTTCTGCCATCTTCCAGTATTGTCCATGATTGAGGCAGATTAACTGTATATCTGTCTCTCGGGTCTTTATACATATTACCTGAAGAAGCAGAACAAAAGAAAGAACATACAAAGAAAAACATGAAAAGACACAATACATATTTCATAATAACACCTCTCTAAAAACGTTTACTGACCCGGGCATAAGCATATAATAAAATCATTCCTCCCGTTAGGAATAGAATTTTATTAATTGTCTCTTTCCTCGCGTCACACGTTACGCGTCACGATTTAATATATTTGAGACAGTTATTTATTGACCTGAGCATAAGCATGTAATAAAGTTCTTCCTCCCGTGACGCGTTACGCGTCACGCGTCACGAGAGCAGTTATATATTATTTATGCTCACCTCAGTAATTGTCGTTCCTTACCTGTCACGGAAGTTTATATGTTATTATTTATGCTCACCCCGGCAGGTTCAATTGTAAGGAGAACCGGCGGTTGTAAAACTATTTACATTTATATTATTATATCATATAATGAATTTTATTATATCATATAATAAACTTACTGTAAAAACTCTTATTGAACTGACCATCATCATTTCACAAACGTTTCAGACAAACAATTCGCAGAGGAACTCCTTATACGGTTGAGGAAACAGGAGGTATTTTTATTTATGAAGGCCAGTAAAATCATATTTGATGCAAAAGCCAGAAATACTCGCTCTGTATGTTCCTGGTGCGGTAATTTTTTTTCAGATGGTGATGAAGTAACAGTATGTCCGAATGATAATACGCCACATCATACGGCCTGCTGGAAAGAAAATAAAGGATGCAGTAAAGGAGATTTCGAAGATATTCCTCTCAAACCTTTAAGGAATATTTCACCATGGAAAATATTTAAAACACTCGCTTTTATATGCTTTGGAATTTTTTCGACCCTTGCTCTTTTATGTGTAATAGCACTTTTTGTTTTAGATCCGAATAAAAATTTAAAACCGGCATCAGAACCGACATCATATCCGACACCGCTGCCTTTTCCGTCGGAACTATCAGTAACAGAACCGGAAGCGGTCACGCCTGAAATTACATCACCATCGCCACAGAAAACACCGGTAAAAAAAACATCTCCCGTTAAAACACAGGAGAGAGGGCCATCTCCCGGGAAAAACACAGAAAAACAACCATCTCCCCGGAAAACGGTAAATCCGGAAGCACTCAAACCTTTTGAAGAAGAAACACAGGAAGAACAGCAGAATTATTCACCGGAGAACAAAACTGATGCTGACATACAGAAAAAAGCCGTTCAAATTGCCATAAAACAGACAGGTAAACCCTATGTATGGGAAACGACAGGCCCTGATACATTTGACTGTGCCGGTCTCTGCGGTTATGCCTACTGGATGGCAAGCGGAAAGGAATGGAATGAATGGCATATATTTTATATATCGGATATGCTCAAATTATGTAATATTTACAGGGATTTTTCAGAAATACGCCCGGGAGATCTGGTTGTTAAAAATAATTATCAATATCTTAAACCTTTTGATATAAGAAATGAAGAAAACCAGCATTATGACACACATGCAGAAGGATGGCCTTACGGAGAATCGCCTGTTCATGATTATGGTCATATAGGTATGTATGTCGGGAAAGTTACCTGTAACGGAGTAAATTATAACAATGCCGTAGTGGAAGCAAAAGGAAAAGATTACGGCGTTATTATAGGAGAACTGGACAGTGATGGTGACGGGAATATAAACTGGGGAAAATTCTTCTACAGACCCAAAAAAGTAGATAATTCCGCTGACAATTCATCTGGCTACGACATTTAGCTATCAGTCAGTTATCACAGGTTCAGGGCCGGTAAATATTACTATGGTTATAGTCGTGACGCGTGACGCGTGACGGGAGGAGACAGGATTAGAGATTATCCGGTGTCGTATTTACCGCTGGCAGTAATTAGAACAAAATAAAAACAGGGAGATTAAATCTCCCTGTTTTATTAATTATCCTGTATTAGCCATGGGGTGTAAAACCATACATAGCAATTGCTTTTGGAGGATGATTTTCCTGAGGATTAATACCATACATTGCTATAGGGCCGGGGCCCGGATCGGGTTTTATACCGTATCTATGGACAGGACCGGGGCCGGGCTGAGGATGAATACCATACATCATTACAGGGCCGTGAGGGCCGTGAGGGCCGTGAGGTGGCATCTGCGGCATGTCTCCGCCTGCAAAGGCTCCTGCGAAAGCACCGTCAGGGCCGACTCCTGCAAAGGCACCGGCACCCTGTGTACCGAGGAAATTGCCTACGTTATTACCAAGCGCAGGGCTGAAACCATCCTGCATACCACCCATACCGGGCATACCGCCGCCCATCATAGGGCTGGCTCCGCCACCCATCATCATGTGCATCATTTTCATCATCATGTGCATCATCTGCATCATAGGATTTTGCTGCCCCATTCCCCCTCCTGGAGGAAACTGGGGAAACTGAGGAAACTGCGGGAATTGTGGAACTCTTGCTATCATAATTAAGCCTCCCTGAAAAAAATTTCAACAAATTATGTTAACTGAAGTTAAATGTCTATAATACATTATCACAGGATTTTTTTAAAAGTAAAGTATTGTCAGAAAATATTTTTTTCCTCTCTCTGAATAATCTTCTGGCTTCTCCTGCTTCTTCTATTGCATCTTTAAATTTTTCTCTTATTTTCTCAGAATTATAAGGTTTATTGATATTATAACCGGACTCTTCAAGTCTATGGAGGCAATAGGGATTTTCATATTTAGTCCCTGTAGCATAAGCAGCAACCTCACTGCAACCACATCGACAGGCTTCTAAAAATTCACACTTACGACAAAACCCTCTGGCTTTTCTTTTATCAAAGGATCTGTTATAAGCAAATCCATTTTCATTTTCCCATATGTCCCTGAGGGTTTTATCTCTTATATTACCTTCCGAGAACGGGTCTTCAGCAGCTCCTGTTTCAGGATAAAGAGATAAACATCCTTTTATGGTTCCGTCACTCTCTATACCAAGCCCCTGCAATCCTGCCTGACAGCCATTCCAGCATGGATTTATACGTCTGCAAATACTGCTGTAATATCCCATATCATCGGCACAGAACGTATCTATGGGAATTTTCTTCTCCTTGAATTTTTTACTTTCCCTGAGAATAAATGCAGCTACAGGTATCATATCTTCAGGTGCAGGCATCTGAGAAGGATGTTCTCTCATTCTTCCTCCGGGGAATACTACCTGAACCTGCCATTCCCGCACCTTCCTTTTCATAAGCTCCATCTGAATATCTTCCAGTTCATGAAGATTCCATCTGGAGACAGATGTTATTGCAGCAGTAGAAATTCCTATATTACGGAGAACAGTGAGTCCTTCCATAGACCTGTCAAAGGAACCTTCGGTCTGTCTTATATAGTCATGAGTCTCTCTTACTCCATCAATACTTACGGCAATTTTTTCTATATAAGGTTTCAATCTGACGAGTTTCTCTCTGTTTTTTTTAACGAAGTAACCGTTTGTTATGAGAGATATACGAACACGATTTTTTGCAAATCTCTCTGCTATCAGATCCCAGTCAGGACGTAAAAGAGGTTCTCCTCCTGAAATAGTGATATAAGTCAATCCGAGTTCACTTAATTGATCGCATAAATCCAGTGCTTCCTCTGTAGTCAGTTCTCCTTCTCTTTTGCCTGTAGCATAAGAACCGCAGTGAAGACACCTCATGTTACAGCACTGGGTAATCTCCCATACTGCATATTTCGGTTTATAAAAAGGTATTTTCATAAATCAATTAGAGATGAGAAATCTTCATTCTCACCTCATCTCTCACACAAAAATGACTTTTCTCTATTTATTTATTATTTCTTCTTCAAATCTATGTCGTCATCGTCTTCGTCGTCCGTAAAATCTCCCACTGCTTTTGCAAGGGCATCATCATCAAAATTAGCGTAGGGATCTTCTTTTATCCATTTATCATGGGCAAGAACGCCCATGTTATGCAAACCTTCCAGTAAAATAGTCATGGACATTACAGCACATTCTTTTCTTCCTTTAACATAGAGAGCACATTTCTCATCACAGATCTTTTTCTGAAAACCACATTCTAAAGCCATGAAAATAATACTCCTTCCGTAAAACAAGTTAAAATATTTAAGGAAATACAAAATAAATATTATTATACAGGAATTTTACTGTCAATGCAAATTTGATCACAGATGTGCCGGATTAATCGGATTAATCGGATTGAAAAATACATTATATATTTACTGACCTGAGCATAACCATGTAATAAAGGTTTTCCTTCCGTCACGCGTTACGCGTTACGCGTCACGAGAACATATATGTAGTAATTCTCTTATAAAAGAAATTGCTTCTTTCATCATATCTATATCTACCATAGACAGATTGTCTTCAGGAGAATGAAAAGGATAGCCATCCTGCTGCCCTGATAAAACGGCGGAAGAACATTTTTTATAAAGACTCAGCCAGTGAGTTTCAAGGCCCAGGTTCTGAGGCATAAGTACAACTGGTCTGCTTATAGCGGATGAAATTTCCCTGTAATGTTTTGCAAAACAACTCCTGGCAGGGGTAAGTAAATAAAAAGCCTTACCGTATCCCAGACACTCAAGTTCAAGACAGTATTTAATATCTTTCATACGTGAAAAATTCATGAGACTCTGAAAATATCCGGATTTTACCAGTGGTTTAACAAAGGGAATGACCCGTTCATGAGTTCTCATTGCAGTAATCATAAGAGCCATACGTGACTGAAGATCACCCATGAAATCTTCTGTATTTACAAAATAAGACAGGCCGGAAAACCCGGAACATTCTTCAGAACCGGCAAAAATGACCTTCATTCTGTTGCCCTGTTCCGTACCTCTCAGAATACGGATACATTCCAGAGCAACGGAAACACTGGAAGCGTTATCATTGGCGCCTGTACAGGAAGGACATTCCCAGGCACTATCATAATGAACCCAGAGAAGTGTATCGGAAACCTCAGAAAAAGAGGCCTCTATATTGACAATTTTCACCCTGTCTTCAGAAGTAAAGCATCTGTAATCAAGAAGAACCTTTTCCTTCGAAAGAAGCTTTCTGAGATAATACCCTTCTTTGCGGGAAATTACCAGCTTCGGCACAATACTGTTCATAAGAGGCATAACAAGAATATCTGCCAGCAGGTTACTTGTGCCATATGTTAAATGGTTAAAATCTCCGGCTCTCCGATCAATCATAATGATGACCGAAGGAGAATATTTTTCAATACCAATTATATCCCACCCTGTGGCTGTTTCATAATTCATATCCATAAGAACGGCTTTTTTAGTATAAACTGAAGGATTCTTTTCAGGAGAAAAAACTGTTAATTCAATATTCTCTCCCTCTCCCATCTGCACAGAAGGGAAATAAGGCAGGAAGCCTGCCCAGGGAAGACATGGCAGATATTCCTGTAACGGTGAAACAACCTTTAAAGAAGATTCTTCAATCTTTATACAGGGAAGACTTACTTCTTCTTCTTTCGTCAGACATGAACAGGAAGTAAGAACCGATTTTATATATTCGGAAGCTTTCTTTATATTACTCCCGAAATAAGGTCTCGGCCCTATTTCATTGCAGAGAATATTAATATGTCTGCTCAGGTTTTCTCCAAGAAGATTCATATCAGTTACCAGTTACCAGTTTTATCAGTTACCAGTTTTATCAGTTACCAGTTACCATAGATTTTAGTTTAATCTGAAAGATTAATTTTCAACCTATAAACAAGCTTCACTGGTCACTGCTCACTGGTCCTGTTCACTGCCTGATTTTCTCTTTTTACTGTTACATGCTTCTTTAAAAGCTTTTTTCCTCCTGTCAGCTTCTTCTATGGCCTCTTTAAAACGTATTTTGAGTTTTTCAGCATCATAGGGTTCATTAATATTATATCCCAGGGATTCCAGTCTGTACAGGCAGTAGGGATTTTCATATTTAGAGCCTGTGGCAAAGTAGGCGGACTGGCTGCAGCCACAACGGCATTTCTCAAGATGTTTACAATGCCTGCAAAAGCCAGAGACTTTTCTTTTATCAAAACTTCTGTTATAGAGGAATCCATGTTTGTTTTCCCATATATCTTTCAATCGTTTTTCTCTTATACTGGTTTCTGCAAAAGGATCTTTTTCAGACTTGATTTCCGGGGAGAGAGAGAGGCAACCTTTAATAGTGCCGTCGCTCTCTATACCAAGGCATCTGAGCCCTGCCTGACATCCCTTCCAGCCCGGCATCAGATTATCACAGATACTGCTGCAATATCCCAGAGAATCTGCGGAGAAGGTATTTATAGGAACTTTTTTTGCTTTAAATTTCTTATTTTCCCTTATTATAAACTGTGCTATAGGGATAATATCTTCAGGCATAGGAAGCTGTGTACTGTGTTCTCTCATTCTTCCTCCAAGGAATACTGTCTGTACCTGCCAGTGAAGTACTCTGCGCTTCATAAGTTCCAGTTGCAGCGGTTCCAATTCATGAAGATTCCAGCGGGAAACAGTCGTTATGACACCGGTGGCAAAGCCATAATTTCTCAACATAGAAATCCCGTCCATTGCCCTGTCGAAAGCACCTTCCGTCTGTCTTATATAATCATGAGTGTCCCTTAAACCATCTATGCTGACTGCCACATAAGACAGATAATTTTTTAAAGGAAGAAGTTTTTCCAGATTTTCTTTTATAAAATAGCCGTTTGTTATTATAGATACATTGATATTATTCCCAAGCAGTCTTTTAACCAGCAAATGCCAGTCAGGTCTGAGCATTGGCTCGCCGCCTGAAATCGTTATATAAGTAAGACCTATTTCATGTAACTGATCACACAGGTCCAGAGCTTCCTCCGTTGTTAATTCATTTTTTCTCTTGCCTGTGGCATAAGAGCCACAGTGAAGACACCTCATATTACAGGTCTGAGTAATCTCCCATACACAGTTTCCGGGGTAAGAAAATTCCAATTTCATATCTTCAACGCTCCTTTTATATGTTTCTGAGGCAGTTTATCTTATTGATTTTTTATCTTTTCTTCTACACGATCAAAGAGTTTTCCCAGCAGGTTCCTCATATGTTTATCTTTACATTTTTTTGCTCCTTTAATAATATATTTCCTGGCTTCCCGCAGTCTGTTATGTTCATAAAGGGTTAAGGACAGGTCATAATAGGGATCTATAAAATCAGGATCCAGCTTTATGGCTTTTTTAAGAAAATCTATTCCCTCTTCCAGTCTGCCCAGTTTGACCAGATGAAGACCTTTTCCCTTATGGCCATAGGCATGTTCAGGCGATATTTCTATGGATTTATTGCAAAATGTTAATCCTTCCTGAAATTCGTTCTTAAAATATTTTATGAAACCGAGATGATCGAGAGCAGTAAGATTTTTATCATCAAGCTCAAGGATCTTCAGACATACCTCTTCTGCTTCATCCAGAAGATTGAGAGACAGAAAATAATATGCCTGATTAATAAGAGTATTTATATCTTCTTTTTTCATAATCACTCACCTTTGTAGGCATGATCACAGACAATAAATATTCATAATAATATTATCAGAAGACAACTGTAATTTCAATGAATATTGAAATGATTTTGTAAAAAACGATTATGTCTGAAATGGAAAAAGAAATCTGTT
>JBEHWO010000107.1:0-17692 GCA_040217695.1 Vulcanimicrobiota bacterium | reverse complement strand
CGGGAGAAAAAGCTACAGATGCATTTGAGTGTATATGCTGTTTAAAAGAAACCTTTACGGTTAAAATATTTTCATCAATACTGAGATCCATACTGTATATATCCCTGACTACAGTTCTTACCTTTGAACTGCTGATATCCGATGTAAAATTACTGATAGGACTCAATGTTAAAGGCTGTATCGCAGGATTATCTCTGTCAATAAACTGCCTGTAAACATTTTTCTTACTGGCATCTTTTCCATCTTTCTGAAGATAATACAAAATATATCCCTGCCATACAGGACATCCCATACCTGTAGATGAGCAGTCAACAGTAAAGTTATTGTCATTTTTATTCAGTGCCGTTTCAAAACACAGATATGAATAAGTGTTTGGAGCGGAAGCATTAAATATTTGAAGAGAAAAGATATTACTGTACATAACTTCTTTTACTATTCTGTTAAGCAATATTTCTACTCTCTGATGGATATTTGTTTTACTTTCTCCAATTTGCCAGCTTCTAAGACCTACATCCATAGTAGCATAAACGGCTACCATAAAAAGAGCAAAAACAATACAGGATATAACAAGTTCAAGAATAGTAAGACCATATTCTTTATTAATCTTTACATGCTTCTGGATATAAGTGTACATAATTCTATCGTCTTTTCTCCTCCTATTTCAAACCATGTAATCTTTACAGTAACTTTTTTTATATTATTTTGAGATTTAAAATTTACTACTGTCATATTAAATGTATAGGGTATATTATCCATATACTGTTTACCGTTGAATTCAAAGGAATCTGCACTGCCTTCCCAGGGAATATGCTGAACACTATCCGGAGTACAGTGTTCCAGACCTTCTATATATCCATTCGGATCCGGTAAAGATAATTTATTTAAAGGAATACCGTTGGGATCTCCTAAATCAACTTTATTTAATTCTGAAAATTTCTGATTTGCAATACGAAGAGCACAGGCTTTAAATTTACTTTTCTTTATCGCATCAAGACCATGAACAAAAACACCACATACTGTTATAATTACCACTCCAATAAGTCCGACGGCTATCATTATTTCTATTAAACTGAAACCTGTAATTGAATTTTTTTTCTTCATTAATAATTGATATTTCTTTCTATTATATTTTCACCGATATATTTTCATCGATATATTTTCACCGAACTGTTCAATTTTTATGCTCACGTCAATAATTTATAATACCAATCTATTATATTATCCCACAAAAATTAATTTAAGTAAATATTATTTAAGTAAAAATTAATTATAAAATTTTTATTAAATATATTCTATAATAAAAAATAGCTTTATTAAGTAAAAATTCTTCTTTCAGTTTTTTAATTCGGAATAAAATCTTCAAAATCCGTAACAAAGCATAACTTTAAATAACACGCAATACGACAAAAATATTACAGGCCCCCTTGCAGGAGATAAACAAGCTACAATTTAGCTTTTTCTCCGACACAGGGGGCCTGTGATATTTATTATTTATAAAATTACTGTATTTCCAGAATAAAGTTTCTTGAAAGTCTCTGCATCCGATTTACTTCCTACAATACTTCCGTAATGCATGGGGATTACATATTCAGGTTTTATTACTTCTGCCGCTCTGACAGCCTCTTCCGCTGTCATTACATAGGTGCCGCTTACAGGAAGTAAAGCTATGTCTGCATGAATATCCTTCATTTCAGGTATAAAATCCGTATCACCTGCATGATAGACGCTTTCACCGTCTATAGTTACAATAAATCCCACTTTATTCGTAGACTTCTCATGGAATTTTTTACCAATATTATAAGACGGAACTGCCTTTATATGAACAGACTCTATAGATAGTTCATCTCCGGGTTTTACTGTTTTTATATGTCCTCCGAGTTTTGGCATGCAGCTATCAATAGTTACAAATACGGTGCTCTCTTTCTGTATTTTTGCTACATCTTCAGGGGAACAGTGATCATAATGTTCATGAGTGATAAGTATTATATCTGCCTTCTCATCCTCTCCTATCTGAAAAGGATCAATATAAATTACCTTTTCTCCTTTTATTTTGAAACCTGCATGACCGAGCCATTTTATATGTTTTAACAAAGACATGGTATACAACCTCCATATATAGATTTAAATTGTATATAATAATAATCTACACAATTCCTTACTATAGATTACTCTCTTATGCCATCTATAGCCCTGCCATCTATTAATGAAAAATCAAAGCCCTCCAGGGTTTTTCCGGACATAATTTCCGAGGCAGTAAAAACCCTGTAAAGAGTCCCCTTGCCTTTTCTATCTTTATCATCTATATTAATTCTTGCTATGTATTTTTTCTCTATCAAATGGTCAATTGAAATTTTAGCAGTTCTGGTACATTTAAGACTTGTACTTTCTATTATTCCTCCATAGCCTATCTGACAGTAATTCTTTCCTTCACCGAAGCTTAAACGATAGAGTTTGTTATAAATAACATCTTCATAGGGGTTAAGTTTAAGGGATAATATATCACTCACATTTTTTTCCAGAAGGTACGATTGTTCTGCAGCCGGATAAATATTATCTTTCAGTGTCAGAGCAGGTTTACCTGTTTGAGTGACAGGAGAAACAGTTACTTCTTTTTTCTCAACAGGAATATCTTCCCTGGAAGGAAAGAACACATCCATAACTTCTGCGAGTCCTCTGCCAAGTTTTTTCTTCTCACTCAAGATCTATCACCTCTTTTGCAAGAGTCATATAATCTTCCGCACCCTGGGATTGAGGAGCATATTTTATTATAGGAAGTCCATGACTCGTAGCTTCCCTGAGTTTAATATTCACACCTATAACACTTTTAAAGGTTCTTTCTTTAAAATAATTTTTTATTTCTTCAAGAACTTCCCTGGCCAGATTTGTTCGTTTATCATGCATGGTAGCAAGAGCATAATAGGAAATATGATGATTTAATTTTTCTTCCAGCAATTTAAGGGTTTGAAGTAACTTGCCCACACCGTGAAGAGCAAAAAAGCTCGTTTCTATTGTTATAAAAACTTCTTTACTCGCCTTGAGGGCATTAAAAGTTAAAAGTCCAAGGCTCGGCGGACAGTCTATTATAATATAATCGTAGCTTCTATTCATTTTCTTTATGCTGGTAGAGAGTTCATTTTCTCTGCCTATTACACCGGCAAGTTCCAGTTCTGCTGCACTGAGTACTATATCAGACGGAGCCAGGTCGAAATTCTCGGAAATTCTTATTATTATATCCTCTAAAGCTGCATGTCCTGTAAGAACATCATAAATGGTATTTTCCAGTTTTGGCGTCTCTATGTTAAGACCTACCGAGGCATGAGCCTGCGGATCCAGATCTACAAGTAATACTTTTTTACCTGATTCTGCAAGGCAGGCAGATAGATTTATTGCTGTAGTCGTTTTGGCACAGCCACCTTTCTGGTTTGCAATAGAAATAATCCTCATAAATTCAACTCTCTTTATTATTTATTTATATGAGAATCGTGACGCGTGACGCACAATGCGTGACGGACGGATTATTCTCATCCTTCCTTGTGACCATACGATCACGGGCAGTTCGTAAATAAAAACCACTTTTATTTTATAAAAATCAAAATTCAGATTCAGACAGAATTCTATAAAATCCTTATAATTTCTACGAAAATATTAAAAATCCTCCATTTCAGTCAGATAGGCCATAAATTCTATTCAACCTCTTTCTTTTTTCAAATAAACGTGGTAAAATCTTTTTATAGTATTATCAAACGTCCGGGACAGTGAAGGAGAAAAACCACTCTTTCGTAGCTAACACGCATGACCGGAGCGGTCACAACCAGATATGAGAATTACCATACAGTGAAGCATCAGTTTCTATTATTCTCATATAAAAACTTTTGAAATCTGTTACTATTCACTATGCAGAACAGGAGATGTAAAAGCCATGAAATTTAGCAAAACCTTATTTAATCCATTCGATTACATAAATCCGGAGAAGATTAAAAACAGGGTAAACACAATTAAGGACCGTCATCCTGAATGGGAAAAAGAAGATATATGCAAAGAACTTGTCAGACAGAAAGCCCGTTTATGCGGAACTACGGGAGCTATTACGGCTCTCCCCTCTTCTCTACCCGGCATAGGTACTTTTATGACACTGGCAGGAGGTACGGCAGTAGATATAACTACTATGGTATATTTTCTCTCTGAACTGACTCTGGAAATAGCCACAGTTTATAACAGAGAACCTTCCACAGACGCCACTGCAAAAGAAGCTTTCTGGGTACTTTCATCCTGTTTCGGTGTTGAAGCCGCTACAGTCGGTATCTCAAAAGTTGCAGTAATAAATGCATCCAAAAAAGCTCTTTCAGTACTTATAAAGAAACTTCTCAATATAATAGGAGGATGGCTTGCAAAGGGTATACTGTTAAGAATGATACCTCTGATTGGCTCTGTTGTTAATGCTTCCATAAACATGTCTGCCTGTAAACAGGTAGGCAAGGAAAGTGTACTCTGGTATAAAACCAATCCGGAACAGGACAGTATGTGGAATACAGGTAAAAAAGAAGAATACTGGGAAGAAGAAGAGACACCTGAGAATCCTCAGGATTTACCGGATGAAAATATCATACTGGAACCTATGAACGGAGAAGAAGAAAGAGGGGCAAAAAACGGAAAAGAACCTGAAGTAATACCACCTGAAGAAGATATCACAGAAGATATTCATCATATTGAAGACATTATAGAATTGCCGGAAAAAGACGTAACAATTGAAGATATACCGGAGGAAGAACATAAGGAGGACATCCCTGACATCACTGAAGAAAAAGAAGACCTTTACGACAGTAATAAAGAAAAGGAGCCTTTTTCTGACATCACCGAAGAAAAAGAAGACCTTTCCCCTGAAGAAACGGAAACATTTGCAACAGATGAAGAAATCAATGAATATATAGGGAAAAAGGTAGAAGAAATAAAAAAAGATAAAGAAGAACATTCCAAAACCTTTAAGAAGAAAAAAAAGAAATAAAATAGCTGTCAATTCTGATTGCTTATAATGTTTATGAATCTTTTAAAATTATCTTTAAGCGGAATATTCTGCATAGGGTTTATTATTGTAGCTCTTTATGTGGCAAGCGCAGAAGTTTTGTACTACTGGAAAAACAGGCATAACACAAAAGAGCATTTAACATCCCTGAAAAAAGTAAGGCTTCGTTTCTTTACCTGTATTTTATTAGCAGGTATAATGGTAATGATCTTTACAGGTGTTAATTTCATAACATTCAAGACACCTCAGGGTTTTTTAGTCTTCTGGGGATTATGCCTGGTGCTGGTATTTTTCCTTTTTCTGCTCCCTGTAATAGACATGTTAGAAACAGGCCGTATGTATATTGAGAGGAAAAAAACCATTATTAAAGATATAGAAACAGGGAAGTCAGAGAATCCATACAAAAGTAAAAAACATTATCTGAATTAGAGAGTGCCCATACAGTCACCGTAATTTATGACAGAGGTAATGTTATTACAAAACATGTTCCTTTATGTTCATCGCTCTTTACCTTTATAGATCCTCTATGACATTTTATTATCTTTGCCGCAAGGGTAAGACCGAGTCCTGTACCGCTGTCTTCGCTCCTGGATGAAACTTTATAAAATTTATCGAATATAAAAGGAATCTCTTCAGATGGTATGCCTTTCCCGTTATCTTTAACTTCTATTATAAAATTCTTAGCAGTAAATTTAATGGTTATTTCGATTTTTCCATTACACGATAATACTTTGAAAGAATCTTTAAGGATTTCTTCAATTACTACCGTCATTTTTTCAGGATCTAACATTACAAAACCTGCAGGTTCACAGAAATTAAACTGTAATGATATGGATTTTTCCTCTGACTGAGCCCGAAATTTTCTCAGGATTTCTTTTATAAACTCTACCGGTTCAACGTGAGTCTTATTTATAAGAATTTTTTTTCTGTCCAGTTTTGATATGTGACTTAATTTATCCACCATATTGGAAAGTCTGCAGATCTCATTATATATTATCCTGATAAAATCCTTTTTATTTTCTTCATCCATGTCCTCATCTTCAAGAATAACCTGACTGAACCCTTTGATAAGGGTAACAGGTGTTCTCAATTCATGGGTAACATGAGAGATAAATTCATCGTCAAATGTTTCTTTTTTAGTCATTTCTCTATAAAATTTCTGACTATCTCAGGAGAACTGTCAAAATATTTCTCTATAAGTCATTTTTCTACAAAATATTTCACTGTATCCAGAAATACATTCCTGTCAAAAGGTTTTTCAATATAGGCCGATGCTCCTGCATCCATAATCTTCTCTATTTCCTGTGTATATCCCCTGGCTGTTGTAACTATAACAGGAATATCTTCTATGGTAATAGACCTGAATTGTTCCAGAAACTTGAAGCCGTTCATAACAGGCATCATCAAATCCAGTACTATTAAAGAAGGATTGAAGTCTTTAACAAGTTTGAGGCCATCCTGTCCATTTCTTGCAGTAATAACTTCATATTTTTCTTTTTTCAGAACATAGGTCATGAGTTTTATTATATTCAAGTCATCGTCTATAACCAGTATTTTTTTGCCTTCCAAATGATTTTCTCCTCATCAAACATGTTTCTTGGAATAATATTGAAATATTCTATCTTTTAATCCCTGCAGTCCGGCTCCCGACAGAGCTGATATAAAAACACTGTTTTCATAACGCGCTTTCAAATTTTCTACAAGACCATTTTCCAGAAGAGTATCTGTTTTATTAAACACATAAAGAAGAGGTTTATGTTCAATTTCCAGTTCCTTAAGTGTATCACTTACCGATAACATATGGGCTTCAAAATTTTTATGTCCTGTATCTATAACATGAAGAAGCAGGTCTGCTTCTTTCAATTCTTCAAGTGTAGATTTAAAAGATGCTACGAGATGAGAGGGCAATTTTTTTATAAACCCCACTGTATCACTCAAAAGAACCGTTATATCATCCTTTAAATAAAGTCTTCTTATAGTAGTATCGAGCGTGGCAAACAATCTGTTTTCACAGAGTACATCTGCTCCTGTAAGTTTGTTTAAAACAGTGGATTTACCGGCATTGGTATAACCTATAAGGGAAACATTGAAAAAGCCCGCTCTCCCCTTTCTTCTGGTATATCTGCTCTTTTCTATATCCTGTAAAGATTTTTTCAAATTTGATATCCTTTTTTTGATCAATCTCTTATCTTCTTCAAGCTGTGTTTCACCTGGCCCCCTCATGCCTATACCGCCTTCTATTTTGGAAAAATGAGTCCACATCCTCTTTAATCTTGGCAGAGTATATTCCATCTGTGCCAGTTCTACCTGTATTTTTGCCTCTCTTGTTCTGGCACGGAAAGCAAATATATCCAGTATAAGCTCTGTCCTGTCTATAACCCTTATCTGTGAATCTTCCTCCAGATTTCTCACCTGACGGGATCGCAGATCATCATCAAAAATAAGAAGGTTGGCGTTCTTTTGAAGAGCAAGTTCTTTTAATTCAGAAACCTTGCCTTTACCTATATAAAAGGCAGGATTCAATGATTTTCTCGGCTGTATTACCCTGTCTATAACTATTGCTCCTGCCGTATCAGCAAGAAAAGCCAGTTCTTCTATGGATTCTTCTGCCTCTTCTGCCGACATGGACGGCAATCTTACTCCTACAAGAATGGCTCTTTCTTTTTCTTTTTTTACTTCACCTTTCTTTTTTAAAGAAAAGGCATCCTGATTTATAGGCAATAAATCACCCCTAATTCAAAAATTTTATCAAACAGATTTATATGAGAATCGTAACGCGTGACGGGAGGAACAAATTCTCATACTTCCTTGTGACCGAACCGGTCATGGTTGTTACACCGATAATTCGAAATACATGCGAACAGATTCCTGTTCATACCTGCTGTGTTCATCATCGCCTCATGGTAAATGGCTACAGAATATCTATTTAACAAATACAGAAAATATATATCTATGTGAGATGACATACAGGGTCATGGTCCATACAGACCGGCATCAAAGTCCCGGTTGACCTTTTCCAATAATGCCTGCCATTAAATATACAGAAGTATAAGATATAACAAAAAGCCCTAAAACTATAATTATTATATAGATCAGCGGTCTCAGGCTGGTTTTACCTTTACTCTTTTTCTTTTTTTTCTTATCCATGATAGCCTCCTGAAAAATTATAAAAACTCCAGACAACACATCTTTATTCACAGGCCTACCATTTAATTTTACAAAAAATATAGAAAAAGTCAATACTATCAGCCTGTCTTACAGAAGGAGAACACGCTCCTCTTTACCGGCGCATAAACGGCAATGAAACAGGCCTGCAGACAGTATCTGAAACCATCCCCAAAAAACCTTATACTACAAGAGTTTAAGCTATTTCATAAAAAAACGGCAGAATGTAATAATTCTACAAGATATTATCGAAAAAACCTTATATCATAAGCTTCTATAAAGTCTTTATAAAAAAATTTTTCTCTTAAAGGAAATTAACTTTTTGAGAAGAATTTATTAATGTGAGTTAAAAAACTATCCCTTACACAAAATCTTTACTGACGTGTGAAGTTTTATTTTTTTTATAGATAAATTCAAGGAGGAACCTTAACTGATGCCTAACAGCCTGGAGACAAATTTAAATTTATCACAGAATGCCATAACAGTTTTAGAGAGAAGATATTTAAAGAAAGATAATGAAGGTAATGTCATAGAAACACCTGAGGATATGTTCAGAAGAGTGGCAAAAAATATTGCCCGGGCTGATAAACTTTATGACAGTAATGCAAATCTGAAAGATACGGAAGAAAAATTTTATACCATGATGTCAGAACTGGATTTTCTTCCTAATTCTCCTACACTGATGAATGCAGGAAGAGAACTCCAGCAACTTTCGGCATGTTTTGTTCTCCCTGTAGAAGATTCTATAGAAAGTATTTTTGATACGATAAAGAACACGGCACTTATCCATCAAAGCGGCGGAGGGACAGGGTTTTCCTTTTCCCGCATAAGACCTAAAAATGATATAGTCATGTCCACAAAAGGTGTGGCAAGCGGTCCCATATCCTTTATGAAGGTTTTTAATACTACTACAGAGACTATAAAGCAGGGCGGAACCAGGCGTGGTGCAAACATGGGCATTCTCAGAATAGATCACCCGGAAATAATGGAATTTATTACATGTAAAAAAGAAGAAGGATCTATGAATAATTTTAACATCTCCGTCGCAATTACAGATAAATTCATGGAAGCCCTTGATAAAGGTGAAGAATATGATCTCATAAATCCCAGGACAGGTAAACCGGTAAAAAAACTGAAAGCAAAAGAAGTATTCGAAAAAATTGTAGAACTTGCGTGGAATAACGGTGAACCCGGTATAGTATTTATAGACAGGATGAATAAAGCAAACCCGACTCCTCTTATAGGAGATATTGAAAGCACCAATCCATGTGGCGAACAGCCACTTTTGCCATATGAGTCTTGCAATTTAGGTTCTGTCAATTTAGCCAAAATAGCCATAAAAGACCACACAGGGAAAGCGAAAATAAATTACAAAAAGTTGAGAGATTTAGTCCACAACAGCGTACATTTCCTGGATAATGTTATAGACATGAACAAATATCCTCTTAAAAAAATAGAAGAAATGTCAAAAGGAAACAGAAAAATCGGGCTGGGGGTTATGGGATTTTCAGATATGCTCATACAGCTCGGTATTCCTTATAATTCGGAAAAAGGGCTTCAAACGGGAGAAGAGGTCATGCGTTTTATTGCTATTGAAGCAGAAGAAGCCTCGGCAAACCTTGCCGGAAAGCGCGGCACTTTCCCCAATTTCCTTGGAAGTATTTATGACAGACCCGGCGGACCAAAAATGAGAAATGCAACAGTAACAACTATAGCTCCTACAGGTTCCATAAGTATTATAGCAAACTGTTCGAGCGGTATTGAACCTCTGTTTGCTCTCTGTTATACGAGAAATATTCTGGATAATGACAAACTTGTTGAAGTAAATTCTATCTTTAAAGAAGTATCGGAAACAAGAGGTTTTTATTCTCCGGAACTTATGAGGACAATAGCGGAACATGGTTCTATTCAGGATATAACGGATATACCGGAAGATGTGAGAAGAACTTTTATCATATCCCACGATATAACTCCCGGGTGGCATGTAAAAATGCAGTCTGCTTTTCAAAAATATACACAGAATGCTGTGTCCAAAACAATTAATTTCCCAAATCATGCCACAAAAGAAGATGTGAAAGAATCCTATCTGCTTGCCTATGAAAGTGGCTGTAAAGGACTGACAGTCTACCGTGATGGAAGCAGAAACGTTCAGGTTTTAAGTATGAAAATAAAACCTAAAGAAGATGCCAAAAAATCAGAAAAAGGAGATAAATCTATGCAATCTTTAGCTACAAAAGAAGAACTGGGAAGCTTTAAACTTCAACCGAGACCCAGGCCTATGCTCACGAAAGGAGCAACGATAAAAATGCCTACGGGGTGCGGTCATCTTTATATTACAATAAATGAAGATCAGACAGGTCTGTGTGAGGTTTTCACCAGAATGGGAAAATCAGGAGGATGTGCTGCAAGTCAGGCTGAAGTTACAGGAAGACTCATTTCTCTTGCACTGAGAGCAGGTGTTGACACAAAATCAATTGTAAAACAGATAAGAGGTATAAGATGTCCTTCTCCCTGCTGGGATAAAGGCAATATGACCCTCTCCTGTGCTGATGCCATAGGGAAAGCCATAGAACATTATGTGGAAATGAATGGTTCTACATCTCTTGATAAATCTGAAGTAGCATCTTTTAATCTTACGGGAATATGTCCCGAATGTCCCGAGTGTGGAAACATGCTGGAATTCAGCGAGGGATGTGTTGTATGCAGAGGTTGCGGATTTTCTCAATGCGGCTAAAAATAGCTTTCAGCAGTCAGCTATCAGCTTTGGTTACGGCCGTGGAACGGTCATAACAGGTAATTTTGTGCGCTTTAGTTGATGGCTGACAGCTAATTTCTGATAGCTAAGGACTGTAAGAAAAATAACTCTGGCAAATTATTAGAACGACTAATATCCTCGCGTAACGCGTAACGATATAAACTGTAAATATTATGATGTATACTTTTTTGCATAGAAAGTTACATTATCATAGTGAAGAATTTCAGGGGCCAGTCCTTGGAGAAAAGAAATTCGTCGTAACACCTGTATATAATATCATTAAGAATTAATATGACATGCCTGGAAGAACAAAGTCAGGAGGAAGAGGATTATTTGTTTTCGGAAGGGGCTGGCCACTGAAATTCCATAATATGTATTTATCTATGCAAAGGAGTATAGTTATTTCCTGATAACTCCTAACTTATGAATAAAAAAAACACTGTTATATATCTGCTTATTTTCATTATAAGTTTCTCCTTATATGCTTTTACGTCCGGTAAAAGTGTTGCCTTCGGAGACAGCGGAGAATTTATGTGTGGTGCCTGTAATTTTTCTCAGCTTCACCCTCCCGGTTATCCGCTTTACTCAATTCTGGGCAAAATATTTACACTTGTTCCGCTGGGAAACATAGCGTGGAGAGTAAATATGATGTCTGTATTTTTTGCATCTCTTACACTGGTATTTTTATATATTATAACCTTCCATGTTACAGAAGATTTGTTTTCATCCATTATGTCAGTTATAATATTTATGTTCTCTCTTACCTTCTGGACCTATTCTCATTTTGCCAAAGGCTACACCCTCAATCTTTTTCTGCTGTCAGTACTTATATTCTGTGCGTGGAAATATAAAGACAATAATAAGTATCTGTATCTGTGGGGATTTGTATTCGGTTTGAGTATGACCTATCATTATCAGAGTATGGTAATACTTATTCCTGCCTTTCTCTATATGTTCTTTATAACAAGAAAACCTTCTGTAAGGGAAATTTCCTTTACATTATTACTTATTATAGCAGGGCTTACTCCTTACCTGTTTCTACCTCTGAGAGCCATGACCACGCCGGAACAATATCACTGGGGAGATCCGACAACCATATCAGGTTTTATAGAAATTGTTACGGGAAAAATCTACGGATGGCATGAGGCAACTGAAAGGACAGGTATTACTCATACATTTAAACAACTTGCATTGTACGGAACATTTATGATAAAAGAATTCAACTGGTTCGGCATATTACTCGGGTTTTCAGGCTGTATATTGCTGGCAAAAAAATATTTTAAAATATTTATTTTTACTCTTATTATTTATATTACAAATGTATTATTAGTTTCCTATTTAATATCTACAGAAATAGAGTTATTTCTGGAAGCCATACTTCCCGGATTTTTTCTGCCGTCCCATTTGATCTTTTCTCTCTGGACAGGTTATTCTGTATTTGAAATATCAAAAAAAATAAAAATGAAACCGCTCATGTCCATACTATTGCTCGTCCCTGTAATGTCTTTAATATTTAATTATCCAATCTGTGATCAGAGTAATAATTATATAGCCTGTGATTTTGCAAAGAATTGCCTTCTTACACCGGAAAAAAATTCCATACTTATAACGGCGGGAGATAATGATACATTTCCTCTGTGGTATTTTCAGCAGGTAGAACATATGAGGCCGGATATTAAAATATTATCCATAGGACTCATAGGTGAACCATATTATCAAAAATATTTAAAGGATAGAATGAATTTAAGACTGGATATGGATCCTGTCAAAAATAAAGAAGATTTTCTGGTACATTTTATACAGAAAAATGCTGATAGTAAAATATATCTGACCTATCACGGCGCAGTAAAATTGCCGCCATCAATAAACCTTGCTCCGAGAGGTATTTTATATGAAGTACTGTCTCCGAATAAAATAAATGATCTGAATATATGCAGTTCTTTATTTGAAAAGACATATCTTTTACGGGGCATCACAGATAAAGGAGTCTATAAGGATTTACTCACCTCTACCATGATGGGCCCCTATGCGATGGGTTTATACGAACTTGGAGTATTATATCTGGATGGAAATATACCTGACAAGGCAGAAAAAACCTTCAAAACAGTAAGAAAAATAGATTACAGTAAAAGAAAAGATATAAAAGAAGAATTTGATAAGGCCCTAGATCTTCAGGAAGCAAAAATTGCACTTATAGATGAAAAATACGATAAAGCTTTACATATGCTCGAAGGAGAAGAAGAATTTTTTAAAAATAATCCTACCTTTTATCTCGTAAGAGCCGGTGCTTACAGAGGTAAAAAAGATTATAATAAAGCCTTTGAAGATATAAATTATGCTTTGAAGGTGGAACCCAAATCTGCTAAAGCCTATCTGGAACTGGGGAAACTGTATTATGAACAGGATAATATAAAAGAAGCTGTTTATAAAATTGCCATAGCATTACAGCTGGATCCTGCACTTCCTGCAGGTCATTACTGGCTTGGCCGGGTCTATGCAAAGTGTAATCTTAAAGAAAAAGCCATAGAAGAATACGGGAAAGAACTGAGCCTGTACAAAAATTATGCCCCCGCTACAGAGGGCATAAAAGAAATATTGAACAAACGTTAAACAGGAGTTACGCATTTTTGAAATAAAAACATCAATTAACAGAATTACTATTACAAAACTCCATTTCTCTGCTTTTCTAAAAAATCTTCAATAAATAAGTTAATAATAAATTTGTAACGAAATAATCTTCCCCATCTGGCTTTATCAATCAGTAATTTTAATCCGTCAGGAGAAATTATTCTTTTTAATTTATCACATCCCTTAATATTAACCCTCTTTTTCATTTCTTCAGGGGCTTTCTCGCAAAATCTGCCTCCATGCTCTATCCCGATAACTCTGCGAAGATCTGCTGACATAAACCACAATTTATTATCATATTTTATCACCCTGATTTTTTGTCCAAGCAGAGGTAACGTGGTGAAAACACAGGCTATTTCTCCGTCTTCATGTTTGCCCGTATTATCAGTGTATTCTATTTTTTGTTTTTCCAATCTGTCTATCATATAGGTTAAACGTCTATAGCAAGATGCCATTTAATATTATATGTTTGAGCTTTCAGTAAAATAGCTTCAAACTTCTTCAAATCATCTAACAGTCTTTCCCTGTGTATAAAACTATCTCTATCCATTTCCATATAATCCAGAATAGCCCTCACAGTTGCCAGTCCTTCGTCAGGAGAAAACCATTCTGTTTCAGGTATTTCCATTTCACAGTACTCATCAAAAAAATCTTCCACTTCATCGAGAGAAGCACTGAAAAAACTCATTAAATCCTTCACACCCTGAGAATGTGCAATTTCTTTTAATGTTTCTTCTTCCTCTGCCAGTGCCTTCCCGTCAATATATAGCTCCTTATCGGGAATATTTTTTTCCAGAACTATATAATAAGCAACTCCCATAAATAATCCCCCTAAAGATCCTTAACACATCTGAAGCCTACCTGGTTCTGTCCCTTATCGGGCGCAAATTTAATACGGCTATAACATCTCGTATATCCTTCATAATGATACCAGGAACCGCCTCTGATAGTTTTCACATTACCCTTATCATATGGGCCCTGATAAGGATAAGGCTGATACCAGTCAGCTATCCATTCTGCCACATTTCCTGACATATCCATAGCACCATAGGGACTCATACCTTTTTCTACGGAACCAACAGGAACAGGCCCTTTACCTTCACCCATATTTAGCATAATGGCCATAAGGTTTTTGTCATTTGTAGTAGTGTTCAAACATTTATTTTTATCCCATTCATTGCCCCACGGCCAGAGTCTGCCATCAGGTCCTCTTGCTGCTTTCTCCCATTCAGCTTCTGTAGGAAGACGTTTACCGGCCCATTCTGCATAACTCCTGGCATCATTCCAGGTAACATTAACAACAGGATAATTTTCATAACCTTTTTTAAAATACATATCCCACGCACCCTGGCTCTTATAGCCAGTTGCTTTTATAAAATATGCATATTCCGCCATAGTTACTTCACATCTGTCTATATAATAGGCTCCGAGCTCCATCTTTGAAGATGGACCATCAGATGAATTCTGCTCTTCACTTCCCATTATAAATTCACCGGCCGGTATGTAAACCATACCATTGTAAGGAACTCGCTTAAATTTCGGCTCGAGAAGGTTATCCCCCTGATTTATAGTTACCTGCTCTTCCCACATAAGGTCTTCTATGGTAACAGTCATAAGATAATTACCGGGAACCAGGTTTGTAAGTTTTAAAGGAGTTCTGCCTATTAAAGCACCTTCCAGATAAACCCTGGCTCTGGAAGGATCTGTTTTTATTTCTACAGTGGTACCTGACATAACAGGCTTTTCGGTAGGAGGAACTGCTGAAGTCGCTGCAGGTACAGGTGTATCGGTTGGTACAGGCCCTGGAGTGTCGGTCGCTGTCGGTATTACAGGTGCCGGCGTATCGGTTGCTGTCGGTATTACAGGTGCCGGCGTATTCGTTGCTGTCGGTATTACAGGTATAACAGGAGGAGTTACCTGTTTAGGTGTGGCAGTAGATCCGGAGTTTACTGCAGATATATTTGAAAATATTACATTATAACCGGCCTGAACATTTGAAGTTTTTCTTGTTATTCTGGCTTTTGATGTACTGTCACTAACGTCAGTTATTTTTATTTTGGCTATATCAAGTACTACAGGTTGACCGTTCGCTGTTATAGTAAGTCTGATAAGTCCCTCTGTTCCCTTGACCAGTCCGTCTTTGGCACCAAGATTTATTTCTACCACCTCTCCGCTGACTTTCATTACCTTTCCTTCCAGAGTATTTGCAAAGGCTATAAAGAACATGTCATAACTAAGAGGGAAAAATGAAAAAACAAAAATTACTAAAAAAATAAAGGTAAAAGTCCACTTTTTTCCAGACACTTTATTCACTCCTTGTTTATAGCATCCAGCAATCAGCTTTCAGCAATTTATATGATAATCGTAACCCGTGACGCGTAATGCGTGACGCGAAGACAGATTTTCATTTCCTGTTATGATTGAACTCAGTCACAATCGTTAATTTATACCACTGTTCCAGCCAACAGCTCAGAGCTGACAGCTAAAAATTATCATAACTATTTGAACTGTAATTAATTGGTTTTGGTTTTAAATAACTCTTATCAGTAGCTCTCATAGTCAAATAACCACTGAGTAAAGCAGAAACAACCCTGACAGAACTGAAACGATCTCTCGGTGCTTTGGCAAGCATTTTCAACACAATTTTTTCTATTTCTTCCGGAATAGAAGGAACTATTTTTCTCGGAAGTACCGGTTCTTCTTCTTTATGTTTTTTCATAATTATCAACGGGTTGCTCCCGGAAAAAGGAACATTACCTGTTATAAGTTCATAAAAGACAACACCGAGAGAATAAATATCGGATCTCTCATCTCCACCGTCTTTAGATAATAATTCACATGGCATATAATGAGGAGAACCGGCAAAAAATCCTCCTTTAGTCGGCCCTATCTGTTCCACAGATTTAACGGTAACATACTCCATAATTTTCACGTTGCCATCAGGGCTTACCATAAGGTTTTCAGGTTTTATATCACTGTGAATAATTCGTCTGGAATGTAAATAATTTAATCCTTCACAGACTTTAATTATAAAATTGATTGCCCATACAACGTCCATGTTACTTATTCCACTGAGTCTTAATAATTCCCTCAATGTCATAGCATCAACAAATTCCATAACCATATATATAGAATCTTCATTGCTCAATGCATCATAGACCTTTACTATATTTGGGTGGTTCAACTCTTTATATTTATCAACTTCCTGAAAAAATCTATTTATAAAACCTTCGTCATTGAGTAAATGTTCATAGGGTATTTTAATGGCACATATCTCACCTGTATCAGCCCGCTTAGCCTTATAAACCTTTGCCATAGAGCCTGAACCAATTTTTTCAGTTACCGTATAATGTTCAAGCAGCATATGAGCTTTGGTAGGTACCTGTCTTCTGGTAGATAGATAAACTCTTTTAAGTATTTCATCCATATCGGGTATATCGCTTGAACCATGTCCTTCAGATGGTACCGGTTGAATTAAACTGTCAGATTCTGTTTTATAAATCTGTCTTTCATCTATTCCGGGTCTCTGCATAACATCAAGTTCATTTGTAGAACGGGTAAGTTTTTCAACACCAATTGGTTTGAAGGATCTTTTTGATATCTTACTGCTATCTGAAGTTTCACCGGGCGCCCCTTGTCTTCCTGTAAGTACGTCCAGTCTTTCTTTTGGAAGTTTATTTGTCATTACACTTTCTATTTCATTTGTCTCTCTTCTCGGCTTCAAAAAACCTTTTGAAAATTCCTTCCTTTTTTCAAGAACCATCTGAGGATTGACATCACTCCTCTGTTCCTGGGAACTCAGTTCCTGAGAAGGACGTTTAATTACTTCCTCCTGAGACGAAATAGTTACAGGTTTCTTCACATCAAGTCTCGGCCTATCCGAATATGTTTCTCCTCCGCTCAACACAGGTTTTCTCACATCAAGCCTGGGACGTTCATCATATTCTCCGGCAGGTTTTCTCACATCAAACCCGGGACGTTCATCATATTCTCCGGCAGGTTTTCTCACATCAAACCCGGGACGTTCGTCATATTCTCCGGCAGGTTTTCTCACACCAAACCCGGGACGTTCATCATATTCTCCGGCAGGTTTTCTCACATCAAGCCCGGGACGTTCGTCATAT
>JBEHWO010000106.1:0-17702 GCA_040217695.1 Vulcanimicrobiota bacterium | reverse complement strand
GACTCTATTATTGATGGCCTTACATGTCTGGGAGGTAAATCATTAAGAAAGAAGATCAAGGATAATCTTCGCTTCTGCCTGCAGGCATTGCCAGAAGGTGCCAGGGTAGTTTATGCCGCATTGATGATGTCCAGAGGTACCGAGGCTGTAAGAGTGGTAATTGAGATTGATAAAGAATTCCTTGAAGACTACCTTGCTCATATTAAATTTCCGGACCTGACGAAGGAAGCGATGGAACTTATAGAAGAACTGTCTCAGTTTCCCGGTTTTTGTCGATATAATCTTGACATTTCACATAGAGTATTGCCCAAAATAGGTATAGAATATTTTCTGCAGAGTAAAGAAGAAAAGAAAAAACCTGACACGGAAGGTTTTCTGACCCATCTTGTCAGACGTTCCTTATGTACGCCGGAGAAATGCGATGCCCTGATGAAATGGACCGGTTATACCAGTACCATATTTCCCTTTGAGCTTTACCATAGTTATATTTTCCGTAAAATAAGTCACATGAAAATAGTTTATGAGAAAGCCTTTCCTCCTGAAGCCAAAGCTTATATAAGCTTCTGGAGAAACTTTGAAACGGATATACTGACCTGGCGATAACCGCCGGAAAATTTTCCTTTTTATATAGTAACAATCTCTGAGCCTTTATAAAAAAATACAGTTCTTCACATAATCTTCACAGCTTCTTCATAACTTCTTCACAGGTTTATGTTATAATTACTTTATTGATCTGAGCATAAGCATGTAATAAGGAGTCTTCCTCCCGTTACGCGTTACGCGTCACGAGAGCAGATATGTATTATTTATGCTCACCACAGTAAATAATTTATATTGAGGAGGTCTGTATTATGAGTCTGAAACCGGCCAGGGCATTTGTGGACAGAATGAAAACAGATGAAGATTTCAGAAAGAAGGTAACTGACTGCAAAGATGCAGAGACACGTGCAGCTTTTGTGAAAGAAGCAGGATTTGATTTTACGGCAGAAGACATAGAACTGGTAAGAGCAGAATTAAGTGATGACGATATAATGGCTATTGCCGGTGGTGAAAAGGTTTGTGGCGTTCTTCCTCCTTATTATTTTATAGAGGGATAAAATCCATCTTCACAGGGGCAGACTGATTTGCTCGATCGGAGGAGGAATTACAGAAAAATTTATCCTTTTCTGACCCGGTTGATAATGTGTGTTATAATACTTTTATAAATATTTTAAGGAGGTATTAATTATGAGCTTTGAATCGGCAAAGTCATTTATTGAAAGAATGAAAACAGACGAGGACTTTTCTACAGCTGTCACAGCATGTAAAGATTCAGAGTCCCGTAAGAAATTCATTCTGGGAAAAGGTTTTGATTTTACGCTGGATGAGTTGTCCCGGGCAAAGAACAGTGAATCAGTCGAAGAACTGAGTGATGACCAGGTAGGAGCAATTTCAGGGGGTATCTGGAGGTGCGGCCTGGGTGATTATGCCTGTGCGAATGCTACTACCGGCCAATATAATTGACATAAGTTAATGCTCCCCGGTAGAAAGAGTAATATAACCCGGTTTTTTATTTTAAGAAAAATAATGGCAAATTTCAGACATATTTGTAGATATTTCTGTAAAAAAAACAGGCGCCCATGTAAATTACATGAGCGCCTCTTTTACCTGTAAAAAACTAGTCATCTCCGCTTATCCAGTTGCCAATTCTGTCTCTGGCTGCTTCTATACGGTGTCCCACTCTCCTTGCTCCTCTGTTTATATCATCCCTCACGTCACCGGCCATTTCAGATGCCCTGTGAACGCCGGTAGCTACACCTGTATGCACTCCGTCTATTACAGTGTTGGCACGATCTGCAACTGCCCTGGCACGCTCAATATCCTGCTGGCTGATGTCAACACGCAGTCTGCCGTCTGCACCGAAGGGCGTTTTTACCGGTATTGCTCCTCCTATCTGTAAATGAATGCCTCTCTCATCACGGGAAATGCCTCTCTCGAAGGCACCCCCTTCTCCGACTCCTGCAGTCCCTCTGAGCGACATAGATAAACCGGAACCGGAACTGGTTCTGCCTTCAATAGTCTGACTCAGTCCTGCATCTATAGAGCCCTGTAAACTCTCTCTGCGGCTGTCGTTCCAGTTACGACCCTGAGATGTATCGGTTCTGGTGTCTTCTATGTCTATACCGGCACCCTGGTCATATTCGCTTCTTACTCTGAAAAAGCTGCCTCCCGGTAAATCTACTCGCCTTTCCTCTCCCATCCTGACCCGCCCTTCTACCTGTGCTCTGTCTACTTCAACCGGTGATTCCAGCGATCTGATTCTCTGCGGATCAAGATTTGCCTGCCCTCTTACCGATACATCATCACGAATATATGTAGTGTGAGTTGCAGTTATACCTCTATAACGTGCAGCAACTCTGCGCTCACCTGATAAACCTGCAGCGGCATCTCCTGATGCGCCGCCCGGTGATGAATCAGACGGAAGTGAGCCTCTTCCTGAAGCCGATGCTTCCTGTCTGGTAGATATTGTTGTTGACAGTTGAACCGGACCTACCGATGTCCAGGCACTTCTGTCTCTCTGCCTGTTTGCCTCTGCTGCTCCCTCTATCCCTGATTGTGTTACACGTGAACGCGTTGCCGATGAAGTAGTCGTCACATCCGATGTATTTACCGTTCTTTCAGGAGTACTGATTTGACTCCCTGTGCCTCTGGTAGAAAAATCCTGACTGGCTGTTTGAACGATTGACCTTTCAGGAGGATTTTCTGTCTGAGGAGATTCTCTCTGCTGTCCTGTGGTTGCCCTCTGGCTTCGCCCCGCCGGTCGTCTTGTTGTCCCGGGAGGTACGGGGGCTGTAGATTGTTCTCCTGTATTCGTATTCCTCGTGCTTTGTTCAGCCGGTACTGTCGTGCCTGCGTGAGTCTCAGGAGGTTTTTCTCCCTGTGGCTGTTCCGGTCTTTCCGCCCTGTGAGCCATTCCGGCCGGCCGTCTGATCCCGGAAGAAGAAGTCTCCGGAGGCTTTTCTTCCGTACCGGCAGTTCTCTGAGAGCTTTCTGCCTGTTGCCCTGCTCTTCGTTCCGGCAAGACAGAAATTTCATCTCTTTGAGTCTGTGGCCCGGAGCCTTCTGCCGCGGGAGTCTCCGCCCTGGTTCCTTGAGATCTGTCCTCCGGGGGTGTTTCGCCTGCAGGAGTCTCACGGGGGGTATCTCCTGTCTGTCCTGTTGTTTCGGATGCCGATTGCGGGATCTGCCGTGCTGTCAAATCTGATGCCGGTTCAGGTGGTCTGGTCAGTATAGATGTTGTTTCAGGAGGTTTTTCCGGCTCGATGAAATCGCCTACCACTCCATCCAGGTCTTTATCTTTTTTCGGTAGTTTTAACGGATTTTCTATGTCCCCTTTTATGTCTTTATACTGTTCCGGTAAAGAGGGAAAAGATTTTCCGCCTGCCAGTTCATGAAATGGTTTCAGAGGGTCTGTTTCCTTCATGCCTTCCGGCTGATCCTTTATGGCAGAAGTTTTACTTTCCCATGAAAGGTTGCCTGCTCCGGGAAAATTTCTGATAACTTCTAACATCAGTCACCCCCCCTTTCTCTTATATATTAATTATCTCTCAAAATGAAAAAAAAGTAAATAGGAAACATTAAAATTGAGAACTGCCGGAACAGGCATCCTTACTGGTGTTACAATTATTTCAGAAATCTAAAATAATTTAAAGTTATAGTAATTTTCCCTTTTATTTGTCAATAGAAGGTGTTATAATGTTTTATCTATATATCCGGAGGTACAAACATATATGAAAATCATTGCAATTAACGGAAGTCCCAGGAAGAAGTGGAATACTGCAACATTACTTGGCAGGGCAATGGAAGGAGTATCATCGAAGGGGGCAGAAACTGAGCTTGTTCACCTTTATGACCTGAATTTTAAAGGATGTATCAGCTGTTTTGCCTGCAAACTCACTGGAGGAAAAAGCTACGGCAAATGCGTGGTAAAAGACGATCTGAGTCCTTTACTTGAAAAACTCGCTGTGGCCGATGGCATAATTCTCGGGTCACCGATTTATCTCGGAAATGTAACGGGGGAAATGCGTTCTTTTCTGGAACGATTGATTTTTCAGTATCTTGTATATGATGCCACATATAGCTCAATCGCTCCGAAAAAAATGAAAACAGGGTTTATATATACGATGAATGTGGATACAGACAGGATGAAGCAATTCAGCTATGAACAGAATCTGATAGCTATGGAAAATGCTATGTCCAGAACATTCGGTCACAATGAGGTAATGTACAGCAATGATACCTGGCAGTTCGACGATTACTCTAAATATGAAACCGGTGCTTTCAGCGTAGAACATAAAGCAGAAGTAAGGAAAATACAGTTTCCTCTGGATTGTCAGAAAGCTTTTGATATGGGAGTGAGATTCGCAACAGAGTCCTTATAAAATTACATGTCCGGTTTTTCCGGCATGGCTATTAAAAATATATTTTTATCAAGATATTTACATGCAGCAGCCTGTATGTCTTCATCTTTTATATGTAAAATATCATTTTTAGCAGTGAATATTCTTTCCACATTGATTTTAAAAAGAGAAGAACTGTACAGCTCACCGAGCCAGTAACTGTTATTTTTCAGATACTCTCCGTAACCTGTCAGTAAAATTTTCTTTGCCACATCAAGTTCGTCCGAATTTATCCCTCTTTCTTTTATATCCAGAATATCTGCCATTATACATTCTTCAGTATAATCTACGCTGTCAGGATCGGTTCCGAAGCCGATCTTGAGAGTACCGTAATTTTTTATGGTACCTGACGAATAATGTTGTGCATTGATAGAGTAAACAAGACCTTTTTCTTCTCTTATATTATTCCAGAAACGAATACTCAGGATTTTTGCCAGAAGATCAAGGGGGATTTCATCTTCCGCTCCCTTCATACATCCGGGGAATATCATATAAGCCAGACACTTATTTTCTCTCCCTTTGTAAATAATTTTTTTTATATGTTCCGAAGGGAATGTTGTTTCAAGATACTGTGGCTCTATGAACGGATTGGGCCCTGAAGGAAGAGAACCAAAGTATCTGGAGGCACATATAATGGCATCTTCCATATCAAAAGAACCTACCAGTGTGAGCTGGCTGTTTGAAGGAACAGACGATAGAACCTGGAATTTTTTTAACTCTTCTCTGTCTGTATACCGGCATACATCTTCTTCTGAAAGCCTGGCAGAGAGAGGACTGCCCGGAAGAAGAAGATTGTTCATTTCGTCGCCTATAAGCCCGTCCTGCGACTGGTTCTTCTGCCTTATATATTCCTGTATCGCTCTTATACTGTAATTTATGGCTTCATCTCTGTAACCCGGTCTTAGGAGATATTGCCAGAACCACTGAAATAAATATTCCATGTTCTCAGACGGGCAGTGGCCGCTCAGACCATATGCCGCAACACCTGTCGTTATGAGGGCAATACTGTTTATCCTGAAAAGCCTTTCTATTTCTATTTGATTTAAATCTTCTGTACCTCCTTCTGCCCAGGCACTTTTCGCCACTTCAAACATACCTGCCATGCCGGCCGGTTCCAGAAGTTTTCCTCCTCTGGAAACATAAGTCACATAAAGTTTTTTTCTCTCAAAATCCGTAGTTTTAAGCATTACAGTAAGGCCGTTTTTTAAGGTTAATTCTGTAATATCTCTGATTGTCTTTCTCGATAAAATCCCTCCCCCTTTAATATAACTGTAATTATAGGAATAATTCAATTCTTTAAATTTATAATCTATGGCTCCTTCTGCTATTATCTTCTCTATTGCTTTGAGAATATCACTGCACGTTGAAGAGGGAGGACATGAAATTATAACAGACATATTGACAGGTTCAAAAAGATATTTTATAGTTTCCTGAAACTGCCTGTCCGATATGCGGGGAAGCAGTTCACAGGCAAAACTGTAACAGTCATCAGGTGATATGAATATTCCTTCTTTCATGAAGGCTTCCATCATAAATGACGCATAACTTTCCGATTCTCTCGTTTCTTTTTTTTCACTGGCTCTTCTCAAAGCTTCCAGGAACTGTGCCGATGTTTCTTCTTTTTCTATAGCAGTAAACCCGTTCTGACGTAAACCTTCTATGTATCCTGACAGCCTGGCCAGACCTTCCGTTTCTCTTCCCGGCCTGACTGTTGCCATGAATTTTACTTCATTGAATGATTTAATCTTTCTGAATACACATCCTCCTCCATGAATGACAGGTGTATCGGGATTGTTGTAGCTTTCCTCGCAGATTCTCATGTTTATCATTTCAAGTATGACTTCTTCACAGAGCCGTCTGGCAAAATCTTTTTTATTCCTTATAGGTGATCTGTCTCTGTGATAATATACGGAAACATAGGATTCCTGAAGTTCCCCGTCTGTAAAGACTCCGGTGTATATATGGTGAGGTTTTAATGGTACTACAAGTTCCGGCCTTTCTTTTTCCGGAGACGGAATGGATTGGAAGATATGTTTTATCTTCTTTTCCGTTTCTGCCGGATCACAGTCTCCCACTACTATAAGAGCCATAATGTCAGGTCTGTACTAGTAAGAATAGAACCGTTTTAAATCTTCTGCTCCAGTGTTCTTTATTGTTTCTTCTGTTCCCAGAGTATATCTCTGAGCATAAGGAGAGCCTTTAAACCTGATGTCTCTGTGTGCATTGTATAATCGTGTCATAACATCGGAATCAAGTCTCAGCTCCTCCAGAATAACATCTTTTTCTTTCTCTGTTTCTTCAGGTAAGAACATCACAGAAGAAGCAAAATCACAGAGCAAAGTGAGAGCTTTTATGAGGTATTCCTCTCTGTCTGACGGAACTTCTATTTTGTATATTGTTCTGTCTATATCTGTAAGAGCATTTATCCCTGGCCCTATGTCAACGCCTATGGAATGAAAATATTTTACCACTTCGCCGGGAGGAAAATGCTCTGTTCTTTTAAATGCCATATGTTCGATAAAATGGGCAATACCATATTCGCCGTCCTGTTCATGAATGGAACCGACAGGTACGACAAGCCATGCCAGGATTCTGTCGTCCGGTTTTTTATGTTCCATTATAAAATAATTGAGCCCATTCGGAAGTGTTCCTCTGAGGACAAAGGGAGGAAAAGAAAATTCTCTGTCATCATATGGTTTTTTTTCTGTTTCGGGCATTTTTTCCCCTCCTGCTGTTAAAGTGCCTTACATTATACTGTATTACTATTTTATGGAAATAGGCCGTACATATTTTTCGTCTATATAACCTTTTATGCCTGATTTTGTAAGCACTATATTCGTATCGTCACAACCATCGCCATCGGAATTATCCAGAACTATCACATAATCTCCGTCTGTTACTGTCTCAATGGCTGAAGAAAGTACAGAAACGTCCATGTAAATATATGTATGCATATCGTCATCGCCCGTATCTATAGAGGCGATACCGCAGGCTGTACCTTTTACATTTACAGAATTCTCTCTTATATAGCCGGTAATATTTGACATAGTAATGATATGACTCCATCCGTCTTTACCGGATAGAAGCAAAAAATATTCTTTTCTTTTTACCTGTGCAACGATATCTGAAGAGTCATTCTGTTCTTTATGGACATCTACTGAGTCCATGTTATCAATGAGCTTTCCGTAATGATATGCAGGTTCCTGACATATTACACAGGTTACAGTGAATAAAATCAGAAGTATGATGATAATAAAAGGTTTCATATTACGAAAATCACTCCGGTAAAAATGTGTCGCATCATATAAATATTCGCAATTATAAAAGAAAATCCTGTCTCATACGGATAGCGTTAAGTTCATATCATTCCGGTAATGAAAGAGCTATTTTTATATGATCCCTGAATTCCTGTCGGCTGTAAGGTTTCTGAAGAAATCCTGCAATACCGTCTGCCTGTATCTTCTTGATATCACCTGCCTCACTGTAGCCGCTTGTGATTACAACCTTTACATCCGAACAGATCTTTTTCATTTCTCTCAAAACGGTTAACCCGTCCATGCCTGGCATTTGAAGATCGAGAAGCACACAGCCTATTTCGTCAGAGTGTTTTCTGAAAAGTTCCAGAGCCTTCAGACCTTCTGAAGCACTTATAGCTTCCAGGCCCATAGATTTTATATACAGAACGGCTATATCCCTCAGGGCTTCTTCATCCTCCGCTATCATAACTGTTTTCTTTACTTTCTCGATTTTCTCATCGAGTAACTCGCGAACCATACCCAGTAAAAGATCTTTCTGGTAAGGTTTCTGAATAAGTTTTAACCCCTGGTCCAGTATGAAATTCTTATGAACTGCCGTATCACTGTACCCGCTTGTGAAGAGGCATTTTATGGAAGGATTCGCTTCTCGGATTCTGTCATACACGGCTTTCCCGCTTTTTTTAGGCATTATTACATCGAGGAAAAGCAAATGAATATCATCTTTATAGTTATTATACATATTTAATGCTTCTTCTCCGTCAGAAGCCGTTATGACCCTGTAACCTTTTTCTTCCAGTATTCTTTTCCCCATACGTCTTATCTGCTCTTCATCTTCGGCGAGTAATATAGTTTCGCCGCCATCGCCTGTCGGAATATATGCTGTTTCTTCTGTCTCTGTTACAGTGTCTTCACTTACAGGTAAATATATATTGAAAGTGCTTCCATAACCCGGTTCACTGTAGACATTAATTATACCCTGGTGCTGACGGACTATACCGTATACTGTGGCAAGTCCAAGACCTGTACCTCTGCCTTTTTCCTTTGTTGTAAAGAAGGGCTCGAAGATTTGTTTTACAGTATTTTTATCCATGCCGCACCCTGTGTCTGTAACAGATGTCATAACATACTGACCGACTCTTGCCCATTGATTGATTGAACAGTAATCAGAGTCGAAGGTAAGATTTTTTATTTCGATAGTCAGAGTACCTCCGTCAGGCATTGCATCACGGGCATTTACGCATAGATTTATCAGCACCTGTTCTATCTGATGTCTGTCTCCGTTTATAGCCGGCAGATTCTGTTCCTTTTTTACCAGTAGTTCTATATGTTCACCTATGAGGCGCTGTAACATGTTTGTCAATTCGGAAACAACGTCGTTCATATTCAGAGATGATACCTGGAGAATCTGTCTGCGGCTGAATGCCAGTAACTGTTTTGTCAGTGAAGCAGCCCTTGTGCCTGCCTGATATACTTCATTTAAATCTTTGTAATTGGGAGATTCTGGATCCAGATCTTCCATGACAATACTGGTATATCCGAGTATGACCTGAATAAGGTTGTTGAAATCATGAGATACACCGCCTGCAAGCTGACCTATGGCTTCCATTTTCTGGGACTGACGTAATTGTTCTTCCAGCTTTTTTCTCTCTGTTATGTCTTCACATAAAGAAAGAATACAGGGGAGGCCGGATATATTGATTATTCTGGAAGAAACCAGCAGAATAACTTTTGTCCCGTCAGTTTTTCTCTCCAATTCTATTTCTTCATTCTCGATATATCCATTGGATTTGATCTTTTTTTCCATGCTTACTGTCTGATTTGTATGGGCCTGTTGATATGTATGGTAGAATTCTGAGGGTTTATGCCCCAGGACGTTACTTTTTTCCACTTCGTTTCTTTCACAGAACCTGGAATTTACATCCATATATCTTCCTTCCATATCTGTAATTGCAATACTGCATGGTGCAAGGTCAAAAATACTCCGGAATTTTTCTTCACTTTCTCTCAGAGCTTCCTCTGCAAGTTTACGTTCTGTTATATCCTGAACTGTTCCTATAGTATATGAATGTTCGCCTTCTATTACAGAAGAGATACCCCGTATTTCTACCCAGAGTTTTTTCCCTCCGGCAGTCACCAGTTCTGCTTCCATATTAAACGTTTCCCCTGTCTTAAGGCATTTTGTAATATTTTCATAAATAAGAGGAAGGTATTCGGGCGCGTAATATTTGCTTCCTTCCAGCATGGCAGGCCTGTAGCAGACAGGTTCTTCTATTATATGATATACACCTTCTGTCCATTCCAGATAGTCCATATAAGGGTTTGCCTTCCATCCTCCCAGTCTGGCAATCTTCTGTGTCTCTTTCAGGAACAGTTCACTTTCTCTGAGTATCTTTTCAGCTTTTTTCCTTTCTGTTATATCTCTTACAATGCTGGAAAGATACCTGATTTTCCCTTCGGAAGACCTGTGAGACATGAGTATTTGAAATACAGGTATTTCTCTGCCTTCTGCGGTAACTATTGCTGTTTCGCCCTGCCATATGCCTTTCTCTCTGGCACATGGCAGGGCTACCTGTTCTATTAACCTGTATGCCCATAGAGGGTGACAGGTAGAAAGATTATGGCATGATAAATCTTCACTCTCACTCCATCCCATGAGTTTTTTACCTGCAGCATTCATATAAGATATTACACCGTCAGGTGCTGCCGTTCCAATCAGGTCACTTGTACTCTCCATGATTTCTATGAGACGACTTCTTTCATCCTCTGCTTTCTTCCTTTCATATACTTCAAAACAGAGGGACACAATGGCAGCCATAGCAGTAGCCAGTCTCTCATCTTCTCCTGTCCACTGCCTGCATTCCGATGTATGCTCAAAACTCAGAATACCTCCCACTTTATCATGGATCCATACAGGCGTATCAAGGAGAGAATATATGTTATGTTTTTTATAGTAATCTTCGGGGATCTCACATGTGCGCCTGTCTGTCCTGGCATCTGCTGCCGCTACAGGCTTCCCTGTCAGATGGATTTTTGTATATTCGGGAAAATCGGCCGACTGCAGCACTTCTCCTTCACTGTGAAGGTTTTTGCTCCTTTCGAAAAGGTCTATACAGTGAACTGACGAGTAATCTTCATCGTATAACCATATGCTGGCCCGTTCAGTCCCGAGCATATCTGAACAGGCCTCTGTAATTTCGGAAACGGCCCGTTTGAAATTCCATTTGAAGAGATTTCCTGCAAGCATAAGTGATAATAAAGCATCATTCTGTTTTTTCAGTTGCTCTTCACGATAATTTAATGTTTCTTCCGTATCTTCCCTGAAGGTGTGAGTCAGTTTTTCCGCATAATTACAGCTTGCTTCCAGCAACAGGAATTTATCTGTTATTACAGACAGATGGTGTGCCACCTTCTCCAGAAAATCAGATCTCCGTGAAAAATCTCTTTCCTCCGGGGAAGCTATAAAGATCGTTCCTGTAAGGTTATTTTTAGAATACAGAGGCAGTAAGGCAAAGGAATGAATATTTATTTTTTCATATCTGGCGATATCTTCAGAGGTATTTTTGCTATAAACAGGGTTGTCTGTCTCCGGTGACATAGAGGATAGAAATGTGAAATATTCTTCTTTATCACCATTTCTGACATTATAAGATTTTAAATCAAGGACTTTATCTTTATATAGAAAGATTGCCGTTATGTCTGCTTCTGTTTCCGAAGATATCTGGCGAACTGCTGAATTACAGGCTTCCTGTAAAGATGTTTCGCTGATAACAGTGAGGGTTAAAGTGTTTAAAAATGTCAGTTCTTTATTGAGCCGGTACAGTTCTTCACTTTCTTTCCGGGTAATATGTTTTTTTTTAAGGATTTGCATCCCCGTACCTCCCTGACTGTTTTTTCCAGATTATATCTGTTATAATATTATTTTATTATTTCCGTTCTGTCAATAAAATTGATGGAAAAAGTAAATAATGATTATGAACAGTGATATTTATTGAGGTAAGCATAAATAATACATATATGCTCCCGTGACGCGTAACGCGTAACGCGTGACGGGGTTAATCCCTGGGCATCACGCATTACGCATTACGAGGTCATTATTTATGGATTATTATGAAACTAACTATAATAATGAGTTGTGAGCAGGCAGGACATTTTTACTTACTGCTCACTATTTTCAAGAAAGGACTAAAAAAGTGAAAATTTTTTTATTGAGTTTTATTATCGTAATATTTTTATTAATCCCCTGTAAGGTAAAGGCAGAAAGTATGTTTACGGGAAATGTAAAGGAAGCCGTAAGGCATGATAACAGGGTGGAATTTAAATTCTCCGGAGGTCTTTTGAATATTTATATTTTAAAGAGCAATATTATCCGTTTTCGTTATGTGAGAGAAAAATTTTCAGAAAGACCTTCCTGTGGAGTTATATGGAATAATACGGAAAAAACAGAATTTTCATTTGCTGAAAAAGGAGATTTTTATGAATTATCTACAGAGGAAATGAAGGTTATAATAAGAAAAAATCCATGCAGAGTAGAAATTTATGATAAGTCCGGCAACCTCATAAATCAGGATGACCCATCTTTCGGAGTGTCTTTTGACGGCTCTGAAGTGAGATGTTACAAAAAACTTTTCCCTGATGAAATGTTTTTCGGTCTCGGAGAAAAAACAGGTGCTCTGAATAAAAGAGGCAATCAATATACCATGTGGAATTCCGATTTCCCTGCCTACAGTAAAGATCAGGACCCGCTATATCAGTCCATTCCTTTTTTTACAGGTGTAAGAAACAGCGGAGCCTACGGGATTTACCTTGATAATACATATAAATCATATTTTAATATGGGTGCGGGAAATGACAGATTTTACTGGTTCGGTGCGGAAGACGGGGAAATGGATTATTATTTCATTTACGGCCCTGACATAAAAAGAGTTATTTCTTCTTATACCCTTATTACGGGAAGAATGGAACTTCCTCCTCTGTGGTCTCTCGGCTACCAGCAGAGCAGATGGAGTTATTATCCCGAGTCTTCCGTAAGATCAATAGCCAGGAATTTCAGAGACAGAGGTATACCCTGTGATGTAATATATCTGGATATAGATTATATGGATGGATACAGGGTTTTTACGTGGGATAAAGAAAGATTCCCTGAACCGAAAAAGCTCATATCAGATCTCAAAGCCGAAGGTTTTAAAGTGATACCAATAGTAGACCCCGGTGTAAAAGCTGATGATAATTACTCTGTTGCCAGAGAAGGCATAGAAAAAGATTTATTTGTAAAATATCCTGACGGAACGCTTTATAAAGGAGAAGTATGGCCTTCATGGGCTTATTTCCCTGATTTTACTAAAGAAGAAACTGCTCACTGGTGGGCTGATAAGAATGGTTCTCTTCTGGATCTCGGTATCGAAGGTATATGGAATGACATGAACGAGCCTGCAGTATGGGGAAAATATGTGCCTGATATGGTAAGATTCAACGATCATGGTTTCGGAGCTGATCATAAAAAAATACACAATGTTTTCGCTCTTGAAATGGCAAAGGCTACGTTCAAGTCTTTTCAGGACAGAGGAAAAAGACCTTTTATACTTACAAGGGCAGGATTTTCCGGTATTCAGAGATATGCCGCAGTATGGACAGGAGACAATGCATCAAATGAAAGCCATCTTATTCTTGCATGTCTTATGCCGCAGAGTATGGGGCTGAGCGGTATGGTTTTTGTGGGAAGTGACGTGGGAGGTTTTGAGGGGAACCCTTCAAAAAATCTCTATGTAAGATGGATGCAACTGGGTGCCTTTACGCCGTTTTTCAGAGGCCATTCCTGCAAGGGCATGGTGGCAAAAGAGCCATGGTCTTTCGGAGAAGACGTGGAATATTATACGGGGGAAGCAATAAAATTGAGATACAGATTCCTACCATGTCTTTACAATGAATTTTATAATGCCGTAAAAACAGGACTTCCTGTCATGAGGCCCCTTCTGTTGAATTTTCAACATGACAGTGAATGCTATAAAGAAGATGCACAGAAAGAATTTATGATAGGTGAAAACCTTCTCGTAGCTCCTGTTCTCTCGGAAAATGATATGGCAAAGAAATTGTATCTTCCTGAAGGAAAATGGCTTTATATGAGAGATAAGACTGTATATCAGGGGAACCGGTGGATTGTAATAGATGCTCCTCTGTCTGAAATCCCTCTCTTTATAAGAGAAGGAGGCATAATACCACTTCAGGAGTGTCAGAATTATGTAGGAGAAAAAGAAATTGGAGAATATGAATTCAGGGTTTTCCCGTCAGAGGATTCCACTTATGAATTATATGAAGATGACGGAGTAAGCTGTAAATATAAAGAAGGATTCTACAGTATTACGAAAATAGAAAGCAGGAAGACTTCTTCTCTGGAAATATCCGTTACAAAACCTTACAGGAAATATGACAGTAAAAAGAAAGATTTTGCTTTTGAAATATATGATATAACAGATCCTCAGGACGTTTCGCTATCGTGTAAATCACTGAAGAGATACGATAATCCTGACGTTAAAGGAGAAGGTTATTTCTTTAATTCCAAAGAGAAATCTCTTTATGTAAAGATTAAAGATAAAGGTGAGTTTACTTTAAAGATAAAGTAAAACTGTGAGTAATGAAGCGTGACGCGTGATATGTAATGCGTGACGCGTGATTAATCAGGGCTTGCGCAAAAAGTAAAAGGAAGCCTGTCATTGCGAGCGCAGCGAAGCAATCCCGTCATAACAACATAAATCCGTTGGGATTGCTTCGTCGCTACGCTCCTCGCAATGACAAAATGGGTAACTCCTAATTACTGAGGTAAGCATAAGTAATTCATATAAGCTCTCGTGACGCGTAACTCGTAAAGCGTGACGGGTGGTTCGTGATGTGTGATGCGTATTTAATCCCAGGGCGTTTAATTAAACGCCCCTGCTCACTCTTCACCCTTCACGACTCACTGCCCGAATATTCCGGGAAATCTTTCTGCAGACATTCAGGGCATATACTGTGAGTAAATTCTGCCTGAGAATGAGATTCTATATAGGCTTCTATACGGTACCAATAACCGTTGTCATCTCTGATGTTTTTACATGATGCACAGAGAGGAAGCAAACCTTTCATACTGTTTATATAATCAAGCGATGACTGAAGTTCCATTACTAAGTTCTCTTCTTCCTTCAGTATGTTTTTTTGTTCCGTAATATCTTCGACAGCAATAAGGATTAGTACCTGTCTGTTATCTTCTTTAAAGATTTTTCTTGCATTTAAGAGTAATGTTCTTTTTTCTTCAGGCGAAGAATTGTAAATCAATTGGAAATTTTCGACATAGCTTTTTTCCTCCAGAACATGTTCAAGTATATTATGTAATGAAGGAACATTCCACAGGTTTTCATCCAGATTATATAATATCCTCCCTGTAATTTTATCAGGTGTTAATTTAAAATGCCTGTAAAAATGATTGTTCGCAGAAATAATCCTCATATTAGAATCCATTATTACTGCAGGAATATGGAGATTATTGAGAATATTACCCCTGTATGTTATGACATGCAGAACTGCCTGCTCCGCTTTTTTTATTTCCGTTATGTCTTCATATATACCGATTACACCGGTAATATTCCCGTCACAATCATGGAGAGGTATCCTGTTTGTATAGATCCATTCCATTTTTTTCATGCCTGTACCGGGCTTAGGTTCCATCATGTGGTATTCAGGCTTATTCATTTTCATAACCTGACGATCGCACTCACGGTAGAATTCTGCATCATCTTTTCCCCAGGAAAAATCATAATCACTTTTCCCTGCTATTTCCGCCGTTGATTTCAGTCCTGCATCTATGGCAAACAATCTGTTACATCCCCGGTATATTGAATCTTTGTCTTTCCAGAAAACCTTTGCTGGAATTGCATCTACTATAGACTGGATCATGTTTCTGGTTTCGCTGATTTCCGTATCCTTCCGCTTTCTTTCAAAAAGATTCAGGAAAAAATCTCCTGTAAGTTTAAAGAAGTTTATATCTTCATTTTTCCAGAGATATCCCTTTTTATCCAGAGAAAAACCTGTTAAACCTATGAAGTTATGTCCCACTATCATAGGAATTGCAAAGAGTGATTTCATTTCAGAGTTAAAGTCCGGTAATTCTTCTTCTCCTTCCCTGCATGAAATTTTATGAGGTATATAAATATAATCAAGAAGTCTCCCTTTTTTAAAGAGGCATGAAAGGGATTCTAAAAATACTTCTTTAAATCGTTTACTTCTCGGTTTGACACCTTGTTTACACCACTCATGAGTATGTTCAATAAGGGTCAGATCATCTGAATAGAGATCGATAAAACAGCGATCAACAGGTGCAAAATCTCCTATGGCTTTTAATGCCCAGTCGATTTCTTTATGAATCTGACTGGCAGGAAGGTTTACAAAATGCCCTGTTATGACTGACATAAGCTGTTCTATTAACAGTCTGCACCTTAATTGTTTCTCAATTTTCATTCTTCTGGTGATTTCCAGTTGAAGTTTTTCATTGACCATGGTAAATGTTTCATTGTTTTTCCTGGTAAGCTCTTCAATGATTTTATGACATTTTTTTAATTCTTCATCCTTTTTTTTACTTTCACTGATATCCCTGATTATTGCAATAACAAAGGGATTATCCGTATCATTGCTTCCGGAAAGTGATACTTCTACGGGAAATATGGTGCCATCACTTCTCAGAGCAGTAACTGTCAGGGTTTTGTTTATTCCTCCGTCAGGCTTTCCTGTGGAGAAATAGTTCTGTATATACTGTCTGTGAAGCATTCTGAACTCTACCGGCACGAGAATATCAAGGGATTTTCCCTGGATATCTTCTTTCTTATGACAGAATATTCTCTCGGCTTCACTGTTAAATATATTGATTATCCCCTTTTTATCTATAACTACAATTGCATCTTTATTCTCATTTATGATTTTATCCCCACAATCTCTGTATGTTATAGATGTTGCACTTTTGCTGAAATGCTCTTTATTTAATTCCTGAAGATCTTTTATCAAAAGGGGGGGATGGGGGAAACTATCGATTTTTGGCATAAAAATATCCTCCTCTTTCTCTCTCTTTATATTTTTTTCTTTGTATGTTTATTGGTCTAGTATATATTATATGCTTATCTGTATTTATAGTCAACGTAATTATAAATATTTTTATAAACAATATTTTCGTTGAACCGTAAGGAAAATTACAATACTGGTTTTAAACTGACTATAATATTTATAGCCGGCATTTTTATAAATATTTTACGGAAATTTTTCAGATTATTGATAATAAAAAAAATAAAGGTATCATAAGTACCTTTATTTTTTTACTATTAAATAACAGTGCTAAATACTGCATCTCCTCCAGTCACGCGTTACGCGTCACGCGTCACGACTATAACCAGTGGAATATTTACCGTTATAAGCACTAAATCTGTGGCATTTCAACATGATTTGTTATATTTCCGCCGAAGACTCCCATTACAAATCCTGTTGCTCCTCCGAATACTCCTGCAACTGTTCCTGCAACTATAGATGGTACGGCGCATAATATATGGAGCCCCGGGTGATCCAGTCCGTCAACAGATGGCATAAAATGTTCCACTGCATCACCTACTTTTACAAATCCTGCAAGAAAACCACCTAAAGTAGAATGTTTTAAATTATCCACATAACCTAAATCTTTCGGATCGTTTTTTACAAAACCATCTTTCGGTTCTGATGTTTCCTGTTTCTTTACAGGAGTTTGTAACGGTTTCTGGCTTATCTGTGTATTGTTTCCAATAAGCATCTTATAATCCCTCCCAGATTGAAATCTTTCTTTATATATGAATAATATAATAAATATTTTTTTAATACAATATTTTATTTTAATAATATGTTAACTTTTTGTTAATTTTTCGATACTTTCTTGAACAGTTTCTATAATTATTCAAGTTTTCTGGTCTTATAAATATTTCCTCTTGACCAGGAAAAGTATATACCTGCCGCACAGAGGCAGGAG
>JBEHWO010000105.1:0-17702 GCA_040217695.1 Vulcanimicrobiota bacterium | reverse complement strand
GAAAATCTCTTTTGTCTGGGTATCCACTGTTTCGTCTGTTCTCATACTGACTTTTGCTATATTCTGTCCGAATATGGCATTAAAAAGAGAAGACTTTCCTGCTTTCGAAAATCCTGCTATAGCCACTTTGGGCTTTAATTTGAAACGTTTATTTATATCCATTAGTATTTTCTCCACTACTTCCGTTAAAAATAATTCAGTTACAGGGTCATCTTTCATAATAAAAATCAACCTCTTTCAATTGAGATATAATTTATTATAACATATTTTTTAGAAAATCAGGAATCTGCAGGTCTGTGTAGAATATATGATGGGTGACGGGTGACGGGTGATTGGTGAAAAGTAACCTGATAGCCGGTAACTGTTCACTGGTTACTGATCACTGGTTACTGATCACTGGTCACTGAAAAAAAGGAGGATAATTATGGCCAGAATAAATTTTATCGTTACAGTTCCGATAGAAACACCGGGAGAAGATATCATTTATCTCACGGGAAACCACTATGAACTGGGGAACTGGGATCCTTGCGGAGTGGCTATGAATAAAACAGGAGCCTATGAATATCAAATAGAACTCGAACTTCCGGAAGGCATGACACTGGAATATAAAATCACCAGAGGTTCCTGGGAAACAGTAGAGGTCTCGGAAAATTTTAATTATATAGAAAATAGAATTAATTATATAAATTATGACGAAGATATTTATATAAGAGTGGAAAACTGGGAAGATTGTTACGAAAAAACAGGTCAGAATACTCTTACGGGAAACTTTGACATACACAGAAATTTTTACTCTCACTATCTTGATGATACAAGAACCATTATGGTTTACCTTCCTCCGGGATATAATTACGAAGACAATCATTACCCTGTTCTATATCTCCATGACGGACAGAATGTTTTCGATGCTTCCACATCTTACGGAGGTGTGGAATGGAGAGTGGATGAAACGGCAGAAAGGCTTATAAGAGAAGGCAAAATAAAAAAGATCATAATGGTAGCCATTTACAATGACAGAGACAGAGATGATGAATATACTCACACCTATGACCCCTCCGAAGGGACAGGAGGAAAGGTGGAAAATTACGGAAACTTTATAGTAAAAGAGCTGAAACCTTTTATTGACGGTGCATACAGAACAATAAACAGTGCAGAAGAAACTGCCATAATGGGGTCTTCTCTCGGGGGATTATGTTCCCTCTATCTGAGCTGGAAATACAGGAAGGTATTTTCTCTGGCAGGTGTGATTTCGCCGTCTCTCTGGTGGGATGACAGAGATATTATCAGACAGATAAAAGAAGAACAGAATTTCGAAGGCCCTGAAAAAATCTGGCTTGATGCGGGCACGCTCGAAGGAGACGATGAAGATAATGACGGCATATGCGAAATGGTAGAAAATGCACGGGGACTGGGTGAAATTCTGCTGGAAAAAGGATATGAACTGAATAAAAATCTCTTCTATCTTGAAGCACATGGTGCAGATCACAGTGAGAACGCATGGTCAAACAGGGTGGAACAGATATTACTCGCTTTGTTCGGGATAAAAAGTGAATAGTGAGTAGTGAGTAGTGAGTAGAAAATTTTTACTCACTACTCACTGCTATTTCATTAAAATGTGATATCCTCTGCAGTACTGTTAACAGGATAATACTTTAATTCTGCAGTCGGTGACGCATCTGTCCATTTCTGACTTTTATAAACTGTTCCTGCTGTCTTTCCGTCACACATTCCTTTTATAAACACTTCCCCTGTATCACATGATTGCGATACACTTTCCGTCCATCCGAAATATATACCGTTTCCGAGTCCTGAAAGTGTAAGCCCCATAGGAGGAAGAACATTCTCCTTTTTAGGCTTCTTCATACCTTCACAGGCCATATTATAGAAAAATGAGTTATCATAGCCGGAAGTGTAGGCAGTTAAATATTTATTTGTTATGCCCCAGAAGCTTTTCTGTCCTTTTGTACTGCCTGTGCCCCAGTTTACAGTGAATTCTTCAACTCTTTTGTTCTCCATATCTTCCTTTCTCTCATCGGAAATATTTTCACTATCATATAACTCGCCTGACTGTATTCCGTAATAAGAACCGGATGTCATATCTTCCAGGCCTCCATGGCCGTTATATATTATAACTCCGTAATCACTCAGCTTTTTAAAACTTTCCACTGAATTTGTTGCATCATTGCTTCTTGTTACAGAAAAACCTTTATTTTTCAGATATGTTTCTATATTATTCAAATTTCCAAGATCACCGGTAAATCCCGGGTCTGCGGCAATAACGTTAATTATGATGGCCTTTTTATTTCCAACAGCCTTCAGTAAATCAGATTTATCTTCCGATAAAAAAGCAGAAGAACTTATCCTTAAAGAAGCATCAGGAGGAGGCGTGGGCTGATCGAGCCATACATCAACACCGCCCCAGTCATATTCCACAACCATGGCATCTTTCTTTGCCACCACTTCTTTCACATGAGGCATGTTTCTTATAATATCTTCAATATAAATAAAAGCATTGGGATCATCCGAAATAAGGGCACTGTCCGCCAGTGGATCAACTGTTAAATCACATTCTTTTATAAGATCTATGGAAACAGTAGGAGTTAGAAGAGCCTGACTGTTTACCGTACCACTGTCACCGCATCCTGAATTTATAACAACAGATAAAATGAGCAGTGATAAAATTACCGTTAATAATTTCATTGAAGAAAACCTCCTTTGATTCGTAACGCGTGACGCGTGACGCGTAACGCGAGATTTCTATTTTCTTGATACTTCATAAAATCTCTTCACCCTTCACAACTCACGACTCACCCTCCACCCTTGCCCATTCACCTTTCTTGTTTATATTTTAAAATAAGTATGTTAAAAAATTTGTTTTTTTGTTAAAATTTGTAAAAACTTATCTTATAGTTCCCATGACCTGATAAAGAGGCATAAAAAGTGAGATAACAATAAACCCTACAACACCTCCCATTATGATAACAAATACCGGCCCCGGCTGTGTAATATCTTTTATTTCTAATTTCAGCAGATCTTCTTTAAAAATACAGGCACATTTATTCATGGCTTCAGGTAAATTTCCGTCTCTTTCTCCCTTTGCCATAATAAAACAGAATATATCGGGAAAAAACTTCGGCACTTCGAAGATCGTATGAAGTTTCTCTCCTGATTTCAATTGCTCATAAATTGTGTTAAGAGATTTTTTTACAGGCCCCATTGTAATCCCTCTGGAAAGATGAAGGAATACTTCCTCAGGTGAAATGCCCTTTTCAAGCATCATACCACCTGTCGAAGCAATCTGAAAAGAATAATACTTTTTAAGCAGAGAACCTGTTACAGGCAGGTTATAGAGAAGAGAATTTTTAACAGGATTGAGGAGAAAGACACATGTATCCACTGCAAGAAGCAATACAATAATTGCCGGCACTATGCCCGGTATATGCAAAAATACTGTTAGCGCCATTATCATCCTGGTAGGCAGAGGAAGAACCAGGTTGATACCTTCAAATAATTCCACAAAAGTCGGTAAAATAAAAAAAACTATTAAAATAAGAAGGGCTGTAAAAATATTCAAATAAAGTACGACAGGCATTATAATTCCTCTGCCGCATACGGATGCGCCCAGTATCTCTTCATCTACCAGATATGAAGATATCTGTTCCAGAGTTTCAGCGATTTCTCCTTTTTTCTCTCCTCCCTGAATAATTTTCTTTATATGAACAGGATAAATGGGAGGTGAGTCATCCAGTGCGTCAGACAGAGATTTTCCGCTCTTCAGAACAAGGGAAAGCTTATCAAAATTATCCCTGAGTTTTTTATTTTTTATATCTCCTTCTATATTATCTATCGCTTCATGTAAAGGAATAGCCTGACGGAAAAAACAGGCCAGTTTCTTTGTAATAACAGCCAGTTCTTTTGTTTCATTCATAGTTTTCACGACCTTCAATACATTTATCGGTGAACAGTGGCCGGTTTTGTCACGACCTTCACGGGCAAACTCTTATAATTTCATCCATATCAGTAATGCCTTTGTAAACCTTTTCCATGGCATTTTCCCTTAAAAACTTCATATTTTTTTCCCTGCAGTAATCATGGATTTTCCTGTAAGGAACATTTTTTGTGATCATGTCGCAGATAATTTCATCTACAGTAAGAAGCTCAAATATAGCTGTTCTCCCTGAATATTTTGTGCCGGAACAATGAATACATCCGGCAGAACTATAAAAATTACCATCGTATTTCATATTTTTCACTGTATCTTTATCAGGTTTTATTTCTATCTTGCAGTGAGGGCAGAGTTTCCTTACAAGCCTCTGATAAAGAACTGCAGTAATGGCGGAAGATACAAGACCGCTCTTTATATCCATTTCTATCAGCCTGGGAAATACGCCGATAGAATCTCTGGAATGAACGGTAGTAAATATTAAATGGCCTGTAAGGGCAGTTCTCATAGCCATATGTGCCGTTTCCGGATCCCTTATTTCTCCTACCATTATAATATCAGGATCGAGCCTGAGAAGCGATCTTAAGCCTTCTGAAAAGGTCATACCTGCAGCAGGATTGACACGGGTCTGCTGGAATTCTTCTATAATATATTCAACAGGATCTTCCAGTGTGGCAATATTTACCTTTCCTCCCTGAACATTATAATTATGAATAAGAGAGGCAAAAATTGTAGTGCTTTTCCCGCTCCCGGCAGGCCCTGTAAGAACAATACATCCCTGAGGATTTATTATTAATTTCTTATAATCTTCCAGCATTTCCTGAGAAAATCCCAGTTCTTCAAGTAACAGGGGATTCTTATCCGTATTTAAGATACGCATAACGGCTTTTTCACCGAAGAGTGTCGGTATAGTGGCACATCTTACATCAAGGTTTAAAGAATTCTCATCAAAGTGAAAACTTCCGTCCAGAGGCACTGATTTTTTATAGGAAGGTAAACCGGCACGGTTTTTCAATGTGGCAAGTATTCGTTCAAAATCTTCTGACTTAATAGAAGATAGTTCCTGAAGGAGTCCGTCAATACGATACTGAACAAGAGCACTTTCTTTTCCGGGAGTAATATGGATATCACTGGAATCCAGTTTTACTGCCTGTGTTATAAGATAGGATATGACAGACCGTCCGTCAAAATCTTCTCCGAGATGTTGAAGTATTTTTTTACTCTCTTTCCTGGCATCTTCCAGAGTAATTGTTTTACCGGAAGAAGCACTGTGGATTTCTACAAGAGAGCCCAGAGAAAGTCTGAGATTTTCCACGGCTTTTTCATCAAGACCTCCGAATTTAATACATGAACCTTCATTACTCTCAATCTCCAGACAGTAGGAGAAAATCTTCCTGGAAGCACTTATTTTCGTAATATGAGACATGTTTATCTCTGTCTTTTTTTCACCCGATACATTTTTCCTGATCAATATAAGATTTTCCCCGTCTTTTTCTATTCTTTCCATATTTAAAAAATTTCTGTTTTCATAAATGAGAGTGGACATCAATATATTGCTCCTGTTATGGCGTAGAATGGTTTAAAAACAGATATTATAAAAAAACCCACAATTATACCGGCAGTTATAATAAAGAAAGGTTCTGAAAACTTCATCATACCTGAATATAATATCTTCATTTCATCTTCATAATAATCTGCGCCGTCAAACAAAGCTGAAGGAAGGGTATCTGTTTTTTCTCCATGTCTTATCATAAATAAAAAGGTATTATCAAAAAATGTTACTCCCTCCAGAGCATCTCCGAGACTTTTACCATGACTTACCTTTTCTGAAGCTTTCATTAAAATATTCTTTACCTGTAATGAATCTGATGTCTTTGCCGCCAGTTCAAGAGATTTATCCAGGGTAATACCCTGTTTGAGCATGAAACCGAGAGCACGGGACAGACGGACTATATAGGCTTTACGAAAAATCTCTCCTATAAAAGGAAGTTTAATAAAAAAATTCGTTCCTGCTGTTGACCTGCTGAAGATTATTACATCAAGAAAACAAACAGCCAGAAACATAATTACCAGAAAAGCAGGACTGTAAAGTATTTTCCCGATATTTATAAATAAACGTGACATTCCGTCAAGTTCCTGTGCTGTAAGAACTGAGAAATTAACATACTGGTTAAAAAGTATATCGGAAAAAACATAATAGATAAAGAATAAAAAGATAAAAGCAAAATTAATAATAATACATGGATAAAAAGCTGCAGATTTAACCTGACTTCTTGTCAATTCGACTGTTTCCAGATATTTTGACAGGTCGTAAAGAACGGCAGATAGGCTATCAGTTTTTTCCGCCGCTTCAACCATGTTCACATAATCAGGGGGAAAAACCTTTGACTCTTCCTTCATTGCTTCAGAAAGAGAAACCCCCTTTTCCATGTTTACTTTAAGACCTTCTACGCCATCTCTGAACGATTTATCGGAAATATTCTTCCTGATTTTATCAAAGGCATCAGTAAGGTTTGCTCCCATTTTCGTAAGATAATAGAGATTTTTAGTAAAAGATATGAGTTCTCTTGTTTTATCCATATATATTACTCCTGTTAACAGGTATCGTGACGCGTAACGCGTGACGGGACACTTGTAGAATTTCTTTTCTAAAATATTTATTTAAAAATCCCATTGCCCATTTCAACTACAAGATAAACAATGGGTGAGAACATGCCTGTTATAGCCCAGCCTATAAACAGGCCAATTAAAAGAGTCAATAAGACCTCTAATATTTTAAATAAATTTTTTATTTTTACTGCATAATCATGTTCATAATATTCTGCCATTTCATTAAAAACGTCGGGAAGATTTTCTGTTTTTTCTCCCAGAGAAACCATAAAAAGGAATGTATCGTCAAAAATGCCTGTTTTATCCAGTGTATTTCTCAATGAAGGTTCTAATATGACAGAAGAAAGCTTATATGAATAAAAATAAAGCCCCATGGCGTCTGCCACAATTTTAATGGCTTTATCCAGAGGCATAAAGTTCTTTAAAAGACCGCTCATAACACGACAGAATATTATATATTCATGATTTCTGATAAGACTTGAAAAAAACGGGATCTTCGTATATATGCGATCATGCCTGTTTCTAATAAGGCCGCATCTGTGAAATAAAATCAGAAGAATAACACCGAATATAATCAGATTAACCGGCAGTGCAGTGACCGGATTCCTCCATAATTTAGTAACATATATTAACATTTTTGTATAGACAGGGAGAGTCACATCCATACCTTCAAATAAATCTACAAAAGTAGGCATTATATAAGTTATATTGAATAATACGACTGCGAAAGCTATAAATACAAGTGCAAGAGTATAACTGATTGTATGGGCATAATAGGAAATATATTCTTTCTGTGATTTCAAATATCCGTCCAGTACTTCCACTGAAGCTATAAGATTATCCTGTCTTTCTCCTGTTTCAATCATGTTTATATAAAAGTACGGTATAAAAAATCTCTCTTTTTTTAATGATGCAGAAAAAGAATTACCTCTTTGAAGTTCCCGTAAAACCCTTCTTAAAGGCCTCTGGAGCGGAGAAAATTTAAGAGTAATCGAAGGGCCAAATCCCTCGCCGAGTATAAGGGAAACAGCATGTGACAGAGGCAGATTCAGTCTGAGCATCTGAAGAAGTTTGTTATTAAATAAATAAAGATCCGTATACAGTCCTCTGCCGCGGAGAATTCCCCAGCTGTCATACCACAGGGAATCCCAGGTAAAACATAAGATAAAATCAAACAATTTCACAGGTGCTGCAGGAGCGTTTCCTCCTGCGGCTACAAAGGATTTCTTTATAAATTTTGCAAGATAATACGCACCTACAATTATGGTTGTGCCTGTGATTATAAAAAGAATAAGTGTCATAAAAAAACTCACTTTATCTGGCCGGAATATCTGACGCCCTCGAAATATCCGGTACATATTACCTTCACAGGAGAGCCCTGAAAATAATAATATTCCAGAGTAAAATATCCGTCTTTAATCAATGACGGAGATTTATAGGTATGTCTTTTAAAGGTACCTTCTTCATCTACTTTCAAATTTCTTCCGGGAAGTTTGTATCCTGTAGTAACTGCATACACATGCCCCATTTCCATAAGATCTACTGCAGTCTGTTTTCTCTTTTCATAATTAACCCTGTGAAAGATATGGCCAAAAAGTCCGTAGAAAGCAAACTCAATAAACAATATAAAAACTGCAAAATGAAGTACTACTATCAATAATGATATAGCTTTTTGATTTCCCCTGTTCCTCATAGTTCAATATCCCTTATAACCTTAAAATATTTATCGGAGCCGATTACAGTTTTATATCTATACTCTACATTCATGGAAATGCTATTCTCATCAAAAACCCACAGTGCGTCATTTACAGGATATACGGTAAGTTTTACATCTTTACTGCCATTCTTTAAATAAATGGCTTCATCCTTAAATAAATAAGTTTTTTCTCTACCGGAAACCTTTATTTTTATACCGTGATAATCGGAATTTACGGAAAATTTTCCGCCTCTTGCAAGATCACTTTCTATCATTAATTTTATATTTACCACATCTGTTTTCATACCTGTTTCCTGATGAACTTTGATAAACTGCCTGTAGGAATAAACACCGAGAAGATAGAAAGGCCACAGAGTCAGGACCAGTAAAGAGAGAACTATAGTAATTTCAATAAGTGTAAAAGCAGATTCTTTTTTCATCATCTTTTCACCAGTAAAAGAGCTGTTTCAATATTTTTCAGGCTCTTATAATCTTCCAGAATTTTTATCATTTTAAATCGGGCCGGTTCATTGGCAGGTGTAAGATCATCATATAAAAATTCTCCTGTGCATATATTTCTGACCATACTGCCGGTATAGGTTACACTTACCACTTTACCTGCATATTTTTTATCTATTATAACTTCTTTTGCTCCTTCTTTAATTCTATAAAACTTTGAAGATATAAGTGTAAAATTATTTCCTTCCAGAAGTTCCATTTTTGTTATTACATTGACAGGATTATTTAAGAGTCTTATTTCATAAGGTTCTTTTAAAGGAACAGTAGCAGCTTCTCCCCTGTCAGGCAAAAGAAAACTGTATTTCACAAAAACTTTTTTACCTCTATAATGGTTGTCACTTATTGTAACGATGCCGTTTTTTTCATCTACCTTAAAGTATTTATTATCCAGTGCAATGTTATAAATACCTTCTCCGTCTTTCTGAGTAAACAGTGTCACGCTACCGGGGACTATATCCATACTGGAAAGTTTAACTCTACCGTCTGTTTCTACAGGAAGAATCTCAGGAGGAAGACTGTCAAAAGGGAGGCTGGAGAGAATTTTTTTCTGAAGTTTCATCTGTCGGACGGCATTACTGTAGTTATTTTCTTTTGCAAGCCACTGATAATACCTGTGAGTGCCTGTGCCTATGACTATAATTATTGCAAGAACAGCAATAAAAATCATAAGTTCAATCAGAGTAAAGCCGGATTTTTTAAATAACGTTTTCATCTTTCTTCTCTCAAACATTTGCTATACATCTTACTGAGGTAAGCATAAATAATACATATAGTTAGTTTCATAACTATTCATAAATAATGACCTCGTAATGTGTAATGCGTGATGCGCAGGGATTAAACCCGTGACGCGTAACGCGTCACGACAACTTAAATTCTAAAAAGTTATGAAATACACATAAATGCTTATGCCCGGGTCAGTAATAAAAAAATTTCGACATTCTATGAATAAAACCCTTTAAAAAGGATTTTTTATTTCCCGGGAAGAATATTTATACAGTGAACAGTGAACAGTAATTTGAACATATACACCTGATAACTGATAACTGCTCACTGCTCACTGTAAAAAGGGGGGAAGGAAAAAATGAATAACCATTACGACGAAAACATGGCAGGTAAAAAACATATATTTATCCTTGTAGTCCTTGTGTTCATATTAATATTAACAGGCGGTCTTATGTTATATAAAGATCAGTCTTACGATAAAATCATAGCAACGCAGAAACAGCAGATAGAAAATCTTCAGACAGAAATAGAAACTATGGCACCTATAAAAACTCAGATCGAGTTATACAGAGAAGAGACTCAGGTTATTAAAGAAGAGATAAAAAATTTGAAAAAGAAGGGTAAATTATGAAAAAAAATATGTTTGAATTCTGCACGGTATTGCTGGTTGCTTTAATTATTACAGTAAACTTCGGGTTTTACTTCGTTACATTGCCCAAACAGCATGAAATCGATGCACTGGAAAAGGGTCCCGGAGGTATTTTTGAACTTACCTGTCAGAGAGATGCAGACAGAGCCTATATACAGAGGCTGGAAAACTATAAAGAGGAATTGTTAAAAACGAAAAAAGAACTGGCTGAATTGAAGAAAAAAAATCACTGATGGAGAAAATCTTTTATCCAGGGGACAATACCGGGGAAAGGAGAGGAATTTATTTCATCCATAAGTTTTAAAGCTTTATCGTACCACCTGCCTTCAGGATTCTCATCCATATATTTTTTTAAAATCTTCTCACTCTTTCTGATCTTTCCTCTTTTAAACAGTGTGAGAGATTCAAAAAAATCCTTTTCTTTATAACCGGGATTGAGCATAAAAGCTTTTTCATACTGTACAATTGCCAGTTCTTTAGAGGTTTTTTCAAGTTCTCTGCCGAAGGCATAATAAAGATCCCGCAATTTATCTTCCCTTTCGTCCGATTGTTCCGTCACGTAAAGTTCATCATATATCTCTATGGCTGCAGGGTATTTCCCCTCACATGCAAGTATTTCTCCGTAAAGTGACTGTAAATCGGGGGTATCTGCCGTTACAATCTTTTTCATATATTTCTCAGCTTCGCCGTATTTTTCAAGCTTCATCAGGATTTTCACATGGAATAATATCAGATTCTGATTATCCTGTTCTATTTGAAGAGCTTTTTTTATAAAATCCTCTGCTTCAAAAAACTTGCCGTCCATATTATAAAGCATGGAAAGATGGACGTAACATTTCAGAAGTTCTCTGTTTTCCGTCAGGCAGATAATAAGTTCTTCAAGACTATCAAAATATAAATCTTTGCCGATATGAGAACTTTCTGTATGTTCGTCTCTGTTACCTGTGAGAAAAAGTGACAGAAAATCCATAATATTTTTATCTGTAAGATCCCCTATGGCTCCGAGAGCACTTTTTCTTACGGCAAGTCCGGGGTCTTTCAGGAGTTTACAAAGTTCTTTCAAAGGTTTTTTACATCCTGTTCTTCCTATGGCCATGGGAGCATATCTCCTTATGGTTTCATCAGGATGGGAAAGCATTTTAACGAGAGGTTCTATAACCCTTTCATCTTTAAAATTACCGAGAAGTTCGACTATTTGTCTGTGTTTATCGGCAAAAGCTTCGGACGAGATCATCTCGATAAGAGGTTCAATGGCCATGTCATTTCCCTTTTCCGCCAGTTCCATAATTTTCTCCACACCGGCAGGATCTGAAATATTATAAAGACCGGTTTTTGCCGTGTGTTCTTTTGTAATCTTCTTCTGGGTCAGAAAACCTTTTCTTGAAGTAAAACTCTGCTCATCGGGAAAAAACTGTTTCTGTATCTTTTCAAGTTCATAACTGCTGTCTTCTATATATTCTCCTATATCTTTTTTCTTCTCCAGTACTTCTTTCATTTCAAGAGCTGAAGCAAAGCGGCTGTCAGGAGAAAGGCTTAAAGATTTCCTTATAATATTTAAAAGCCAGGGAGACACATCAGGTCTTACTTCAGATATGGGTCTTGCATTATATGGTGACGGCTGTATGGCAGTCAGTAAAAAATGCATAACACCGCCAAGAGCATAAAGGTCACTTCTCGGTTCGGGATAGCCCTGATACTGTTCTATGGGAGCATAGCCAACAGTGCCTACAATGGTCTTTTCAGTCATGGAACCGGGATTTACCGGTCTTGCAAGACCGAAATCTATAAGCATTACCCTCCCGTCTTTACAGAGAAATATATTTGAGGGTTTTATATCCCTGTGGAGTACCGGTCTGGGTTTCTGATTGTGTAAATATATGAGAATATCACACACACTGACGGCAAGATTTACAACACTCTCTTCATCGAGTCCTCTGTTATCTCTCTCAACTTTTATAAAGTTGACCATATCTACGCCGTCAAGATAATCCATTATAAGGTAATAAAAGTTTTCCTGAGTAAAATAATCGGTAACCCTGGGGATTCCGTTATGCCTGAGATCTGCCAGAAGTTTGGCTTCTTCCATAAAGCGTTTCTTCAGATAGGCAAGGTTGCTTTCGTCATGGCTGTGCATTTCTTTTACTGCACAGAACTGCTTTAATCGAAGATCATATCCCTGATATACTGCCCCCATGCCACCTGCTTTGATGGATTTTTTTATTTCATATCTGCCGTCCAGAACCGTTCCCTCTTTGAGCCATCTTATTCCATAGGGGTTACAATGAAGACAGTTTCCCAGGTCATCAAATTCTTTACGACCGCATTGAGCACAGCACTCCATACCTATCTTCTCTTTCCCTGACCGTAATCTTTCATAACATATTCAAACCTCTTTTTATCTGTACACATCTTATAGGCATCTTCTGACGATATATGCCCTTCAAGATGCAATCGTTTCAGTGTATCGTCAAGGGTGCACATTCTATCTTCACCGCTTGTCTGCATGGTGGAATAAAGCAGTTTTGTTTTATCTTCCCTTATAAGATTGGCAACGGCAATAGTCCCCATAAGAATTTCATATGCAAGGATCTGTCCGTTTCCATCTTTTCTCCTTACAAGTGTTTGAGAGATTATACCTCTTACAGTATCTGCCAGCAGATTTCTGATTGTACTTCTATGTTCTTCTGGGAAAAAATTAACATATCTGTCTATAGTTTCCGTGGCAGTTCTGGTATGAAGCGTGGCAAGTACAAGAGGTCCTGTTTCTGCCAGTCTTAATACCATTGACGCAGTTTCCATATCTTTAATCTCGCCGACATAAACTACATCGGGATCTTCATTCAGGGTACTCTGAATGGCATGGGGGAAATTACATACATGAAAACCTATCTGTCTCTGATTTACTCTGCTCTTTTTCGGAGTAAATACAAATTCTATAGGATTTTCTATTGTTATTATATTATAGGCGAATTCACTGTTTATCATTTCTATCATAGAAGAAACAGTAGTGCTTTTACCATGTCTTGCCCTGCCTGTTACAAGGACGAGACCGCTCTTATTTCTGGCAAGATCTTCCGCTACAAGAGGAAGTCTGAGTTCCTGCATTGTAGGTACCCTGGTTGGGATAACCCTCAATATTACCGCTTCACCTGTAAGCTGTGTATAAACATTGACCCTTACCCTTGACGATCCGGGAATATCTGCACCAAAATCTATATCTATAAGTTCTTCCGAATAAAATTTACTCTTTTGATAATCATCTGTAAGATCATTTATAAGCCCGAGCACTTCTTTCTGCGAAATAACACCATATTCACCGGCAAATTTAAACTGTCCGTAGAGTCTGTAACAGGCAACACTGTTACTGTAAATATGTATATCAGAAGCTCCTGACTCTATTAATTCCGTAATTAGTTGTAATATTTTATCTGATTGTATCATAAAAAACCTTCTTTAATAAGTATTTATATAAGAATCGTGACGCGTAACGCGTGACGCGTGACGGGAGAAACAAATTCTCATTCTTTGTTGTGACCGGACGGTCATAGCCGTTAGATGTGTAACATATAAGGAATGTTACCTGCTTACTATGGATAAAATAAATTTCAAGGAGTTAATCAAAAATCCTGCCTGTGGAAGGAGTGAAAAGTGAAAAGAACAGGATATTATTCACTATTCACTCCAATCAAGAATCTGATGTTCCAACAGTTTACTTTCAACAACTTTTCTGAAATCCATAAATTCTTCCGGATTTATAACCTCACTTTTAGACTCCATAGTAATTATAAAATTAGAAATACTGGCTCTGCTGCTGAATTCTCCATCAACCTGTTCAAGCATATAAAATAATGTATCAAGAAAATAAGGAGATGTTTTTCCTTCCGAGAAGGCAAGTAAATCTTCCAGCAATGGTGTCCAGATCTTTTCTTTTTTCTCTTTACCCTTTATTTCTATTTTATCACATGTATTTATAATCTCTTCATCTTTTCTCTCAAAGACATATTTATCTCCTTTATTATAAAGATCAAGTTTTCTGTTATATTCATCCAGTTCTCTGTAATAATTATGGAGGTCTACATAATATTGAATATCATATTTATTACCATCCAGATCAGACAGACCCTGTGGGCTTATGTCAGAAGTTTCCTTTACTGATGACATTTCTTCTTTTCTCTCGAAGATATCTTTTTCTCCTTCATTGAATAAAGCAAGTTTACGATTATATTCCCGGGTGTCTTTATAATACTGACTGAGCTGTTTATAATATTCCATATCATATTTAGCACCGTCCGATGCACTTAAACCTTCGGCACTGAGCTCGTAATAATCAACAGGCCCCCGTGTATTCCGTTTAAATATATCAGTTTCACCTGCATTAAAACGTTCAAGTTTTTTCTCATATTCCTGGCTGTCTCTATAATAATCGGACAGATCTTCGTAATATTTAAAATCATAATGATAACTGTCCAGGGCTGCCAGAGCTTCAGGGCTCAATTCATAACTTTCTCTCAATGGAGTCATTATCTGATCTTTTCTATTGAATATATTAATATCACCGCTATTGAAAAGCTCCAGTTTTTTATTATATTCTTCCATTTCCATGTAATAATTGCTTAAATCTTCATAATATTTCATGTCATACCTGTGTTTATCTGCTATGGCAAGAGCTTCCGCACTGAGACCGGCATAGTCTCTCCCGAAAGATATATCTCTTTCTTTCCTGTTAAAGACTTCTTTATCTCCTTTATTGAAAAGTTCCAGCTTTTTCTCATATTCTTCCATCTCCCTGTAATATTTGGCCAGATCCACATAATACTGAAAATCATATTTATTTTCGTCCGATGCGGCAAAACCTTCGGCACTGATAGATGATACATCTTTAGGAGCAGAGAAAGGCTCTTCTTTCCTTTTAAATATTTCCTTATCTCCCAGTTCAAAAAGTCTCTTTTTACGGTCATAATCAGCTTTCTCTTTATAATAATTACTCAGATCCACATAATAATTCAATTCATATTTATTTTTATCCATATGACTCAATGCGTAAGCACTCAGGTCTGACATATCTGCATCCATATAGAGGTCATAACAGAAAGGGGGAATGGAAAAAGGCGATTCTTTGTTACTTTTTTCAATGGAAAGATTTTCATCTATTTTCTTGATTTTTTGATAATAATAATCTACAGGCATATAAAAATTTACTTCATACCTGTTATTAATCATGCCTACTGTTTCAATGACATTCTGTTTTGATTGTCCTGTTCTTCTCATAAGTTCCTCCTATCAGGGGTAATTCCGAAGGAAAAATTAACTTTTATATAAAGATTATCAGAAGATTTATCTTTATCTGCAATCTCTCTGACAGGTTTTATAAATGGCACTGATATGCCGAGCATTGCATTAACCCAGAGTTCACCGTCTAAAAGCAAATTACAGAAAGGATTTTTCAGCAATTTTAAATGTGCGGTACGAGAATTAATCATATTATATAAAGGATGTTTTTTCATCGTATTCCTGTAAATCCGGGGGGGCAGAAAAGCTTTTTTATCATCTCCGTCTCTGGAAATTTCACATGAACCATCGGAGTGAATAGTTTTTATGAGTTTATACCCTTCCGGCCCTTCTGTCACAATCATTCCCATACCTTTATAAGGATAGCAGACTGCTTTTTCACCTGCATCATTTGCCCATTTTTTTGTAAGACTTACTGTACCGTCCGGGAACAATCTTCCAAGTTTTACGGAGTTATCTCTGTATTTCATTTCATATAACATAGAGCCATCGGCATATCTGACAGTACGGCGTTTTTCCTGTCCCGGAAATAAAGTAATAACCGCAGCTGTTTTATCGGGAAAATTATATATTTTTTTAATGGTATTATCCGGATATTTTACTGTATCAACAGAACTTTTATCCGGATAGCAAGAAATTTTCCTTATAACTCCATTCTTATAAACATATACTCTGTTCACCCTGTCATCGGGAAATGTCTCTTTCATATAGAGAACTTCTCCGGAAGGTGTCCAGGATAATTCTTTACTGTTTCCTTTATTATCGATAAAGGTTCTTCTTCCCTCTCCTGACGGGTATAAAGTAAAAGAGGCTTCTCTGACGCCATATTTTGCCCATGTTAAATTAACTCTTTTATCTTTAAAAATTTGTTCTTTATATTCTCTTCCCCCTGCTTTATTAAAATTATATATCAGTGTTTTTTCATTATCTGTAAACAGTACCTTTACATTACCATTATCATATTTTACTTCATTCATGGTAATTCTGTTATTATCTTTATAATAAATTCTATGAGTCAGAAGAAACTCATCGGGCTGTCTTAATTTAAATATTCTTTCTTCTGTTTTATAATTTACCGCATCTTCCACCGACAGGCCGTCTTCATATGTAAGGATTTTCTGTTCACAATGTTTCCTGTAAATAACATGACTGTATTTAAAAGAATTACTTAAATCTGAAAGAACTCTCTTTTTATAGTCAGGTAAATTTGTTACAGATTCTAACATGCCGTTTTTATAGATACGCTCTACTTTTCTTTCTTCTCCTTTTAAGAAATACATTTCCTGTATCGATTCTTTCGGCAATGCCCTTCTTTCTTCATAAAAACTTTTAAATATATCAGGACAGGATATGGATTTAATATTAAAACCGTTTTTTAGTATATAATCAGGCTTAAAATATAAAGCTCTGGATAAAAAAGCTTCTTCTGTAAAACCCTTTAAAAAGTCATCTATTTTATTTTTAGTCACAGTTAAATTTATGGTACGGTCCGTTACAGGTAAGGCTTTACTGATTTTTAACATCTGAGTCCCGTCTTTACAGATATTGATAGATTTTATTTCTCCTCCGTCTCTATCTTCCGAAGAATAGATTTTATCTATCATAGAGGAAGAAAAGCGAACATTTCTATTTATAAGGAAATCCTCTTCAAATATGGAATTACTGTCTGAGTCTATATTTATTTCCTCTTCCTCTTCTTCATCGCCCAGTCTTTCCTGTTCTCTTTTCCGTTCGTTCTCCCGTCCGTCTTCCCGGTCATCGTGCCTGTCATCGCCATGACTTCCATCTCTATTTTCTTCATAATCTTTTTCTTTATCTGCCGTGGTTTTTGCAGAACTCCTATCTCCTTTTACTTCTTCCTGTTTATATTTTTCTAATCTCTTTTCTTCCTGTTCGTTCTTAACTTTTTTATCATATTTCTCTTTATTTTCTTCACCTCTGATGGTGCTCTGATCCTGTTTTATTTCTTCCTCTTTCTTTTCCGGCCTCGTCTTTTCCAGTTTCTCTTTTCTGGTCTCTTTACTTTCCCCGCCCTGTTTCTCCTGTCTTTTCTCCTCTTCTGATTTCTTCGTTTCTTCTTTCTTATCTGAACTATCTTTCTTTTCTTTACTTTCAGAACCAGCCAGTTTCTTTTCCTCACCCGATTTAACTTTCTCTTCTTTATCTGAAATTTTCCCTTCTTCACATTTCACTGACTTATTTTTATCCGAAATTTCCTTCTCTGAAGTTTTCCCTTCTTCACATTTCACTGACTTATTTTTATCTGAAATTTT